>NZ_JBAUJR010000496.1:0-4188 GCF_049683935.1 Mycobacterium sp. | reverse complement strand
CCGGTACACCGGCGCCGGGGCGTTCCCGCTGCTGGTGTTGATCGTGATGATCGAACCGGGGATGGTCCTACCCCGTGGAGACGTCCCCACGACGGCGCCTCTCGAGGAGTAGCTGGGGATCGGCGTCGGCTCCGGCGCGACCTGAAAACCGGCGTCCGTCAACTTCTTCCGCGCCGCATCGAGCTTCAGCCCGGTCACGCTGGGAACCTCGCTGCCCGGGCCGCCGTCGACGTAGCGCGGGTCGGTGGGCGGCATCACCACGGGACCGAAGTCCTCGGCGATCGGTTTCATCGCCGTGTACCAGGTGAGGGCCGGTGCAGTTCCGCCGTAGAGGTTTCCGTCGCTGCACCGGCGCAGCGGGTACGAGCACAGGCCGGACGGCGTCGGGGAGTCGTCGAAGATGTAGCTCGCGGCGGCGTACTGGTTGGTGAAGCCGAGGAATCCCGACGACCGGTGCGACTCGGTGGTGCCGGTCTTACCCGACATCGGTAGATCCCATCCGACCGAACCCGCCGCACTCGTCGCGGTTCCGCTGGTGTGGTCCTCACCCAAGGCGTTGGCCATCGTGTTGGCGAGCCCCTCGGGGACGACCTGCTCGCAGGGCACTGTGTCGAGGGCGACCTCATCGCCATAGCGGTCGATGACCTTCTCGATCGGGCTGGGCGGACACCACATGCCACCCGAGGCGAGCGTCGCGGCGACGTTGCTCAACTCGAGCGCATTGAGCTCCAGCGGCCCGAGCGTGAACGACCCGAGGTTCTGCCGCTTGACGAAGTCGGCGATGCTCTCGTTGGTCCCGGGGTCGTACGCGCGGGCGGACCCAGGCTCGGCGTAGGACCGCAGCCCGAGTCGGACCGCCATGTCGACTGCGCGGGGGACACCGATCTGGGCGATCAGCTTCGCGAACGCGGTATTGGGAGATTTCGCCAGCGCATCGGTCACATTCATCTGGCCGGCCGACCCGCCGGCGTTCTTCACACACCAGGTTTTCGGCGGACACCCCGGTTCGCTGCTGTCGCCCAGGCCGGTGCCCCGGAACGTCTGCGGCACATCGAGTGTGGCGTTGATGCCCAGCCCCATCTCCAGGGCCGCAGCCGTGGTGAAGATCTTGAAGATCGAGCCGGCGCCGTCGCCGACGAGGGAGAACGGCTGCGGCTGCACCGTCTGCCCGGCGTTGAGGTCCAGCCCGTAGGTGCGGTTGCCCGCCATCGCGACGATGCGGTGAGCGTCGCGGCCGGGCCTGATCACGCTCATCACGCTGGCGACGCCGACGGCGGTGGGGTCGGCGAATTCGTCGATGGCGTTCTTGACGCTGTCCTGGACCTTCGGGTCGAGGGTGGTGCGGATCAAATAGCCGTTGCGTGCCAGGTCCTCGTTGCTGAGGCCGGCGCGGGCCAGGTACTGCATCGCGTAGGCGCAGAAGAACGCGCGGTTACCGGCGGCGATGCAGCCCTGCGGCAGCGGTTCCGGCCGCCGCAGCACGCCCAGCGGTGCGGCCTTGGCGGCGCGGAGTTCGTCGGCCCGGTCGGGCAGATTCTCGATCATGGTGTCGAGCACCACGTTGCGCCGTTCCAGCGCGGCATCGGGGTTGATGTACGGGTCCAGGGACGTGGGAGAGCGCACCATCCCGGCCAGTAGTGCCGCCTGCTGCCAGTTGAGGTTAGCGGCGTTGATGCCGAAGTAGGTCTTCGCGGCGTCCTGAACGCCGAAGGCGCCGGTGCCGAACGACACCAGGTTGAGATACCGGGTCAGGATCTCCGCCTTGGGCAGGGCTGCGTCCAGGGCCAGGGCTGCCCGGATCTCGCGCAGTTTGCGTGCCGGGCTGATCTCCACGGCGGCGCGCCGGTCCGCATCGGTCTGCGCACGGACCAGGAGGTTGAAGTTCTTGACGTACTGCTGCTCGATCGTCGACCCGCCCCTGGTGGCGGTGGAGCCCTGCAGATACCCGGCCAGGCCGGTCAGGGTGCCCTGCCAATCGACGCCGTTGTGTTCGGTGAAGCGTTTGTCCTCGATCGAGAGGATCGCCAGCTTCATCGTGTCGGCGATCCGATTGCTGGGCACCACCCAGCGGCGCTGCTCGTACAGCCACGCGATGGGGGTGCCTGCTGCGTCCACCATGGTGGACACGATCGGCACCTCACCCTCGAGCAGCTGCGTGGATTCCTCTGTGGCCGAGTCGGATACGCGCAGCAGTGCCGTCCCCGCGCCGCCGACAAAGGGGAACATCAACGCTGCCGCGAGCAGTCCGGCCAGGAGGCAACAGCCCGCCAGTCTGGCGAGAGCCCACCACTTCGCCCGACGCTGGTCGCGCATGGCGTCAGCTTAGGACGGTTCGCGGTAGCTGACAGTGGATTGGGTGGGACTTGCAAACGCCGTGCGACGATGGCTGGCAGATCGCGGAGAGCAGAGGAGTTTGAGATGGGGTTCGAGCGAATCGACGACCTTCTGAACGGCGTGACCGCCGACGGGTCGCTGCACGGTGTCGCCGCGACGGTGGTCGGCCGTGACGGCGTTCTCTACCAAGGCGCGGCGGGGGATGCGAAGCCCGACACGATGTTCCGCAACGCGTCGATGACCAAGGCCGTCGCGACCACCGCCGCGCTACAGCTCGTCGAGCAGGGGCGCGTCGATCTGGACGCGACCGTCTCGTCGATCGTGCCCGAGTTCGGCGAGCTCCGGGTGCTCGACCACTTCGACGGTCGTGAGCCGGTCCTGCGGGCGCCCACCACGCAGGCGACTGTCCGGCACCTGATGACCCACACGGCCGGCTGCGGCTACCACTTTCTCAACGAGAAACTCTTCACCTACTGCGTCGAGCAGAACTTTCCCAACCCGCTCGAAGGCATCAAGCAGAGCCTCAGCGCTCCGCTGGTCCACGATCCCGGCACGGTCTGGGAGTACGGCGTCAGCACCGACTGGCTCGGCATGGTCGTCGAGGCCGTCAGCGGGCAGACGCTGGCCGAGTACCTCGCCGCGCATGTCTACGGCCCGCTCGGCATGACGGACTCGACGTTCGTCCCGACCGGCGAGCAACGCGCGCGATTGCTGCCCATTCGCTTCCGGGCACCGGACGGCAGCCTGGTGGCCACCGACCTCGACCTGCCCGCCCAGCCGGAGTGGGACGCCGCCGGCCACGGGTCCTACGGGACGATCGCCGACTACGGGCGTTTTGTGCGCGCCTGGCTCAACGGCGGCGAGCTCGACGGCACACGCATCCTGAAAGAAGAGACCGTCGAGCTCGCGTTGCGGGACCACCTCGACGGGGCGCCGTTGCCGAAGAAGATGGAGCCGGCAGTCCCTGAGCTGACCAACCCGGTCGAGCTGCTCGACGTGCCGCAGGGATGGGGCCTGGGGTTCCACCTCTACCTGGTCGACCTGCCCGGCATGCGCAGCGCCGGCTCGGCTGACTGGTCGGGACTGTTCAACAGCTTCTTCTGGATCGACCGCGCGGCGGGGATCGGCGCCGTGATCGCGACGCAGGTACTGCCGTTCTTCGACGAAAAGATGGTCGAGACGATCCTCGGCTTCGAGGCCGCGGTCTACGCGGAGCTCGCCTGATGTTCACGCTGCGCTGACGGCGCGGATTCCACACGAATGGCCGCCGTGAGCGCAGTCTCAACGGCATGCGGCACTTGCCTGCGGGATAGGAAACTCTTCCTATCCCGGCACGGGACTCTGGCTTGCCGGCGATTACGGCGGAGCGCTCTGACCAGCAGTATTCCTCTCAACAGATAAACCCGGCACCAACCGAGAGGCACACATCATGACCACATCGACCACCCGCAAGCTGACCGGCATCAAGTACGCGGCGACCATCCTCGGCGCCTTCGCCGTTCTGATGGCCGCCCCGGCCACCGCCTTCGCCGTCGACAACGAACCGACACCCAGTGGCGGCTGCACCTACACCGACCCCGACGGCTACCCGATCCCGATCGACGACGGCCAGGACGTCTTCGTCGACGGCAAGATCGTCAGCTGCCGCGGCGGCACGATCACGATCACGACGGCGCCCCTGCGCGGCACCATCTTCCAGCCGCCGGCGTCCACGAGCGGTGGAATCCTCGAGCCGGCGGAACCCAAGAGCGACGGCGTCTTCCAGCCGCCGGTGGTCAACCGCGCCCCCGTCCTCGATCGCGCACCGGTTCTCGCCCAACCCTGACCGCCGCCCCCACCTCGGCCCGTCACCCG
>NZ_JBAUJR010000495.1:0-11136 GCF_049683935.1 Mycobacterium sp. | reverse complement strand
GCGAACCGCTGCACGGCATCCGCCCCGGTCCGGGCCGCCTGCTCGTGGCCGGGGCGGGTGCGTGTGCCGATCACCCCGGTCGACGGATCGAGCGTCACCTCGGCAAGCAACTCGCCGGTGCTCGGCTCGCATACCGCCCACGAGTACAGGGTTTCCGAATCCCACTGCGCGGCAAGCTGTTGCACGTATCCGGTGCGGTGCTCGCCGAGGTCGGCCAGGGCGGGGCGGTCGTCGACGCGGTCATCGGCACGCAGTGCGCGCAGGTACCAGGCGCCGGCGTTGATCTCGACGGGCTCCACCCCGTCAGCTTCCCATGAAACGGGACCGGTCCCGCCCGTGGCTTGCGCCTCGAGCGGGACCGTCTCCACCCCTCAGCTATCCCGGAGTGCCCGTGTATGGAGCAAACGTATAACACGACGGGGTCGCGTGACAGGGGTTTTGGGGTACCAGCAGTCTGCTCGCGATGAGTTGTCGGGTCCGGGCAGGTCGTAGCTGGTGACGAAAGGGACAGCAGTGGTAATCGAGCATCTTCTGGCCGTGGTGGCCGTATCCGATCTGCCGACCAGCCGTGAGTGGTACAGCTCATTGTTCGGCCGGCACCCCGACAACGAGCCCATGCCGACGCTGGCCGAATGGCAGGTGGTGCCCGGGGGCTGGGTGCAGGTGTTTCGCGACCCGGACCGCGCCGGGTCGAGCCTGCTCAACGTGGCCGTCGACGACCTCGACGCCCGCATCGCCGACCTGCGGCAGCGGGGGCTGAACCCCGAGGCGGTCGTCGAGGCGAACAAGGGCGTGCGGTTGTCGACAGTGACCGATCCCGACGGCAACCTGATCCGGTTGATCGGCGGCTTCCGCGTCGAGTACTGATGTCGTCGGTACGGTAGCGCGCGAGGCCACGACGCACCGGAGGACAGATGAGAGTACTGATCACAGGCGGCACCGGGTTCGTCGGCGCGTGGACGGCCAAGGCCGTGCAGGACAGCGGTCGTGACGTGAGGTTCCTGGTGCGCAGCGCCGAGCGATTGGTCGCCAGCGCAGGCAGCATCGGCGTCGACGTCGGCGACCACGTGCTCGGCGACATCGCCGACGCCGATTCCGTCGACCGGGCCCTGGAGGGATGCGACGCGGTCATCCATTGCGCGGCAATGGTTTCCACCGACCCCAGCCGTGCCGACGAGATGCTGCACACCAACCTCGAGGGGGCCCGCTACGTGCTCGGGGGAGCGGCCGCCAAGGGGCTGGACCCGATCGTCCACGTGTCGAGCTTCACCGCGCTGTTCCGTCCCGACCTCGACGTGCTGCACGCCGATCTGCCGGTGGTGGGCGGCAACGACGGCTACGGCAGGTCCAAGGCCGTCGTCGAGGCGTACGCGCGCGGCCTGCAGGACGGCGGCGCGCCCGTCGACATCACCTATCCCGGCATGGTGCTCGGACCTCCGGCGGGTGAACAGTTCGGCGAGGCGGCCGAGGGGGTGGAGGCGGCCTACAAGATGCACAGTGTGCCGGGCCGCAGCGCCGCCTGGATCGTCGTCGACGTCCGTGACCTCGCCGATCTGCACGTCGCGCTGCTGGAACCGGGCAAGGGGCCGCGGCGCTACATGGCCGGTGGCCGCCGGATCCCGGTCGACGAACTGGCGTCGCTGATCGGCACCGCCGCCGACCGGTCGCTGGCGGTCATCCCGGTGCCCGACACCGCACTGCGCGGCGTCGGCGCCCTGTTCGACACGATCGGTTCATACCTGCCGTTCGAGACGCCGATCAACTCCGCGGCGATGCAGTACTACACCCAGATGCCGGAGTCCGACGACACCCCCAGCGTGCACGAACTGGGCGTCACGCAGCGCGATCCGGCCGAAACCATCGCCGACACCGTCGACGGGTTGCGGCGGGTCGGCCGGATCTGACCTACTCGCTGCTCTTGATCTCGCAGAGGACCGTGCCCTGGGTGGTCGCCGCGCCGGGCTCGACGGCCAGGCCGGTGATCACGCCGTCCTTGTGGGCGGTGACGGGGTTCTCCATCTTCATGGCCTCGAGCACCACGACCAGGTCGCCCGCGGCAACGGTCTGACCCTCTTCGACGGCCACCTTGACGACGGTGCCCTGCATCGGGGCGGTCACCGAGTCGCCGGATGCAGCCGACGCGCCGCCGCCACCACGCTTGCGCGACTTGGGCTTCTTCCGGATCGCACCGTGCGACGGTGCACCGCCGCCGCCACCGAGAGCCAGGTCGCCGGGCAGGGACACCTCGAGGCGACGCCCGCCGACCTCGACCACGACGGTCTGCCGGGGGATGGTGTCCTCTTCCTCGATCGGATCGCCACCGGTGAAGGGCTCGACCTTGTTGTCCCACTCGGTCTCGATCCAGCGGGTGTGCACGTCGAACTTGGTGCCGTCGCCGATGAACGCGGGGTCGGCGGTCACGGCGCGGTGGAACGGGATGACGGTGGCGAGGCCCTCGACGTTGAACTCGGCCAGCGCACGGCGCGAGCGGGCCAAGGCCTCGTCGCGGGTGGCGCCGGTGACGATCAGCTTGGCCAGCATCGAGTCGAACTGCCCGCCGATCACCGAACCGCTCTCGACGCCCGAGTCCATGCGGACCCCGGGGCCCGTCGGCGGCTCGAACTTGCTGACCGGGCCGGGTGCGGGCAGGAAGCCGCGGCCGGCGTCCTCGCCGTTGATCCGGAACTCGAACGAGTGCCCACGCGGCGTCGGATCCTCGGCGATGTCGAGTGCTTCGCCGTTGGCGATCTTGAACTGCTGCAGCACGAGGTCGAGCCCGGAGGTCTCCTCGGTGACCGGGTGCTCGACCTGCAGGCGGGTGTTGACCTCAAGGAAGCTGATCAGGCCGTCCTGGCCGACCAGGTACTCGACGGTGCCGGCGCCGTAGTAGCCGGCCTCTTTGCAGATGCGCTTGGCGGACTCGTGGATCTCCTTGCGCTGCGCGTCGGTCAGGAACGGCGCGGGCGCCTCCTCGACCAGCTTCTGGAAGCGGCGCTGCAGCGAGCAGTCCCGGGTGCCTGCGACGATGACATTGCCGTGCTGGTCGGCGATGACCTGGGCTTCGACGTGGCGCGGCTTGTCGAGGTAACGCTCGACGAAGCACTCGCCGCGGCCGAAGGCGGCGACGGCCTCGCGGGTGGCCGAGTCGAACAGTTCGGGGATCTCCTCGATGGTGCGGGCGACCTTCATGCCGCGGCCACCGCCACCGAAGGCGGCCTTGATGGCGATCGGGACGCCGTGCTCCTGGGCGAACGCGACGATCTCGTCGGCGTCCTTGACCGGTTCGGCGGTGCCGGGCACCAGCGGCGCTTCCGCACGGGCGGCGATGTGGCGGGCGGTGACCTTGTCGCCGAGGTCGCGGATGGACTGTGGGCTGGGGCCGATCCAGATCAGCCCGGCGTCGATGACGGCCTGGGCGAACTCGGCGTTCTCGCTGAGGAAGCCGTAGCCGGGGTGGATCGCGTTGGCGCCGGACTTCGCGGCGGCGTCCAGCAGCTTCTCGAACACCAGGTAGGACTCCGCCGAGGTCTGACCGCCGAGGGCGAACGCCTCGTCGGCGAGCCGGACGTGGGGTGCGTCGGCGTCGGGTTCGGCGTAGACCGCCACGCTCGTGAGGCCGGCATCCTTGGCTGCTCGAATCACCCGGACCGCGATCTCCCCGCGATTGGCAACGAGCACCTTGGAGATCTTCGAGCTGGCGTGACTGGCCACTGCGCCTCCTGATGGCATGTTTCTCTAAGAACGTTTTTAAGAATGTATCCCGGGAAGTTTAAGCGTCCCACCTGACTCCCCGGCGAGCCGGTCCCTTACCCGTCGGTAACCCCGGTCGCCGTCCGATGGTGATCTCGGCGGAGGTGTTCGTCGAGGGTGGTCAGCCCGCGCAGGATTTCCCGGTCGGGCTGGGGGCTGGTCTCCGAACAGGCGATGATGACGCCGACGATGGCGCCCGCCAGGACCCGACGTTCGGATCCGTCGGTCGGCGCGTCGCGGCGCGTCACGAGGGCGTCGGCGATCAAATCGACCAGCCGCGCGTACGAGGTGTACAGCACGGCGCGGGCGTCCGGAGCGGTCGAGATGACGCTGCGCGTCTGCATCCCGGCGTCGCGCTGACTGTCGGTCAGCGAGCGATATGCCGTCTTGAGGCCGTGTCGGTATGCGGCTACCGGTGACAGGCTCGCAGGCGCGCCGACGAAGCCCTCGATGATCATGTCGGTCATATCCTCATCGAGGAGTACATGTCGCTTGCAGGCGAAGTAGTGGAAGAAGGTCTGAGCCGACACCCCGGCGGCGTCGGCGATCTGCTCGACCGTGGTGTCGGCGTAGCCCCGTTCGGTGAACAGTCTCAGCGCCGTGTGCCGTACGGCCGACCGGGTCCTGGCCTTGTTCCGTTCCCGACGGCCCCGCAGTTCGTCCCCGCCCATGGGTCCATTCTTCGCGACATGGTGCCGTTGGTCAGCGGAACCGCAGTTTGGTCTCGAGGACATCGAGTGCGCTGAGGGTCTCGACCTCGGGCAAGGGGGTGTTGTCGGAACTGGCGATGAGGACTCCGACGATCGCTCCGGCGATCACGCGCCGCTCCAGGACGTCGGCGGGGTCGCCGCCCCGCGAACCCAGCGCTTTGGTGACCAGATGGATCAGCCTGACGTACTCGGTGTAGAGCAGTCCGCGCGCCTCTGGGATTGCGTACAGCATCTGCTGGCCTGCGATGGCGTCCTGTCGTTGTTCCGGCGTCAGCGCGCCCGCCACCTTCTGCACGGCATACCGGTACGCGGCGACAGGCGCCATCCCGGGAGGGGCGCGCACGAACGCTTCGACGATCGGCGTTGTCAGGTCATCCGAGAGCAGGACGGCTTCCTTGACGCTGAAATAGCGGTAGAACGTCCGCGGCGAGACGTCGGCCGCCGCGGCGATCTGGTCCACCGTCGTGTCGCGGAACCCCTGCGCGTCGAACAGTCGGAACGCCTCGCGGCGGATGGCCAGCCGGGTGCGGGCCTTCTTGCGTTCCCGCAGACCTGGAGAGAGATCCGACGCGGGCATTCGACAAGTCTGGCTCACCTGGTCGCTGTACGGACGCGATGCGCCGAACTGAGATGCGGCGCAGAGCTCGTCGATGGTGAGTGAGCCATACATGCACGGTGGCTGCCGGTGCGTGTGACACTTCTCGAAATGACCGCGCGCGCACGTCCGCCGACAGCTTTCCCGACACCGCTGGAACGGGTCGGCGGATTTTCCTACCGCACCGATTCTGACCAGTGGGAATGGTCGGACGCGGTGGCTCGGATGCATGGATACGAGCCCGGCACCGTCACCCCGACAACCGACTTGATCCTGATGCACAAGCACGATGAGGACCGACTTGCCGTCGCCGAAATCGTCGAGCGGGTGCGGCAGGGCGCCGCTCCGTTCAGCAGCCGACACCGGATCGTCGACATCGCCGGTCACACTCATCACGTGGTGGTCGTCGGCCAGCATGTCCACGATGAGGACGGCCAGGTGATCGGGACGACGGGCTTCTACATCGACATCAGCGAGGTGCTCGAAGCCGACGTGCAGCAGACGGTCAACGAGGTGGTGGCCACCATCGAGCTGCATCGGGCGGTGATCAACCAAGCGATCGGCGTCATCATGTGGACGTACGGAGTGTCAGCGGAGCGGGCGTTCGACGTGCTTGCATGGCGTTCGAAGGACACCAATACGAAGCTGCGTGAACTGGCCAGGCAATTCCTTGACGACATCAAACTAGTGCCACCCGGGGAAAACGCAAGAGCAAAGGTTGATCACTTGCTGCTGACCGCGCATAGGCGAACTGACCTCTTTCACGGGTGACATCGCCATAAACTGGGCTACCGGGAATCGAGGGTGAAGGCCTTCCGTCGATCGACCCGAGAACGGAGGCGCCATGTTGCCCTCGACAGGCCCGACGGACACTCGTGACGATCAGTTGGTCGGTGCGTCGGACAGCGAGAGTCAACGTCTGGCCGCCCTGGAGTCGTTCGGAATCTTCGACACACCTCCGGAGAAGGCATTCGACGATCTGACGTCACTGGCGGCTCACATCTGCGGGGTGCCGATGTCGCTGGTGAGTCTGGTCGATGCCGAACGGCAGTGGTTCAAGGCGCGACACGGCGTCGACAGCCCCCAGACGTCTCGGGAACTGTCCTTCTGCGCGCATGCGCTACGGAGTCCGGAAGTGCTCGAGATCCAGGATATGACGCAAGATTTGCGGTTCGCGGATCACCCGATGGTGATCGGCGACCCGCGTTTGCGGTTCTACGCCGGAGCGCCGTTGATCACCGCGGACGGTCACGCACTCGGAGCGCTGTGTGTCCTCGACGTCAAACCCGGGGTGCTGACCGCACTGCAGCGACAGCATCTGCAGATTCTGGCTGACCAGGTGATGAGCAATCTGGAACTGCGGCGCCAGGCGCGACTGTTCGCGGTTGAGGTCAGCGCCCGGGTGGATGCGGGTGCCGCGTATCGCCGCCAACAGCGGATGCTCGATGGCGTGCTGCGGCACACCGATGTCCTCATCTACGCCAAAGACGTTGACGGGCGGTTCGTGACGGCCAATCCGGCGGTCGAGCGGGCGACGCGCATCGAAGGCGGATTGATCGGTCGCACCGATCACGACTTCTTCGACGCAGCGCTCGCGGACGACTACCGGCGAAACGACCGACAGATCATGGCGACCCGGGAGCCGCAGGTGTTCAGTGAATACCTCGATCATGCCGACGGATCGGTGCACACGTTCCGGTCGACCAAGTTCCCGCTGATCGACGATAGCGGAGCGGTGTTCGGGATCGGCGGAGTCTCCACCGACGTCACGGAACTTGCCAGGGCGCGGACGGCGCACGCGCGAGCCGAGGCGCGGTGGCGTGCCCTCGTAGAGCAATCACCGGTGGCAGTGATCGTTGTCGACGCGAACGGGACGATCAGCTACGCGAATCCTGAAGCCGTCACTTTGTGCGGCGCGGTCACGGCCGATGAACTCCAATCGCTCCCCGCGCTTGGGCTGGTAACCGATGGGGCGCGGACCGACGCTCACGCGATGCTCGACGAGATCCTCGCCGGCGGGTCGGCGCTTCGTTCTCGGCGAGGTATTCTCTGCCGTCTCGACGGCACCGAGATCCCGGTCGACTTCAGCGCCACGGTCGCCCATCACTCGGGTATGCAGAGCGTCCAGATCGAAATGCATGATGTGTCCGCAGTCGTCGCGACCGAAGCGGCTCTGAAACAGTCCGCCACCACCGATGCGCTGACCGGTCTGCTCAACAGGAGCGCCTGGGACGCGCGGGTCGAATCGTTGGTCGCCGAGACAAGACAGCGCGATGTTCCCGTGACAGTCGCGGTGATCGATCTCGACAACTTCAAGGCCTACAACGACACGCGGGGCCATACCGCCGGCGACTCGCTGCTGCGAGACTTCGCGAACGTCGCTGGAGCGTCACTGCGGTGCGGCGATATCTTCGGCCGCTGGGGAGGCGAGGAGTTCCTCGTCGCCCTGCCGGACACTACGCTGGGGCAGGCCGAACCGATTCTCAATGGAATTCGATGTGGCATGCCGGCCTCGCAAACCTGCTCGATTGGTTACACCAGCGTGAGACTGGCTGAAACGTTGTTGGACAGCGTGATTCGGGCCGACAAAGCGCTCTATGAGGCCAAGAGCCGCGGACGGAATCAGCTGTCGTATTTGTGAGCGTCCGCCGCGCGTGACGACCGTAGGGCTGCGCAGGGGTGAGGGCAGGATTCAGCGCAGGCCGCCGCGGATGCCGTTGTGCCAGCCGCCGGTGAAATCGTTTGCGCGGGTGCCACGCGGCCTGGTGGGCACGGCCTTCATGGATTCCTTCACCTCGCCGTGGGCGTGCACGTCGCCGATGTCGGTGCCGCGCACCTCGCCCCACGTCGCGTCATGCCGGACGCCACCCGATGTGGTCGAGGAGGACTGGCGGCTGCTCACCCGGGGGTCGGCGCCGAACTCGGTGACGTCGGCTTGGGCGGTTCCGGCGCTGACGCCGATGAAGACGGCTGATGCGGCGACGGCGATCGCACCGATCCCGCCGAGTTTGGTCACCGCACGGGTGGTGGTCGTGGCCATTTCTGGAAGTCTCCTGAATAGTCGCTGGCAGAATGCTGTTGATCACCTGGTTGCCCAGCACCATAACAAGCGACATCCGACCTGTCTGGACTCCCGTCGAAAAACCAAGATCGTGAACAACTTTCGACGGTCGAGCCGCGCCTACTGCAGGCGGCGCTTGATCCGCGAAAGCATCGCTGACATGCCACGCAGCCGCAGCGGGCTGATCAGCGCCGCCAGACCCAGGTCGCTGTAGAAGTCGTCGGGCACTGCGAGGATGTCCGTGGCGGACTGCCCGTCGAGGCCGGTAGCCAGGATCGAGGCGAAGCCGCGGGTGGTCGGGGCCTCGGCGGGTGCGCTGAAGAACAGCCGCACGTGGGCGCGGTCCGCGGCGTCGACATGCAGAAACAGCGGCGACTGGCATTCGGGCACGGGTTCCATCGCCGCCTCTTCGAGGTCGGCGGGCAGATCGGGGAGGTCGTTGGCGAATTCCAGCAGCATGGCCAGCTTGTCCTGGCCTTCGACCTCTCGGAAGTCGGAGACCACCTCGGCCAACGGGGCCGGCAGGGTCACGGAGCCGAACCCGGGTCTTCCCCGACGGCGACGGGCACCCGCACGGCGTTGCCCCACTCGGTCCAGGAGCCGTCGTAGTTGCGCACGTTGGGCATCCCGAGCAGATGGGTCAGCACGAACCAGGTGTGGCTGGAGCGCTCGCCGATGCGGCAGTACACGACGGTGTCCGGGGTGGCGCCGTCGGCGGACAGGTAGCCGTAGAGGTCGTCGAGTTCGGCGCGACTGCGGAACTTGCCGTTGTCCAGCGCGGCCTTGGCCCACGGGATCGACTTGGCGGTCGGGATGTGGCCGCCGCGCAGCGCGCCCTCTTCGGGGTAGTCGGGCATGTGGGTGCGCTCGCCGGTGTACTCCTGCGGGGAGCGCACGTCGATCAGCGGCTGAGAGCCCAGGACCGACAGCACGTCCTCCTTGAATGCCCGGATCGGGGCGTCGTTGCGCTCGACGACGGGGTAGCCCTCGGTCTGCTTGGACGGCACGTCGAGGTTGGTGTCGCGGCCGTCGGAGATCCACAGGTTGCGGCCGCCGTCGAGCAGGCGCACGTCGGGGTGGCCGAACAGCGTGAACACCCACAGCGCGTAGGCCGCCCACCAGTTGCTCTTGTCGCCGTAGATGACGACGGTGTCGTCGCGCGAGATGCCCTTGCGGTTCATCAGGTCGGCGAACTGCTCGCCGGTGATGTAGTCACGCACGTGGGCGTCGTTGAGGTCGGTATGCCAGTCGATCTTGACCGCACCGGGGATGTGGCCGGTGTCGTAGAGCAGCACGTCTTCGTCGGATTCGACGATGGCCAGGCCCGGCCGGCCCAGGTTTCCGGAGAGCCAGTCGGCGGTGACCAGGCGTTCGGGGTGGGCATAGGACTGCAGGGTGGGGCTGGGATCAGCAGGTAGCGGCACGCGGCCAGCCTACCGTCAGCCCTGTTGGCGGCCGAACCTCCGGAGCCGCCGAAATTTTTTCCTCGGACACGTTTCATCTTCGACGCTGTGGGTACGCGGATCGGGCGCAGCCGATCTTGACGAACGGTCCGCTTTGCGTTCGACGATGTTCGCGGAGAGGCCCCGACCTGAGGAGCTCCCGATGAGCACGCTCGAAAACTCCGCCACATCCGAACCCGCCGATGCGCCACCCGGCGTACTGAAGAAGGCCATCGCGGCCTCGGCCTCGGCGGTGTCGCCCGGGAAGATCGCCGCGGAGATGTAGGTGGCGTAGAGGCCGTAGTCGAACCATTCGGTGGCGTTGCCGATGGCCTGCCGACGGCCGAGCTTGTCGCCGAGCGGGCCCCACACGAACCCGCCCAGCGGACGCACCAGGAAGGACACCGCGAAGGTCATCAGCGCGAACAGGGTGGCCAGCGCCACCTTCTGCGTCGGCCTGGTCCCGACCTACGACGCGATCGGGTTCTGGGCGCCCGTTCTGATGATTCTGTTGCGCATGATCCAGGGCTTCTCCACCGGCGGCGAGTACGGCGGAGCGGCGACGTTCATGGCCGAGTACGCACCGCCTCGGCGCCGCGGTTTCCTGGGCAGCTTCCTCGAGTTCGGCACGCTGGCAGGCTTTTCCGCGGGCGCGCTGATGATGCTCGGGTTCTCGCTGGTGCTCGGCGACGACGCGATGAGTTCCTGGGGTTGGCGGGTGCCGTTCCTGGTCGCGGCTCCCCTCGGACTGATCGGGATCTACCTGAGGATGAAGCTCGAGGACACCCCGGTGTTCAAGGAACTGGAGGACCAGGGCAAGGAGGAGGAGAGTGTGGGGGCGGCGTTCAAAGACCTGATCACCCGCTACTGGGCGCCGATCCTGAAGCTGGGCGGCCTGGTCGTGGCCCTCAACGTCGTCAACTACACGCTGCTGAGCTACATGCCCACCTACCTGGAGCAGGCGATCGGGCTGTCCACCGACATGTCGCTGGTGGTGCCCATCATCGGCATGCTCGCCATGATGGTTTTTGTGCCGTTCGCGGGGCACCTGTCCGACCGGGTCGGCCGCAAGCCGCTGTGGTGGGTGTCGCTGGGCGGGCTGTTCATCGCCGTGATCCCGATGTTCATGCTGATGTCGACCGGCGTCGTGGGCGCGATCATCGGCTTCGCGGTGCTGGGACTGCTCTATGTGCCTCAGCTCGCGACCATCTCGGCGATGTTCCCGGCGATGTTCCCGACCCAGGTGCGTTTTGCGGGCTTCGCGATCGCCTACAACGTGTCGACGTCGATCTTCGGTGGCACCGCGCCGGCGCTCAACGAGTGGCTGGTCGGTGAGACCGGCAACAACCTGTGGCCGGCGTTCTACATGATGGCCGCGGTGGCCGTCGGCGCCATCGCCCTCAGCAGGGTTCCGGAGACCACCCGCTGCCCGATCAACGGCACCGAGATTCCCGGAACAGCCGAAGCGCCACCGATGCTGGAGTACGCGGGCAGTCGGTCGTGACGGTCAGCCGGAGACGACCGCGCTGACCGCGTCGGCCCAGATCCCGACCGCCTCGTCGACCTGGTCGGCGTCGA
>NZ_JBAUJR010000494.1:0-6468 GCF_049683935.1 Mycobacterium sp. | reverse complement strand
GGCCCGCGCCGATGCCTGTGCCGCAGCCGATGTCCACACCCGGGCTGGAGTCGGCCACGGTGATGGGACCGGCGGCGGCGCCACGCTCCAGCGACGGCAACCTCGCGACCAGCATGCTCAAGATCCTGCGACCCGGCCGGCCCGCGGAGGTCCCTGCCGGGTCGATCAAGATTGGCCGCGCGAGCGACAACCACATCGTCATTCCGGACGTGCTCGCATCCAGGCACCACGCCACGTTGATCCCCGGCCCGTCCGGAACCGAGATCCGCGACAACCGCAGCATCAACGGCACCTTCGTCAACGGCTCCCGCGTCGACTCAGCGATGCTGACCGAGGGCGACACCGTCACCATCGGCAACGTCGACCTCGTCTTCCGCGACGGCACCCTGGTGCGCCGCACCGAGACCGCCGCCGACACCGCCACCGGCGGCCTCGACGTGCACGGCGTCACGTGGACCATCGAGGGCAACAAGACGCTGCTGGAGAACATCTCGATCTCGGCGCGGCCGGGAACGCTGACCGCGATCATCGGCCCGTCCGGTGCCGGCAAGTCGACCTTCGCCCGGCTCGTCGCCGGCTACACCCACCCGACGACCGGTCAGGTGTCGTTCGAGGGTCACGACGTGCACGCCGAGTACGCCTCGCTGCGCTCCCGGATCGGCATGGTCCCTCAGGACGACGTGGTGCACGGTCAGCTGACGGTCAGGCAGGCGCTGATGTACGCCGCCGAGCTGCGGCTACCGCCCGACACCACCAAGGTCGACCGTGAGCAGGTCGTCAACGAGGTCCTCGAAGAACTCGAGATGACCAAGCACCTCGACACCAGGGTCGACAAACTCTCGGGCGGACAGCGCAAACGCGCCTCGGTCGCCCTGGAGCTGCTGACGGGCCCATCGCTGCTCATCCTCGACGAGCCGACCTCCGGCCTGGACCCCGCCCTGGACCGCCAGGTGATGACAATGCTGCGCCAGTTGGCCGACGCCGGTCGTGTGGTGCTCGTCGTCACCCACTCGTTGACCTATCTCGACGTCTGTGACCAGGTGCTGTTGCTCGCACCCGGCGGCAAGACCGCGTTCTACGGTCCGCCCAGTCAGATCGGCCCGTCGATGGGCACGACCAACTGGGCCGACATCTTCTCCGGCGTGGCCGGCGACCCGGAAGCCGCAGCACAGCGATATCTCGAGCAGCACGGGCCACCACCGCCCCAGCCGGCCGCCCTGACTCCCTCTGAGCTCGGCAACCCGACCCGCACGAGCGTGCGACGGCAGTTGTCCACCATCGCGCGTCGTCAGATCCGGCTGGTGATCTCCGACCGCGGCTACTTCGCGTTCCTGATGATGCTGCCGTTCATCATGGGGATCCTGTCGCTGTCGGTGCCCGGCGATGTCGGGTTCGGCGTGCCGGTGACCGCGATGGAGGGCGGCGAGGCGCCCAACGAACCGGGACAGATCCTGGTGATGCTCAATGTCGGCGCGATCTTCATGGGCACCGCTCTGACCATCCGGGCGCTGATCGGCGAGCGCGCCATCTTCCGCCGCGAGCAGGCCGTGGGCCTGTCGACGTCGGCCTACCTGATGGCGAAGGTGGTGGTGTTCACCGCGTTCGCCGTCGTGCAGGCCGCGATCGTCACCTCGATCGCGATCTTGGGCAAAGGCTGGGGGCCGGGGTCCGTCGAGAGCGGCGCCGTCATCGGCAACCGCAGCCTGGAGATGTTCGTCGACATCGCGATGACCTGTGTGGCCGCGGCGATGGTCGGCCTGGCGCTCTCGGCGCTGGCCAAATCCGCCGAGCAGATCATGCCGTTGCTCGTCGTGGCGATCATGAGTCAGCTGGTGTTCTCCGGCGGCATGATCCCGGTGACCGACCGCCTCGTGCTGGACCAGATGTCGTGGGTGACACCGGCGCGGTGGGGCTTTGCGGCCTCGGCGTCGACGATCGACCTGATCCGGCTGGTCCCGGGACCGCTGACACCGAAGGATCGGCACTGGGAGCACACCTCGGGCGCCTGGCTGTTCGACATGGCGATGCTGGTGGCGATCAGCGTGTTCTATCTCGGCTTCGTGCGCTGGCGGATCAGGCTCAAAGCCGCCTGACCCCCGCTTCCCACGCCGAGTGTGCGGAAATCGAGAAACGCCGTGCACCGGGCGTCAATTTCCGTACTCTCGGCCCAGGGGTGGGGGGATTTGTCATGGAGCAGTCTGTGTCCGATGTCGACGTGTCGATACGCGCCAGAGCCTTGGACGCTGCGCTCGGCGAGTTGCAACTGTGGGGTGTGGACCGGTTCAGCTTCGACGGTGTCGCCCATCGATCCCACCTGAGCCCCGACCACGTGCACAAGATGTGGACCAGTGAACGCGAGCTGATCCTCGAAGCGCTCCGCAGCTACACCACGAAGATGTTCCCACTGCCCGACACCGGGTCCCTTCACGGTGACCTCACCGAACTGGCGGTGAACCTGGGCAACTACCTCAACGAACCAGTGGCACGCAGGATCGCGCGCATGTTCGTCGTCGACAGCAAGTCGATGGTGGTGGATGCGGACACCAGAATGCAGTTCTGGGAGATACGGCAGAAAGTCATCGAAGAGGTGCTCGAGCGGGCTGCGGAACGCGGCGAGGTGCTCAGCGACGTCAAACCCGTATTCGTGATGCATCTGTTGACCTCGCCGCTCAATGCGGTCGCGTTGTACACCGACCAGCCGCTGCAACCCGGCTTCTGCCGCATGATCGCCCGCATGGTGACGCGCGCGGTCAGCGTCGCCTAGCTGTACTGGACTCTAAACGTTCGTCACGGCGCGGATCTCAGGGTTAGCCCGCCATGTGCAGTCCTACGACCGCCGCGTCCAGGCGATGTCAGAAAAACAGTTGCCTGATTGCTCACTTGCGGAGCGACCTGGGCCACAATGCAAAATTAATTCGATAGGCTTGCAACATAACCAACGGCTCGCTTGTGCAGCCTAAAACCCAGAAATATGCGATTCATCACTCTCACCGTAGATCGCCAAATATTACAAACAGCGTCACGGATCGATGCTCGACGAAAGTTGCGTAGCATCGTGAACAACATTGCTGTGCACCTCGCGGTGGATCGAACGAGGTCCGCCACGATCCAGTGACATCGCCCCTCGCAAGACCACCAGGAACGCTGTTTATGGCTATTGCTGACATCGTCAGTTACTCGCACCTCTCTCCTGCGGACATAGAGACGCTCGGCGCAGAGCTGGACGCCATTCGCCGCGAGATCGAGCACTCCCGGGGCGCGCGCGACGCGCGCTACATCCATCGCTCGATCGCGTTGCAGAGAGCGCTGGACGTCGCGTCACGGATGGCGATTCTGCTCAGCCCGTCACGCACCGGACGATGGCTGGGCATCGGCGGGCTCGCGGCGTCGAAGTGCATCGAGAACATGGAACTCGGGCACAACATCGGCCACGGGCAGTGGGATTGGATGAACGATCCCGAGGTTCACTCCGCCACGTGGGAATGGGACATGGTCGGGCTGTCGTCACAGTGGCGCTACGCCCACAACTATCGCCACCACGTCTTCACCAATGTGCTCGGCCTTGACGACGACATCGGCTGGGACGTCCTGCGCGTGACCCGTGATCAGCCCTGGCACTGGCGTCACCTGTTCCAGCCGGCTCAAAGCCTTCTGCTGGCAGCCACCTTCGAGTGGGGTATCGCACTATATGGGCTGGCGGCCGCCTACAAGCGCACCCAGGATGCCGAGAACAAAGCGACCGCGACGACCGGCTTCGCCACGAAGATCGGGCGCCAAATCCTCAAGGACTACGTCATCTTTCCGGCGCTGGCAGGCCGACGCTGGCGACAGGTTCTGGGGGCGATGGCGATCGCCAATGTCTTGCGCAATCTGTGGACCCATGCGGTCATCGTCTGCGGGCACTTCCCGGACGGCGCGGAGAAGTTCACCCCGGAGAGCATCGAGCACGAGACCCGGTCCGACTGGTACCTGCGACAGATGCTGGGCAGCGCAAACATCGACGCCGGACCCGTGCTGGCCTTCGCCACCGGGAATCTGTGCTACCAGATCGAGCACCATCTGTTCCCGGACCTGCCGAGCAATCGGTACCGGGAGATCGCACCGCGGGTCAGAGCCCTGTGCGACAAGTACGACCTGCCCTACACCACCGGCTCAGTCGTCAGACAGTTCCTGCTCGCCCAGCGAACCGTGCTGAAGATGTCCCTACCTGACCGGCTGTTGACCGCTACCTCCGACGACGCACCGGAGACCGCCTCCGAACGTCGGTTCGGGGTCGACAGGCTCGCGGTGCCAGGCCGTGGACTTCGCACCGCCCTGGGCACGCCACCTCATAGTTAGACGCGACTTCCCCGGCTCAACCGCCGATGTCGAGTCCGTGCGCGGCCGCGTAGGCCAGCCCCTGTTCGATGTCGACCTTGGCGCCTCGCAGCTTCGCGGTGGTCCAGAACGTCGGATCGGTGCGTGCGCCGCGCAGATCGGCACCCTCCAGGCGCGCGTTCTGCGCCCGCACCCCGGTGAGGTCGGCGCGCTTCAACACCGCTTCTCGCAGGTCGGTGTTGACCAGGCTGGCCTCACGCAGTCGACAGTCGGACAGGTCGACCTTGCGCAAGTCGGCTCCACCGAGCACCGCCAGCGTGAAATCCACCTCGACCAGGGTCAACGGCCGCATCCGGCACTCGGTGAAGGTCGAGCCGAGAAAGCTGCAGTGACGAAACGTGCTGTGCCACAGCGATGTCCGACGAAAAACACAGTTGCGGAACGCGGAACCGACGTGCACGGACTCGGAGAGATCGACACCGGAGAAGTCGCACCCGGTGAAGACCACCCGCTCGGTGCTCAGCCGGCTGAGATCGTCGTCGCGAAAGTCATGCCCGTCGTACTCCCGGTCGGCAACACGCGCGTCCACGCTGTCAGCCGGTGGGCGCGAGGCGGCTCAGCGCGTACTCGGCAACCGTGATCAACGCGGCTTTGGCCGAGTCACGGCTGCGCGCGTCAACCGACATCACCGGCACGTGTTCGGACAGCGCGAGTGCGGAGCGGACCGCCGACAGCGAATGCCGCGGTGCGCCGTCGAAGTCATTGACGGCAACCAGAAAGGGCAGATTGCGGGCCTCGAAAAAATCCACCGCCGCAAAGCTGTCCGCCAGCCGGCGAACGTCCACCAGGATGATCGCGCCGATCGCTCCGCGCACCAGGTCGTCCCACATGAACCAGAACCGGCGCTGCCCGGGCGTGCCGAACAGGTAGAGCACCAGGTCGTCACCGAGGCTGATCCGACCGAAGTCCATGGCCACCGTGGTGGTCGTCTTCATCGGGGTGGCGTCCAGACCGTCGACGCCTTCCGACGCGTTGGTCACCAGCGCCTCGGTGCGCAGCGGCACGATCTCCGACACCGCGCCGACGAACGTCGTCTTGCCGGCACCGAAACCGCCGGAGATGACGATCTTGGTTGATGCCGCCCTCCTAGAGTGCCCTGAGACCACGCAGAGTCCTCCCGATCAGTTCTCGTTGTTCGTCGGCCGTCGCGGCCTCACCGAGGGTGGCGTGCACCCGCACATAACCCTGCACCACCAGATCGCCGACGAGCACCCGCGCCACGCCGAGCGGCAGTGAGAGATGCGCGGCAATCTCGGCCACCGACGGGCGGGCGGCACACAGGGACAGGATCTGGCCGCGGACGTCGTTGCCCGGCCAGCGCGGCGGTTGCGCCGGGTCCACGGCGCCCACCGACGCCTCGAGCGGAAGATCGACCCCGGAGTCGGTGCGGCCCGCTGTCAGCGTGTACGGCCGGACCAGACTCGGCTCCTGGGTACCGTCGCCCTCCCGTTGGTCCACGCGGCGCTCACGAGTGCTGCGGGGCGCGTCGAGTCGACTGGACCACCGAACCCACCTGCTCGACCAGGACCGCCATCTCGTACCCGATCTGACCGATGTCGCCGTTGTGGATCGCCAGCGCCGCGAGGTTGGAACCGTCACCGACCCTCATCAACAGCAGGTAGCCGTTCTCCATCTCGACCACCGACTGCAGGACGTAGCCACCGTCGAACAACTGCGCGGCGCCGGTCGACAGACTCGCCAGACCGGAGGCGACCGCGGCGAGCTGATCGGCCCGCTCCCCCGGCATGTGCTCGCTGGCGGCCAGCAGCAGGCCGTCGGCCGACACCAGGATGGCGTGCGAGACCCCGGACACCTCGCGGGCGAAACGGGCCACCAGCCAGTCGAGCGATTCGCGCTGATGCGAGTCGGTCATTCGGTGTCGGCTCCTCCGGTCTGCTGCGCTCGGGTGCGCGCGGCGTGCACGCCGCCGAAGTGGCTGCCGATGCTGGACCGGACGGCCTCGGGATCCCGACCGTTGCCCGATGCTACCGGCCGATGGTGACCGTTGCCCGTGGTCTCCTCGGCCGCTCCGGGCACCAACCGCGCACCGGGCTGACGCACGGGCAGGCCCTCGACGGTGCGGTCGAGGAC
>NZ_JBAUJR010000493.1:0-4281 GCF_049683935.1 Mycobacterium sp. | reverse complement strand
CCGGTTGACCGTGGCGGCGCTGCGGGCGGTGGCCGACGCCAACCGGCCCCGTGAGCTCGTTCTGGACGCGTATCTGCTGCGCGCGATGGGGATCACCGGATGGGCGCCGGCATTGACCGAATGCGCCCGGTGCGCGACACCGGGCCCGCACCGGGCGTTCCATGTCGCAGCCGGCGGCAGCGTGTGTGTGCACTGCCGCCCGTCCGGGTCGGCGACGCCGCCGCAGGGTGTGCTGGACCTGATGGCCGCGCTCTACGAGGGTGACTGGGAGCATGCGCAGGCCTCCTCGTCGCAGCACCGCAGCCAGGCAAGCGGGCTTGTCGCGGCGCATCTGCAGTGGCATCTGGAACGGCAGCTGCGGACGTTGCCCTTGGTGGAGCGTGTCTACCGGGCGGAGCGCAGCGCCGGGCCGCCCAGCTACCGGGCGGAGCGGAGCGCCGGGCAGGGCATCAGGCAGGATGAAGCGCATGGCCACGAAGCGGACGGGGAAGAACCGCTACCCGCAGCTGCCCCCGGCGCCTGACGACTATCCGACCTTCCCCGACAAGTCGAACTGGCCCGTTCTTTTTCCCGAGTTGCCCTCGCGCACCAACGGCAGATTCGCCCGACCGCCGCAGCACACGTCGAAGGCCGCCGCGCCGCAGATCCCGGCCGACCAGGTGCCCTCGCACGTCGCGGTGGTGATGGACGGCAACGGGCGGTGGGCCACCCAGCGGGGTCTGGGCCGCACCGAGGGCCACAAGATGGGCGAGGCGGTGCTGATCGACATCACCTGCGGCGCCATCGAGATCGGCGTCAAGCACCTGACGGTGTACGCGTTCTCCACCGAGAACTGGAAACGCAGCACCGAGGAGGTCCGTTTCCTGATGGGCTTCAACCGCGAGGTGGTGCGCCGTCGGCGGGAGAACCTCAACGACATGGGCGTGCGCATGCGCTGGGTCGGCTCGCGGCCCCGGATGTGGCGCAGCGTCATCAAGGAGTTCGACATCGCCGAGCAGATGACCGTCGACAACGACGTCATCACGATCAACTACTGCGTGAATTACGGTGGCCGGACCGAAATCGTGGAGGCAGCGCGCCAACTCGCGCAGCAGGCGGTGGACGGCAAGGTCAATCCCGGCCGTATCAGTGAGGCGATGTTCGCCAAGCACCTGCACCGTTCGGACATTCCCGACGTCGATCTGTTCATCCGGACCTCGGGGGAGCAGCGCGCGAGCAACTTCCTGTTGTGGCAGGCGGCGTACGCCGAGTACGTGTTCCAGGACAAGCTGTGGCCTGACTACGACCGCCGCGACCTGTGGGCGGCCTGTGAGGAATACGTCCATCGCAACCGACGCTTCGGCAGAGCCTGAGCGGCGGGGCCTGAATGGACCTCGACGAGCGGCTCACGAAGGTTCTCGAAGAGACCCTGCCCGTCACCCACGAGGGCGACGGGGCGCTGACGGTGCATCACGACGACACGTTCGCCTCGCTGCGGGTCGTCACCATCGCCCAAGATCTCGACCTGGTATCGCTGACGCAGATCCTGGCGTGGGATCTGCCGCTGGACAGCAAGATTCGCGCCCGCGTCGCCAAACACGCCCATGACACACTGCTGGGTACGGTGTCGCTGGTGGAGAAGATCGGCACGGCCAAGGGCGGCGCAAAAAAGACCGGCGACGTGCTGTTGCGGTACAACTTCCCGGCTGTCGGCCTGACCGACGACGCGCTCCGTACGTTGATCCTGATGGTGCTGGCCACCGGCGCCGACGTGCGACGCGCGCTGGTCGCCTGACCTCGAAGCCGCGGGGGCTAGGGTCTCAGGTGTGCGCACAACGATCGTCATAGTCGGTGTGGTAGTCGCTCTGTTCGGTCTGCTGTTCTCGCTGCAGGGTCTCGGGGCGGTCGGCGGCAGTCCGATGAGCAACACCACCACGTGGTCGGTTCTCGGACCGATCATCGCCATCGTCGGCGTGGTCATCGCGCTTGTGGGTTGGCGGAGTCGCAGGCGCTAATTCTCCGACGAGGCCGCTTCGGCGCACTTGCTGCAGAGACCGAAGATCTCGATCGTGTGGCTGACGTCGGAGAAGCCGTGTTCGCGGGCGATCTCGGCGGCCCACGTCTCGACCTGCCCGCCCTGGATCTCGATGGTCGACCCGCATGCCCGGCACACCAGATGGTGATGGTGGTGCTCCGAGCAGCGCCGATAGACGGACTCGCCGGTGTCGGTACGCAGCGTGTCGACGGCCCCGGTCGCCGCCATCTGCTGCAGCGTGCGGTAAACGGTGGTCAGGCCGATGCCGTCACCTTGCTTGCGGAGTTCGTCGTGCAGTTCCTGGGCGGACCGGAAATCATCGAGGTTCTCGAGCAATGCCGCAAGGGCGGCGCGTTGGCGTGTCGCCCGGACAGCACCCGTCACTGGTCCTCCTCCGCGGCATGCGTCACGGCGGCGATGACGATATCCGCCAGATGGTGATCGACCAAGCGGTACAACACTTCCCGGCCTGATCGCGCTCCGTCCACCACGCCTGCCGCCTTGAGTATCCGCAGATGCTGGCTGACCAGCGGTTGGGGGACGTCCAAGGCGTCGACCAGTTCGTGGACACACCGCGCCTCTTCGCGAAGCTGCAGCACGATGGCGATGCGTACGGGCGCGGCCAGCGCGCGCAGCAGATCGCCTGCCGTGTCGAGTACCGCCCGCGGGGGTAGCTCGGGCGGCGGGGTGCCTGTGTGATCGTGGCCGACCGGCGAATCAGACATAGTGGAAACGGTTTTCATTATGGGCCACAATACATGCGTGAGTCCGCATGTCAACCGGGGAACCGCGGAGGGACCCCCCGATGGTCCTCGCTAGGCTGTGGACCCGTGGCCTCCATCATCGACACCGTTGCAAACCTGGCCAAACGCCGTGGGCTGGTGTTCCAGTCCGGTGAGATCTACGGGGGGACCAAGTCCGCCTGGGATTACGGGCCGCTCGGCGTCGAGCTCAAGGAGAACATCAAACGGCAGTGGTGGCGTTCGGTGGTGACCGGACGCGACGACGTCGTCGGCCTCGACAGCGCGATCATCCTGCCGCGCCAGGTCTGGGTGGCGTCGGGGCACGTCGAGGTGTTCAACGATCCGTTGGTCGAATGCCTGAACTGTCACAAGCGGCACCGGCAGGACCACATGCAGGAGAACTACGCCGCCAAGAAGGGCACGCGCGACACGGTCGTGGATCCAGACTCGGTGCCGATGACCGAGATCGTCTGCCCCGACTGCGGCACCAAGGGGCAGTGGACCGAGCCACGCGACTTCAACATGATGCTCAAGACCTATCTCGGACCGATCGAGTCCGAAGAGGGGCTGCACTATCTGCGTCCGGAGACCGCGCAGGGCATCTTCGTCAACTTCGCCAACGTCGTCACCACGACGCGCAAGAAGCCGCCGTTCGGCATCGGCCAGATCGGCAAGAGCTTCCGCAACGAGATCACCCCGGGCAACTTCATCTTCCGCACCCGGGAGTTCGAGCAGATGGAGATGGAGTTCTTCGTCGAACCGTCGACGGCCCCGGAGTGGCACAGGTACTGGATCGACACCCGACTGCAGTGGTACGTCGACCTCGGTATCGATCCCGAGAATCTGCGGCTCTACGACCATCCGAAAGAGAAGCTGTCGCACTACTCCGACGGCACCGTCGACATCGAGTACAAGTTCGGTTTCGCCGGCAGCCCGTGGGGTGAGCTGGAAGGCATCGCCAACCGGACGAACTTCGACTTGTCGACGCACTCAAAGCATTCCGGCGTTGATCTGTCGTTCTACGACCAGGCCAACGACACCCGTTTCGTGCCGTACGTGATCGAGCCTGCGGCGGGGTTGACCCGGTCGCTGATGGCCTTCCTCGTCGACGCCTACCACGAGGACGAGGCGCCCAATGCCAAGGGCGGTGTCGACAAGCGCACGGTGCTGAAGCTCGATCCGCGGCTGGCGCCGGTCAAGGCTGCGGTGCTGCCGCTGTCCCGGCACGCCGACCTGTCGCCGAAGGCCCGCGATCTGGCGGCCGAACTGCGCACGTCGTGGAACATCGAGTTCGATGACGCCGGTGCGATCGGCCGCCGCTACCGCCGGCAGGACGAGATAGGCACCCCGTTCTGCGTGACGCTGGACTTCGACTCCCTCGACGATCACGCGGTGACGGTGCGCGAGCGCGACGCCATGACCCAGGAACGGGTCGCGATCTCGGAGGTGTCGAACTACCTGGCTGTGCGCCTCAAGGGCTGCTGACTCCCCGGGGGGCTGACGTCCGCCGGAGCGGACTAGAAC
>NZ_JBAUJR010000492.1:0-6739 GCF_049683935.1 Mycobacterium sp. | reverse complement strand
CCGCCGGACAGCATGCCGACACCGTGCTGCGCCTGCCCGACATCCGCGCGCTGCTGGACCGCCACCTCGCCGGGCGGCCGACACGTGCCAACTTCCGCACCGGCACGCTGACGGTCTGCACGATGGTGCCGATGCGCTCGGTGCCACACCGGGTGGTGTGCCTGGTCGGCCTCGACGACGGGGTGTTCCCGCGACTGGGAGTGGTCGACGGCGACGACGCGCTGGCCCGTGCTCCGATGACCGGTGAGCGCGACATCCGCTCCGAGGACCGGCAACTGCTGCTCGATGCCATTGGCGCCGCGACCGACAAGCTGGTCATCACCTACACCGGCTCCAACGAGCAGTCCGGCCAGCGCAGACCGCCGGCCGTACCCCTGATGGAGCTACTTGACGCCCTCGACATCACCACGCCGACGAGCGTGCGGCGTCAGGTCCTGGTGGAACACCCGTTGCAGCCCTTCGATGTTCGCAATGTCACCCCCGGAGCGCTCAACATGCCCGCGGGCCGGCCCTTCACGTTCGACCCCACCGCGCAGACTGCTGCCGAGGTCGCCGGAGGAGCTCGTGCACAACGCCCGGCTCTTCTCGGGAATACGCTGCCGGCGCCGCCGCCCGACGATGTCGCGCTCGACGACCTGATCGGTTTCTTCCGCGATCCGGTCAAGGGTTTCTTCCGCGCGCTGGACTACACGCTGCCGTGGGACGTCGATGCGATCGACGATGCGATGCCCGTCGAGATCGACGCTCTGCAGGAGTGGAAGGTCGGCGACCGCATGCTCGACGACATGCAGCGCGGGATGCACCCGAAAGAGGCGCAGCAGGCCGAGTGGCGACGCGGTTCGCTGCCGCCGGGTCAGCTGGGGTGGCGCAAGGCACTGGAGATCCGCGATCAGGCCGCCGCGCTCGCGGTTGCCGCACACCAGCACCGCGGCACGCCGCCGACGGCCTACGACGTGGACATCGACGTCGGCAACGGCAGGCGGGTCACGGGCACCGTCCCCCGCGTGTACGGCGACCGCCTCGTCACCGTCACCTACTCCAAGCTCGACGGACGGCACCTGCTCGAGTCGTGGATCCAATTGCTGGCGCTGATCTCTCGCTATCCGGACCGCGAATGGTCCGCGGTGTGCATCGGGCGGGCCAAACGCACCGGCCCACCCGTGGAGCGGACGCTCGGGCCTCCCGAGGTCCCCGCTGTCGACGTTCTCGGTGATCTCGTGGCCATCTATGACGCCGGACGCCGCGAGCCGATCCCCCTGCCCCTGAAGACTTCCTATGCATGGGCAGAAGCCAGGCATGCCCGGCGGCAGCCCGAACCCAGGGCGGCCTTCAAATGGGACACTGCGAAGTTCCCGGGTGAGAACGAGCAGCCGGCGCACGTGCGGGTATGGGGCTTGTCGAAGCTCGACGTCCTGCTCGAGCCGGTGCAGCCGGGCGAGGAATACGACGGTGAGAGCACCCGACTCGGCGCGTACGCCGCACGGCTGTGGCTGCCGATGCTGCGGGCGGAAGGGGCGACCGCGTGATGCAGACATTCGATCTGCTCGGCCCGCTGCCCGCTCGCAACACCACGACGGTGCTGGAGGCCAGCGCCGGCACCGGCAAGACGTTCGCGCTGGCCGGCCTGGTGACGCGGTACCTGGCCGACGGCGTGGCGACGCTCGACGAGATGCTGCTGATCACGTTCAGCAAGGCCGCCAGCCAGGAACTGCGCGAACGCGTGCGCGGCCAGATCCTCGACGCGGTGTCGGCGTTCCACGATCCGACGACGGCCGGTGACAACGAACTCGTCCGGCATCTGCTCCAAGGCACCCCCGAGGAACTGCGCGCCCGCGAACAACGGCTTCGTGACGCCCTCGCCGGCTTCGACGCAGCCACCATCGCGACCACCCACCAGTTCTGCCATCTGGTGCTCAAATCGCTGGGTGTGGCGGGCGACACCGACGCAGGCGTGACACTGGCCGAGAGCCTCGACGATCTGGTGGTCGAGATCGTCGACGATCTCTACCTCGCGCACTTCGGCCGCAGCCACGACGACCCGCCGCTGTCCCGCGGCGACGCGCTGGCCCTGGCACGCGCCGTCGTCCAGAATCCGAGCGCCGAACTGCGGCCGGTCAGGCCACCCGAGGGTAGCCCCGCCGCCGTCCGGATGGACTTCGCGACGGCGGCGTGCTCAGAGCTGGAGCGCCGCAAGCGCACCCGCGGCATCCTCGGCTACGACGACCTGCTGAGCCGGCTGGCCACCGCGCTGGAGGCCGGCGATTCACCCGCTCGGGTGCGGATGCACCGGCGGTGGTCGATCGTCATGGTCGACGAATTCCAGGACACCGACCCGGTGCAGTGGCAGGTGATCGACAGGGCGTTCAGCGGCCGCTCCACGCTGATCCTCATCGGTGATCCGAAACAGGCCATCTATGCCTTCCGCGGCGGCGACATCACCACCTACCTGCACGCGGCCGCGACAGCAGGAGAACGCCGGACGCTCGGCACCAACTGGCGCAGCGACGCGGTGCTCGTCGACAGCCTGCAGGCCGTGCTCCGCGACGCCGAACTCGGAAACAGCGGCATCGTCGTGCGCCCGGTCGAGGCCCACCATCAGGGGCACCGACTGGCCGGCGCCCCGCACAATGATCCGTTTCGGCTGCGGGTGGTGTCCCGCGACACCACCGGAACCCGGCAGGACAAGACCATCACGATCGGCCAACTGCGCCAACACATTCCTCGCGATCTGGCAGCCGACATCGCGGCGCTGCTGGCCAGCGGGGCCACTTACGACGGAGAGCCGATCCAGGCGGGCGACATCGCGGTGATCGTCGAGAAGCACAAGGACGGACGCCCGTGCTTCGACGCACTCACCGCGGCCGGTATCCCGGCGGTCTACACCGGAGCTTCGGACGTCTTGCGTTCCGATGCCGCCGACGACTGGCTATGCCTGCTGGAAGCGTTCGACCAGCCGCACCGCACCGGGCTGGTCCGGGCGGCGGCCACCACCATGTTCTTCGGCCACACCGCCGAAGACCTTGCGACACAAGGTGATGACCTGACCGACCGGGTCGCCGAGACGATCCGCGGATGGGCCGACCACGTCCGCGAGCGCGGCATCGCGGCAGTTCTCGAGGCCGCGCAACTCGCCGGCATGGGTCGCCGGGTGCTGTCGTGGACCGACGGCGAGCGGCAGATGACCGACCTCGCCCACATGACACAGGTGCTGCACGACACCGCCCATCGTGAGCACTACAGCCTGCCCGCGCTGCGGGACTGGCTGCGCACCCAGCGCGAAGAGCAGAGTGGGCCAACCGAACGCAACCGCCGCCTCGACAGTGACGCCACCGCCGTGCAGATCATGACTGTGTACGCCAGCAAGGGCCTGCAGTACCCGGTCGTGTATCTGCCCTTCGCGTTCAACCGCAACATCCGAACCGACGAGGCGGTGCTGTTCCACGACGGAGCCCGGCGCTGCCTGCACATCGGCGGTGAGACCAGCCCGGATTACGCCGAGGTGACGAGGCTCGGCAGGCGCGAAGTCTCCTCCGACGATGTCCGGCTCACCTATGTCGCGCTGACCCGGGCCCAGTCGCAGGTGGTGGCCTGGTGGGCGCCGTCGTGGGACGAGCCCAACGGTGGCCTGTCACGACTGCTGCGGGGCCGCGCCCCCGGTGATCCGGTTGTGCCCGATCGCTGCGACCCCCCGGTACCGGACGACGCCGACGCGATGGCGGCGCTGCGTGCCTGGTCCGATCGGGGCGGCCCGGCGCTCGAGGATTCAGTGGTGGCATCCGATGCCGGGGTCCGGCCACCCGCGCCTCCCACCGGCCTCGCGGTGCGCACCTTCGACCGTCAGATCGATGCGTCGTGGCGGCGCACGTCGTACTCCGGCCTGATCCGCGCCGCCGAGTCGTCCGGCGGGGTGTCGAGCGAACCCGAGGTGGCGGAGAAGGACGACGAGACCCCCGGCGCGCCGGCCGACGTGGCGGTGTCCGATCCTGCCGACGCCGGCGTTGCGGCAATCCCCTCGCCGATGGCGGACCTGCCGATGGGCGCCAAGTTCGGCACGCTGGTGCATGCGGTGTTGGAGACAGCCGACCCGTCGGCCTCCGATCTGGCCACCGAACTCGAGGCGCAGATTCGCGAGCATTCGGTGTGGTGGCCCGTCGACGTAGCGGCTGAGGAACTCGCCGCCGCGCTGGTTCCGATGCACGACACGCCGCTCGGACCGCTGGCCCCGGGCGTGACGCTGCGCGACATCGGATTCCGGGACCGGTTGCGGGAGATGGACTTCGAGTTCCCCCTCGCAGGTGGTGACGTGCGTGCCGACGCGCCGCGGATATCTCTGGCCGACGTCGGGAAGCTGTTCGGCCAGCATGTGGCCGCCGACGACCCACTGGTGTCGTACGCAGAGCGACTGTCGAGCGGAGCGCTGGCCGGGCAGTCGCTGAGGGGTTACCTGACGGGTTCACTCGATGTGGTGCTGCGGGTCGGGCAGCGATACCTCGTCGCCGACTACAAGACCAATTGGCTGGGTGAACCCGAGAAGCCGCTGACATCCGCCGCGTACGGTCAGGCGCGGATGGCGGAGGCGATGTTGCACTCCGACTACCCATTGCAGGCGCTGCTGTACTGCGTGGTGCTGCATCGTTTTCTGCGGTGGCGCCAGCCCGGCTACGACCCGCAGGTGCATCTGGGCGGTGTGCTGTACCTGTTCGTGCGCGGAATGTGCGGTGAGCAGACCCCGGTGGTCGACGGACATCCGGCCGGGGTGTTCGGCTGGCAGCCACCGGCGTCGTTGATCATCGCGATGTCCGATCTGCTCGCCGGCGGGGCGGTCGCGCCATGATCCTCGAGACGTTCGCCGACCTCTTCGAACCGGCCGACATCCACGTCGCGCGACGGTTGACCGCGCTCGCCGAGGAGCCCGACCAGACAGTCGCTTTGGCGGTCGCCGTCGCGGTGAGAGCGCTGCGCGGCGGGTCGGTGTGCGTCGATCTGCGGTCGGTCGCAGAACAGGTCGGACGTCCCGAGTTGCCCTGGCCGTCGCCTGATGACTGGCTGGCCGCGGTCACCGACAGCCCGATGGTGGTCAAGACGCCGGTGCTGCGACTCTTCGGTGATCTGCTGTATCTCGACAGATACTGGCTCGAGGAACAGCAGGTGTGTGACGACGTGCTGGCGTTGTTGGCCTCGACGCTGCGCGGCACGGTGCCGAGCCTGGATCGCCTGTTCCCCGCCGGGTGGGAGGAGCAGCGATCGGCGGCCGAAGTTGCGCTGACACAATCACTTACGGTGCTGACCGGAGGGCCCGGCACCGGGAAGACCACCACCGTGGCCCGGTTGCTGGCGCTTCTGGCCGAGCAGGCGTCGCTGGCCGGGCAGCCGCCGCTGCGGATCGCGCTGGCGGCGCCGACCGGCAAGGCCGCCGCGAGGCTGCTGGAGGCAGTGCAGTTGGAGGTCGACGCCCTCGATCCGGTCGATCGGGATCGGCTGCCGGAGTTGACGTCCTCGACGCTGCACCGGCTGCTGCGATCGCTGCCGGGCAACTCGTCGCGGTTCCGCCATCATCGCGAGAACCGGTTGCCCCACGACGTCATCGTGGTCGACGAGACGTCGATGGTCTCGCTGACGCTGATGGCCCGACTGCTGGAGGCGGTGCGCCCGGACAGCCGCCTACTGCTGGTCGGCGACGCGGATCAGTTGGCCTCGGTGGAAGCCGGTGCGGTACTGGCGGACCTGGTCGACGGGCTCGGCGGTCGCGACGACGTCCGGATCGTGTCACTGGAGACCTCGCATCGGTTCGGCGAGTCGATCGGCGCGCTGGCGACCGCCATCCGCGACGGTGACGACGACCGGGTGATCGAGTTGCTCGCGGCCGGTGGCGAGCACATCGAGTGGCTCGACACCGACGAGCCCGGTGAACAGCTACGCACCGTGCTGCTGCCGCACGCACTGCGGCTGCGTGAGGCTGCAGTGCGTGGCGACGGCGTGGCGGGGTTGGCGGCACTGGGTGAGCACCGGCTGTTGTGCGCGCACCGCCGCGGGCCATTCGGCGTGCAGCACTGGAACCGGCAGATCGAGCGATGGCTGACCGACTCGACGGGTGAACCGATCTGGACCGACTGGTACGCCGGTCGGCCGGTGCTGGTGACGGCCAACGACTACGGGCTCGGCCTGTACAACGGGGACACCGGCGTGACGGTGGTGCGCGGGACCGGGCTGTGCGCGGTTGTCGGGTCGGGCGCCGGACCGGTGGAGTTCGCGACCGGCCGGCTCTCCGACGTCGACACCATGCATGCGATGACCATTCACAAGAGCCAGGGCAGCCAGGCCGACGAGGTCACTGTGCTGCTGCCGCAGGAGGAATCGCGGCTGCTGACCCGCGAGCTGTTCTACACCGCTGTCACGCGGGCCAAGCAGCGGGTGCGGGTCGTCGGCTCCGAGTCGGCGATCCGGGAGGCGATCTCGCGGCGGGTCGTCCGCGCGTCCGGCCTGGCTCGCCGCCTACGCTGAGCGACCTGTTCGCCGAGATTGCGTTCCGGCAGGTCCTCTTTCGGATTTTGCCTGCTGGAATGCAGTTCCGGCGGTGGACGCCATCAAGATCCTGCCACCGGACCGATCAATTACTGCCAATGGAATTAAACCCCTGACCTGCCGGTTCAACCCATCAGATCCACAAGAACAGCACACGAAGAACGTCAGAACCGCGAGATTCGCTCCACGGCTCCGACCCACACATAGGGAAGAGCAG
>NZ_JBAUJR010000491.1:0-6430 GCF_049683935.1 Mycobacterium sp. | reverse complement strand
GTGTTGCAGAAGGCGGCGACGGTGGCCGGTTCGGCAGGCCCGGCGGTCAACGACCAGCGAAACGGGGTCGGGCCGCGGCCGGTGGTGTACTCGCCGCGGCCCTCCACCGCGGCCCGGACACTTGGTGTCGGTGTTCCGGCGGCGGTGCACATCAGGTCGAGCAGCGTGTCGGTGCCCCATGGGCCGCTGAACGGCTCGAGCAACTCCGGCCGCAGCTCCTCGCCGGGCCAGCCGTCGTCCACCACGATCAGGTGCACACCCGGCGACATCCGCGACGCGGCGTGCGCCCGGAGCAGCACCTCGTTGATGTCGACGGCCGAATCCGGCACCACGGCCACGTCGAACAGGATGCGTACCGTCGTGCCGTGCGCGTCGGGCTTGCGGTTCCCGGTGCCGCGCAGTTTCTGGGTGTCGGCGCGGGTGAACGGGGCGTTCGGGTCGAAGTCCTTGCCCTCGAACACACCGGGGTAGCCGCCGCCGAAACTCTGCAGGTAGGTCTTGCCCGCCCGGCGAACCGTGACGTCGGTGCGCGCGGAGATGAACACCGCTGCGGCGGCACCGATCCCGTTGAGGCCGGCGCCGGTGCTGGCGGCGTCGGCGTGCACCGAGAACTTGCCGCCGGCACGCGCCGTACCCAGAGTCTTGACGATGCCGTTCTTGCCGTTCACTGGGTCGGAGTCGACGGGTAGACCGCGGCCGTCGTCGGCGACGCTGACCGACCCGTCGGCGTGCAGGGTGATCGTCACCGTGGAACCGCCGTGAGCGGGATCGGCGACCTCTTCGATGGCGTTGTCCACCAGTTCGCGAAGTGCGGTGTTGAGCACGTCGAGGCCCAGGTTCACCGCGGGCCGCAGGCGCGTGTGCTGGACATCGTCGAGTTCGGTGATGTCTGCGGCGTTGTAACTCACTGCTTGTCCTCTCCCTCTGGGCCCGATCCCGCAGCGGTCGGATCCCGTCGGAGTCTCACTCTGGGCGGTGCACATATTCTGCCCTGGGACCCCGACACCGGGTCCCACCGCCACGGCCGAACCCGCCGCGAAGTTTGGCATGAATCTCACACCGACGACCCACACAGACAACTCGGCCGGGTGTGTTCCATCGGTGTCGGACCCCTGCTCGATACTCCCGGACATGGGTAAACGCAACCGCGAGAAGCGGGCGGCCAAGCAGAAGCGCCGGCACTCGTCTGCAGCCGGGCGTGAGCACAACCGCTCGGACACGGGGCCGGACCCGGCGCTCGCCCTCGAAAGACTCATCATCGCCATGAGTGAGGCGGCGAGTTACCCCGCGCCGTGGAGTGCGGCGGAGCTCGTGCGGCAGCACCGGGGTATGGAACGCGAGCTTGACATCGCCGCGGATCTCGTCGTGCACGAGGCCATCCGCGCGGCGTGGGAGCACGGATGGTCGCCGACCGATTTGCACGAGATAGCGCGCCGCAGACTGGACGCGGCCGGCGTGCGCTACCTCGATGAGGCAATCGTGCTGGAGTCCCAGCGGTACTCGGCGGCCTCGTTGCACCCACGGTGGCGCACTGAGCTCGCCGACATCTCTGCGGCGGTTGAGCCGTCTGTTGCGACCCCGCAGATGAGGCGTTGGGCCGCTTCGCATTCCGTCGACGAGGTCGGCGCGGTGACTGTGGTCCTCCGAGTCTTGCACCTGCTGGGCAGCATCCCGGGGATCCAACCGTTGCTTCCACTGCCCGGTGCGCACCGCGAGGTGCCTGCCGTTGTCGGCGAGGTCGACGAGAAGATGCTGGCCCGGGTGCGTGCGTTGCTGGCCAAGGCGGAGGCCACCGACTACCCCGACGAGGCCGAGGCGCTGTCGGCGAAGGCGCAGGCACTCATGGTCCGGTATTCGCTACGGGAGGCGGTCGAGGATCACGATCGCGGCCGGGCCCCCGTCGCCGCGGCACGCCGCGTCTGGATCGACAACCCCTACGTGGCAGCCAAAGTCGCGCTGGTGCAGGCCGTCGCCCAAGCCAATCGGTGTCGGATGGTCTGGCTCAAGGACCTTGGTTGTGTGGTCAACGTCGGCTCGGACACCGATCTGGACCTGGTGGACCTGCTCTCGACGTCGCTGCTGGTTCAGGCCAACCGGGCGATGTTGGTCGCGGGTCGCCGGCACGACGTGCGAGGACAGTCGCGCACCAAGTCGTTCCGGCTGTCCTTCCTGGTCGCCTACGCCAACCGAATCGGGGAGCGGTTGGCCGCGACCAACTCGGCGGTCACAGATGAACTACGGCACGACGACCGATTGTTACCCGTGTTGGCTGCACGTAGCCGCGTGTCCGACGAGGCATTCGCCCGGCTTTTCCCGCGCACCGTCGCCAGCCCGCTGGCGGCCTACGACACCGTCGGCTTGGACGCCGGTCGCTCCGCCGCGGACATGGCGACACTCGATGTCAGAGACTCGATCGCCGGCTAGATCGAAGACCGGGATCAGCCGCAGATCACCCGGGGAATCGGGTCATAGGTGACGGTGTGGGTCTCGGTCCTGGTGCGTCCGCTGGCGATCTCGCGCAGGGTGCGGGTGTCGGTGACGGTGAACCCGGGCCCGCCGCCGCTGGCGCTGCAGGCTTCACCGGCGGGGATCGTGACGGTCCGCGGGCTGGTCGGGCGGCTGCGCGAGCTCGTCGACGATGTGACCTCGTAGCGTTTGATGCCGATCAGCCGGGCGGTGATCGAACTCGACGTCCATTCGGTCTGAATTTGTACCGAGGTCGGGCCGTCGTTGCGGAATTTGACGTCGAGGATGTCGCCGAACACCGTGGCTTCCCGGGCGGGCGGGTAGCGGCTGATGTAGTAGCTGTGCTCGTGGTGCTCGATGTCCTCCATGCCGGCGAAGTACGCGGCGTTGAACAGAGTGGTCGCCATCTGCGAGACGCCGCCACCGACACCGCGAGCGGGCCGGCCGTTCTCGATGATTCCGGCCTCGACGTAGCCGGCCGCGGCGTTGCGCGGATTGGTTGCTGCGTTGAGGCTGAACGTTTCTCCGGGCCCGACCACGATCCCGTCGATCTGTTCGGCAGCGCGTCGGATGTTCCGGCCCGAGTCGCTCGAGAACCCGCTCGTCTGGAACTCGCCGATGATTTCGACGGGGCCGAGTTCGGCGACGTCGACGAGGGTGAACGTGGCCTTGTCGTCCACGTACTCCGCGGTGATCTCCCGGTTGTCGGTGCTGCTGAGCACCGAGAGCAGATCGGTCAGGGTGGCGTCGTAGTCGACTCTGCGGCCGTCCTGGGCAGGCATCATGATCGGTGGGGTGGCGGTGAAGTCGATGTCGGCGTCGCGCCGCGGGGTCTCCGACGAATCGAGCTGGGGGCGTAGGGCGTTGACGATTTGTTCCTCGTCGATCTCCGGAGAGAGCCGGCCGTTGCCGGGCCGGAACGTCAGGGCCGATGCGATCAGCTCCTCGGTGATCACCGCGTCGGTGTTGTTGTCGCCTCTGACGGTGACCGGACCGGACACGGCAGGTGTGGCAATACTGCTGAGCGCGATGGCGACGTCGGTACGAGTGGTGCGCGGCTGCAGTTCGACCACCGGCAGGTCGAGGGTCTCTTCGGCGGCCCATTCGCGGGCGACCAGATCCGCGGCCGCGGTGATGTCGAGCCGTTGCCCGGTTCGAGGGGGCGACGACACCGGTTCGCCGTCGACAAAAGCCACCGAGCCCTCGACCGGTTCCTCGGCGACGTCGGCTCCGAGATCTTCGAGCGCGGCGGTGAGGGCCTGTTCGTCCACGGTGGAGACCACGCCGATCGGGGTTTCCACGAAGAACGACGTGAGTCGGGTGATCGGGTTCAACGGCTGCGTGCCGGCCTGGTCGACGGTGGCACGCGAATCCACGGTCAACCCGACAGCCCCGGGGTCCACCTCGGCGCGAACCGTACCGATCGACACGTCGACCGGCTGTCCTGCCCGCGGCCCGATCTGCTCCCGGACGCGCTGATCGGCCTCATCGGGAGTCAGGCCACCCAGCGCCACACCGGCGGCGGTGACACCTCTGGGCAGCTTCGACGAGGTCACCATCAGGTCGGCCACATAGAGCGATGCCAGCACTGTGAGCGGGACGCCGACCGTCAGGAGTATTCGACGGCGCCGCGACCCCGTGGAGCCGGTGCTCGTACTACTGGTCACCGTCAGGTGCTCCCCTGGCATAGACGCGTTCAACACACCCGTCCAGCCCATTATGCCCATAATGCCCGGACGCGCTCATGCGCAGTCAGACGCCGATCGCCCACCCAGATGCCGGGCCAGGAAGCGCTCGAGGGCGCCGTACAGCTCGATGTTGCTGTCCGGGTTGGTGAACCAGTGCCCCTCGGTCTTGTTCAGCAGGTACTCGACCTCAGCGTCCCGGGAGCGGAGCGCCTCGACGATGCGGTCGGAGTGGCGGCGGGCGACCCGAACATCATTGGCTCCGTGGATCAGCAGCACCGGTGCGGTGATGTCGTCCACACGGCTCACAGGTGACCGAGCTCGCATGTCGGCCATCTGGCGCGGGTCCTCCGGATCCCCGATGTAGCGCAGGTAGCTGTTCTCGACAGAGCGCCGGGCGAAGGGAACAACCGATTCGACCAGGTCGACGAGGTCGGACATCCCGGTGTAACTGATCGCCGCGGCGAACCGGTCGGGGGTGAACGCGGCCCCGACGAGTGCGGCGTAACCGCCGTAGGAGCAGCCGTAGATCGCGACCCGGTCCGGGTCGGTGTAGCCGCGCCCGACGGCCCAGTCGAGGGCGTCGACGAGATCGTCGTGCATTCGTCCGGCGAACTGGCCGATAGCGGCCTGGGTGTGGGCCTTGCCGTAGCCGGTCGAGCCCCGGAAGTTGACCTGCAGTACTGCGTATCCGCGATTGGCCAGGAGTTGGACCTCCGGGTCGAAGCACCAGCTGTCGCGGTACCACGGACCGCCGTGCACCAGCAGCACGGTCGGAAGCTTCTGTGGTTCGAGTCCGACCGGCAGGGTGATGTGGCAGGGCAGGGTCAGCCCGTCGCGCGCGGTGAGGCTGATCGGGGTGACCGGGGCCAGCTGTTCCGGGTCGAGGTGGGGGAACGGTCTGAACAGCCGCCGCGCGTGGCCGGTGGTGTGGTCGTAGGACCATGTGACACCGGGATCGCGGTCGTGGATGAAGTCCACCACCCATCGCTGCGCCGTGGCATCGCAGGACACGTGTGCCAGATCGCCGTCGGACAACTCCTCGAGCCGCGGCAGCACCGTGGCGAAGTGGGGGTCGAGCGCATGGATCTCCTGACGCGCACCGAGGTATCGGGCGCCGAGCAGTTCCCCGGTGCCCGGGTGCAGGATCAACGAGGACGGAAAGCGGGGGTCGGCCTCGGGGCGCGGTGTGTCCAGGTCGAACACCGGGTGGCTGTCCACCCCGATCTGCTCGCCGGTCGTCAGGTCGACCCGGACCAGACGGGTGCGGTCCGAACCGCGTGACGAGCCGATCCACAGTCCGTTGCCGTCGGGGGTGAGCACTGCCGGATTCACGCCGAACATGGCGTCGGCGCCGGCGAACCGCGTGATCAGGAGCCGATCACCCCTGTCCCATTGCGAAAGCACATGGTCACCGCCGTCCTCCATGGTGAACACCAGCAACCGGTCCGGGGTGCGCAGCCAGGACAACACGTCGCCGGGGTTCTGCGCGATCAAGGTCAGCCGGCCGGTCGCGAGGTCGAGTTCGTACAGGTCGGCCTGGTCCGGGCGGCGCTTGTTGAGCTGCACGAAAGCCGTTCCGGGTCGGTCCGGTGGGAGTTGCACTCCCAGCAACCGCACGCCGTCGAAGGGAGTCAGATCGACCGTGGGCTCGTCCGGGTGGTGCGGGTCGGCGCGATGGAGATGCCAGTTCTCGTCGCCGTCGGTGTCCTGTTGGAACAGCAGGTAGCGGCCCGCGGTGGACCAGAAGAAGGCGTCGATGTTGCGCCGGGTGTCGGAGGTGATGCGCTGGGCATCAACGCCTTTCACATCATCGGCGGCAGACCAGTCCGAGTCGGCCGCGCGGATGAACACGTTCAGCCGACCGCGCCACGGGGCGAGGTAGGCGACCTTCGAGCCGTCAGGGGACAGGAGGGCTCGGCTCCGTGTGGGGAGGTCGAAGAGATCGTCGACAGCGATCAACGTCGGCGGGGCGGTCATCGTGGATCCTTACGGTGAGGGTTCGGTCATCCCTCAGTCCAACCCGTGACGTCGCGTCCTACTCAAGCGCGCTCGATGTCACGCCCGTACCTCATTGGACTTCACCGCAGGCAGGAAGGCCGACGAGACGAGCTGGCCACGCAGCCGACCGTTCGACTGCCGGAAAAGGCACGTCATTGCGGCGGCGGTGCCGCGGACATCGTCGCGGGCGGTCAGGTAGCTCCACCGGTGGGGCTCGGGCAATGCGAAGAACCGCTCGAAGAAGCCCGGGACCTCATCCGGGGGCATCCGCAGCAGTG
>NZ_JBAUJR010000490.1:0-18315 GCF_049683935.1 Mycobacterium sp. | reverse complement strand
GGTGGCCGCCGCGGCGATCCTCGTCGGCGCAGCGGCACCGGCGGCGTTCGCGATCGAGACCGCGATGCATGCCCACAACGGGCCGATGGCGATGTCGGGCCCCGCGACGGCCGATGGCGGTCCGGGTTTCCCCGGAGGACCCGGTGGACCCGGAGGACCCGGCGGTCGTGGGCCGGGCGAGTCGGTGTCGGACAACCCGGAGCTACAGGAACTGGTGAAGGCGGCCGACAGTCGCTGGGCGGCGGCAACCGTCGGGTCGATGTCGGCAGGGAGTCTCGAACTGGCGACGGGCGCGTCGGTGATGGCGATCGGCGGATTCACCGGCGGTGACGACTCGCCGACCCTCGAGCAGTTCCAGGCGTACGTGGCCGACGGCGAGGTGGACTACTTCATCGCCGGCGGTCGTGGTGGGCCCGGGGGTGGCTCCGGTTCGTCAAGCGAGATCACCTCGTGGGTCGAGCAGAGCTTCACCCCGATCGATGTCGGCGGGAGCACTGTCTACGACCTGCAGGACTGAGCGACCCCGCCCCGATCGGGTCGAAACGATCTGGGTGATTCGCACTCGTGACTTCTCCTGATCGCGCTGCTAACTTGCGCCCATGACGGTCACAGACGAGTACCTGAAGAACAACGAGGAGTACGCCAAGTCGTTCGAGGGGCCATTGCCGCTGCCACCGAGCAAGCACGTGGCGGTGATCGCGTGCATGGACGCCCGCCTGGATGTCTACCGAATACTGGGTCTTCACGATGGTGAGGCACACGTCATCCGCAATGCCGGAGGCGTCGTCACCGACGACGAGATCCGCTCGCTGGCGATCAGCCAGCGACTGCTCGGGACCAGGGAGATCATCCTCATCCACCACACCGATTGCGGCATGCTGACTTTCACCGACGACGAGTTCAAGCGGGCCCTGCAGGACGAGACCGGCCTCAAGCCCGAGTGGGCGGCCGAGTCCTTTCCCGATGTCGAGGAGGATGTGCGCCAGTCACTGCGCCGCATCGAGGTCAGCCCGTTTGTCACCAAGCACGAATCGCTGCGCGGTTTCGTCTTCGACGTCGCCACCGGGCAGTTGAGCGAAGTCGCTGCTTAGGCAGGCCCCCGCCACGTTCGGCGCGCCTGCAGCGCCGGAATCGGCCCGACATTGACACGACCACCGACGCTCGCTAAATTGCAGGGCATGATTGCTAACTTGGTCATTTCTACCGGCTTTACGGAGAAATGATGACGGTGACCGAGGAGCTCGCCCAGAACGCGGGCCGCTACGAGCTGAGCCACCTGCGCGCGCTGGAGGCCGAGGCCATCCACATCATCAGAGAGGTGGCCGCTGAATTCGAGCGACCGGTGCTGCTGTTCTCCGGTGGCAAGGACTCGATCGTGATGCTGCACCTGGCCATCAAGGCCTTCCGTCCCGGCCGGCTGCCGTTCCCGGTGATGCACGTCGACACCGGTCACAACTTCGAGGAGGTGCTCGCAGTCCGTGACGAACTCGTCGCCGAGAGCGGCGTGCGCCTCGTTGTCGCCAAGGTGCAGGACGACATCGACGCCGGTCGCGTCGTCGAGACCATCCCGTCGCGCAACCCGATGCAGACGTTCACGCTGCTTCGCGCGATCCGGGAGAACAAGTTCGACGCCGCCTTCGGGGGTGCGCGTCGCGACGAGGAGAAGGCCCGCGCCAAGGAACGGGTGTTCAGCTTCCGCGACGAGTTCGGCCAGTGGGATCCGAAGGCACAACGCCCCGAACTATGGAACCTCTACAACGGGCGCCACCACAAGGGCGAGCATATCCGGGCCTTCCCGATCTCGAACTGGACCGAGTTCGACATCTGGTCCTACATCGGCGCCGAGAAGATCAAGCTCCCGTCGATCTACTACGCGCACACGCGCAAGGTGTTCGAGCGTGACGGCATGCTGCTGGCCGTCGACAAGCACCTGCAGCCGCGCCCGGACGAGCCGATCATCGAGAAGACCGTGCGGTTCCGCACCGTCGGAGACGTCACCTGCACCGGATGTGTCGAGTCCACGGCGGCCACCGTGGCGGAGGTCATCGCCGAGACCGCTATCTCGCGGCTGACCGAACGTGGTGCGACCCGTGCCGACGATCGGATCTCCGAGGCCGGTATGGAAGACCGCAAACGAGAGGGCTACTTCTGATGTCGGGGCGAGCGAAGCGACGGGGAATGAGTCCAAGGCGAGCGAAGCGACGGGGGAAATAGCATGGCGACGTTGTTGAGGATCGCGACCGCCGGTTCGGTCGACGACGGGAAGTCCACGCTCATCGGGCGGTTGCTCTTCGACTCCAAGGCCGTCATGGAGGATCAACTGGCGGCCGTCGAGCGCACGTCCAAGGAACGTGGCAACGACTACACCGACCTGGCACTGGTCACCGATGGGTTGCGCGCCGAACGCGAGCAGGGCATCACCATCGATGTGGCTTATCGCTACTTCGCCACGGCCAAGCGGAAATTCATCATCGCCGATACTCCCGGCCACATCCAGTACACGCGCAACATGGTCACCGGGACGTCGACCGCGCAGCTGGCGATCGTGCTGGTGGATGCGCGCCACGGCCTCCTCGAGCAGTCGCGCCGGCACGCGTTCCTGGCGTCGCTGCTCGGTATCCAGCACATCGTGTTGGCGGTCAACAAGATGGACCTCGTCGACTGGGATCAGGAGCGTTTCGACAAGATCCGGGACGACTTCCATGACTTCGCCGCGCGGTTGGACGTCCACGACGTCACGACCATCCCGCTGTCGGCGCTCACGGGTGACAACGTCGTCACGAAATCCGACAAGACGCCGTGGTACGAGGGACCGCCGCTGCTGGCCTACCTCGAAGAGGTCTACGTCGCGGGCGACCGCAACTTGACCGACGTGCGGTTTCCCGTTCAGTACGTGATCCGTCCGCAGAGCCTGGAGCACCACGATCACCGCAGCTACGCCGGCACGGTTGCCGGCGGTGTGATGAAGGTGGGCGACGACGTCGTCGTGCTGCCCAGCGGGCTGTCGTCGCGGATCGCGGCGATCGAGGGGCCCAGCGGACCGGTGGAGGAGGCCTTCCCGCCGATGGCCGTGTCGGTCAGCTTGGCTGACGACATCGACATCTCCCGCGGTGACATGATCGCCCGCCCCAACAACCGGCCAAGGGTCGCACAGGAATTCGACGCCACCGTCTGCTGGATGGCCGACGGTTCGTCGCTGGAGCCCGGCCGCGACTACCTGATCAAGCACACCACCCGTACGACGCGGGCCAAGGTGACGGGTCTGGACTACCGGCTCGACGTCAACTCGCTTCACCGCGACAAGGAAGCCACGGCACTCAAACTCAATGAGCTGGGCCGTATCTCGCTGCGCACCCAGGTGCCCCTGCTGCTCGATGAATACAGCCGCAACGCGGCCACGGGTTCGTTCATCCTGATCGACCCGAACACCAACGGCACTGTCGGCGCCGGCATGATCCTGCCGCAGGTTTCATCACGTACCTCGAGCCCGAACACGGTGCGCCATGAGTCTCTGTGTAAGTCAGAGGATCGGCTGAGCACAGGTCGGATGATCTGGTTCACGGGCCTTTCCGGCTCAGGCAAGTCGTCGGTCGCCATGCTGGTCGAGCAGAAGCTACTCGAAAAGGGCGTTCCAGCCTACGTTCTCGACGGTGACAACTTGCGTCACGGCCTGAACGCCGACCTTGGCTTCTCGATGGCCGACCGGTCGGAAAACCTGCGCAGGCTAGCCCACGTGGCATCGATCCTGGCCGATTCGGGGCAGGTGGTCCTGGTCCCGGCGATCAGCCCGCTGTCCGAGCATCGTGAGCTGGCCCGCAAGGTCGCCGCGGAAGCCGGTGTCGAGTTCATGGAGGTGTTCTGTGACACCCCGCTGGATGATTGCGAGCGCCGGGATCCGAAGGGGTTGTACGCCAAGGCGCGTGCCGGCGAGATCACCCACTTCACCGGCATCGACAGTCCGTATCAGCGGCCCAAGAATCCGGATGTGCGATTGACCCCGGACCGGACGCCGGATGAGCACGCCGACTCCGTGATCGCGTTGCTGGAAAGCCGGGAGAGGTGACCACCGACCACGAGCTTGCCGCCCGGTTGGCGACCGAGGCGGGCGCACTGCTGCTCGGTGTCCGGGAAGAGCTGGCCGAGGCGACCGCCGAGGAGAGAAAAGCCGCGGGGGACAAACGGTCCCACGACTTCCTGATGGCGGCGCTGAACGCGGAGCGACCCGACGACGCGGTGCTTTCCGAAGAAGGGGTCGACGATCCGGTGCGGTTGGCCGCTCACCGGGTGTGGATCGTCGATCCACTCGACGGCACGCGAGAGTTCTCCGAGTTGGGCCGGGCGGACTGGGCGGTGCATGTGGCGCTGTGGGAGCGCACCGGCACTGGCGGCGAGTTGATCGCCGGCGCCGTCGCCCTCCCGGCGCAGGGGATGACCCTGGCCACACCGACGGTTGCCGCTCCGCCCGCCGCGCCCGAGGCCCCACGGATCGTGGTGTCGCGGACTCGTCCGCCCGCCGTGGCGCTGGAGGTTCGGGACGCGCTCAACGGAGTTCTTGTCGAAATGGGTTCCGCGGGGGCAAAAGTCGCCTCGGTCGTGCAGGGACTGGCGGATGTCTACGTGCACGCCGGTGGCCAGTACGAATGGGACTCCGCGGCCCCGGTCGCGGTCGCCCGGGCGGCCGGGCTGCACACCTCCCGCATCGACGGGTCTCCGCTGATCTACAACCAGCGCGACTCGAAGTTGCCTGACCTGATCGTCTGCCGCCCCGAGTACGCCGATGCCGTGCTGGCGGTCACCGCGCGCTGATCCGCTCGGCCACCGCGCGCCAGGATCCTGGCTACGACCCTCATCGCCCGCAGTAGGCTTCGGGTGTGTCTGATCTCAATACGTTGCGTGCGATGTCCGGCCTGCCCCTCGAACCGGTGAGCCTGGCCGATTCTGCCCTTGTGCTGATCGACTGCCAGAACACCTACACCCGAGGGGTGATGGAACTCGAGGGTGTCCAGGCGGCACTCGACGAAGCCGCGGCCCTGCTCGACCGGGCGCGAACAGCGGGTATCCCCGTCATCCACATCCAGCACGACGACGGTGGTGGGCTCTACGACATCGAGGGAGAGAGCGGAGCGATCGTCGCGCAGGTGGCCCCGCGGGATGACGAACCGGTCGTCGTCAAGAACTATCCGACCTCGTTTGTGAAGACCGAACTCGACGGGCTCCTCAAGACCGTCGACGCGACGAACCTGGTGCTGGCCGGGTTCATGACGCACATGTGTGTGAACTCCACCGCCCGCGGCGCCTTCAATCTGGGGTATTCGCCGACGGTGGTGGCGGCGGCGACGGCGACCCGCGCCCTGCCGGGCATGGGGGAGGACGCGGTCCCGGCCGCGGCCATGCAGAGCGCCAGCCTGGCGGCCATGGCCGACCTGTTTGCCGTGGTGGTTGCGGGCTCGGCGGACATACCCGACTAGCCTGGGCCTATGCGGATGTCGGCCAAGGCGGAGTATGCCGTCCGGGCGATGGTCCAGCTGGCCACGGTTGACGACGGCACCGTCGTCAAGACCGACGATCTGGCGAAGGCCCAGGGGATCCCACCGCAGTTCCTCGTCGACATCCTCTCCGATCTGCGCACCGATCGTCTGGTGCGCAGCCACCGCGGCCGCGAGGGCGGCTACGAGCTGGCGAGATCCGCGGCCGAGATCAGCATCGCCGATGTGTTGCGCTGCATCGACGGGCCGCTGGCCAGCGTTCGCGACATCGGTCTGGGCGACCTGCCGTACTCGGGTCCCACGGCGGCATTGACCGACGTGTGGCGGGCGCTACGGGCCAGCATGCGATCGGTGCTCGAGCAGACCAGCCTCGCCGACGTCGCCTCCGGTGAGCTCCCCGAGCACGTGTGCGTCCTTGCCGACGACTACCGCGGTCAGGAGGAAGCGCGCGGGCATTCGATCGGTTAGATGTGGATCCAGGGAGGTTGTGGTGTTCGACTTTCGAGATCTGGCGGTGCCGGTGCTGGTCGCGCCGATGGCAGGTGGGCCGTCCACGCCGGAGTTGGTGGCTGCGGCCGCCGACGCGGGAGGAATGGGTTTCGTTCCCGCCGGTTATCTCACCGCCGAGGTATTCGCCGAGCGGGTGGAGGCGGCGCAGCGCCTGACCACCGGACCGGTCGGTGCCAATCTTTTTGCGCCACAACCCAGTGCGGCCAACGCCGCCGCCATCACGGCTTACGCCGAGGCATTGGCCCCGGAGGCCCACCGCTACGACGTCCCCCTCGGGGAGCCCCGCTTCGACGATGACGACTGGGAAGCCAAGCTCGAGGTGCTGCTGGACCTGCGGCCCGCCGTCGCGTCGTTCACGTTTGGTCTGCCGAGTGCCGACGAACGGCGCCGGCTCACCGATGCGGGGATCACCACCGTCGGCACGGTGACGTCGGTGGCCGAGGCCGAACTCGCGGTCGGGTGCGGCGTCGACGTCGTGGTCGCGCAGGGCCCGTCGGCGGGTGGGCACCGCGGCACGTTCGACCCGACCGCATCCCCCGCAGAGGAACCGTTGGACGACCTGCTGGCCTCGATCGTCGCAGGATTCGACATCCCCGTCATCGCCGCGGGCGGATTGATGAACGCCGGTGATGTGGGGCGGGTGTTGCAGGCGGGCGCGGTTGCCGCGCAACTCGGGACAGCGTTCTTGCTTGCCGACGAGGCCGGCAGCAGCGCCGTGCATCGCAGCGCACTGCAGGATCCGCGTTTCACCGAAACCGCTGTCACCCGGTCATTCTCGGGACGGTACGCGCGCGGACTCCGCAACAGGTTCATCGACGATCACGACGCCGAGGCGCCGTTCGGCTATCCCGAGTTGCACTACCTGACCAGCCCGGTGCGCGCGGCCTCGGTACGGGCCGGTGATCCGCAGGCCGTCAACGTCTGGGCGGGCACGGGGTTTCGGCAGGCCGAGGCCGCCCCGGTGGCGGCGATCATCGAGAAGCTGACAAAGCGCAGTCGATGACCAGACTGACCCGGCGGGAGTTCACGCTGGGTCTCGGCGCGACCGTGATGGTGCCGCTGCTCGGGTCCTGCAGCGAACCACGGCCACCCTCGGCGCAGCGTGTCGTGGTTGTCGGAGCGGGCATGGCCGGGCTGGCTGCCGCGCGTCGGCTGGCCGACGCCGGAGTCGCGGTGACGGTGCTGGAGGCTCGCAGCCGGATCGGCGGTCGGACCTGGACCGACAGCTCGCTCGGTGTGCCCGTCGACCTCGGTGCGGCGTGGCTGCACGGCACCGACGGCAACCCGCTGATGGCGCTTGCCGAAGAGATCGGGGCCCGGACCGTGGAGACCGACTTCGAGAGCGTGGCACTCCTGGAGGACGGCGACATCGTCGACGCAGCCGCCACTGCGGTGACGCTGAATGCGTGGGCGGAGACCCTCGAGGAGGTTTACGGGCTGGCCGAGAACGCCGATGCCGATGCCTCGGTGGCCGATGGCCTGTCCGAGTTCGTGGACCTCGACGACCCGTTCGTCCAGTGGTGCATCGCCGCCACCATCACCGCCGAGTACGCCGCCGACCCTGATGAGCTCGCACTGCGGTGGTTCGGCACCGAGAGCGAACTCGACGGGCCAGATCTGATACTTCCGGGTGGGTACGGGCAGCTGGTCGATCACCTCGCCCACGGCGTGACCGTGGAACGCGACACCGTCGTCACGCGGATCGTCCACGACGGTTCCGAGGCGCGTGTCGAGACGAACCGCGGCGTCTTCGCTGCCGACAGAGTGATCGTCACCGTTCCGCTCGGAGTACTGAAGGCCGACGCCATCGTGTTCGACCCGCCGCTTCCGGCGTCGAAACGCCGGGCCATCGCGCGGCTCGGGTTCGGACTCCTCGACAAGGTCGTGCTCAGGTTCGACGAGCCGTTCTGGCCGGAGGATCCGGACACGTTCGGATTGGTGGGACGCGATCAGCCGGTATCCGACCTGATCAACGGTGTGCGGTTCGCCGGGGCGCCGCTGCTGGTCGGGCTGCGGGGAGGCTCGAATGCTCTTGTACGCGAGAGGCATTCCGACGAACGGACCGTCGGCGATGTTACCTCGGCGCTGGGTGCTCCCGACCCTGTCGGTGCGCTCGTCACCCGGTGGGCGGCGGACCCGTACGCCCGCGGCTCCTATAGCTTCCTGGGCGTCGGCTCGAGCCCCGACGATCAGCGCGCGCTCGCCGAACCCGTAGGCGACTGGCTGGGCTTCGCGGGTGAAGCCACCCACGTCGAGTTCTTCGCCACCGTGCACGGGGCGTACCTGAGCGGGCTGCGGGAGGCCGATCGAATCCTCGGCTAGTCGAGGGTCTCGACGATCACGTCGCCGGTCTCCGACCGCGCGTTGACCACCGATGCGGCGTCGTCACTCTCGCGGGTCTGCGGCACCCGCACGACCGTGGTGCCCCACTCCTGCCCGGTGGTCGCATTGACGACGAACGGGCCCGGCGCGGGCAGCGCGAGTTCGATGTCACCGTTGCCCGTCTGCGCGTCCACCGTCGGTGGCGCCTGCGCGAACTCGACGTCGACATCTCCGGTGGTGGTCACCGCGCGGAATGACTCTGACACCGCGACGGGTCCGCGCGATGTGACGTCGCCATGCTCATTGGTGATGTCGACGTGGCGAGCCGCGCCGTTGAGTACGACGGTGCCGTCGACCGATCGTGCGATCAGTTGGTCGATATCGGCCTGGGCGATCACCACACCCATTTGCTGCTGGGTGGTCACCGTCAATCGGCGTGCCAGCTCCGGAGGGAGCACCAGCGTGACCTCCGAGGCCCTGCCCCAATCCAGGAACGGTGAGGTTTCGGCGTCGATCGTCACCCGCGCCGTCATGCCGTCGGTGCTGACCGACAGCGGGTCTGAGGCGGCGCGGGTGGAGTTGACCATCCGCATGTCCACCCGGGGCTCACGAACGTCGCGATCGCTGGTGATGCGGATGGCCACCGGAACCGAACCGGTGTCGACCGCCACCGAGCGCAGGGTGCTCGGCAGTGTCTGCGAGTCGGCGACGACCCGGAAGGAGCTCACACCCCACGCGAGCGTCGTCAGCGACACGACGACCCCGGTGATCAGGACAGCAGCGGCGACGACCAGCATGACCCGGACGGCGGTGCGTCCGCCCGGAGACAGCGGGGGCGGCGGCGCCGGCGGTGCCGGGGGAGCCGGGGGAACCGGGGGAACCGGGGGCGGGGCGATGATCGTCACGTCAGAGTCCTTTCCGTACTTCAGGATTCGAGGTACCGCAGCACGGCGAGGACCCGGCGGTTCTCGCTCTCGTCGGGTGCGAGGTTCAGTTTGGCGAAGATGGAAGCGATGTGTTTCTCGGCGGACCCGACCGACATGTGCAGCGCCACGGCGATGGCGGAATTGGTCTTGCCTTCGGCCATCAGCTGCAGCACCTCACGTTCGCGGGTGGTCAGCGCGTCGAGGGTGTTGCGTCGATGGGAGCGGGCCAGGATCTGGGACACCACCTCGGGGTCCAGAACGGTGCCGCCCGCCCCGACGACGCCCACGGCATCGAGGAACGCGGGGACGTCAGCGACCCGGTCTTTCAGCAGATAGCCGAAACCTTTTGTGTCCGAGGCGATCAGATCGGCCGCGTACCGTTCTTCGACATAGTGGGACAGCACCAGCACCGGTGACTCCGGGTTCTGGCTGCGCAGCAGTGCCGCCGCCCTGATGCCCTCGTCGGTGAAGGTCGGTGGCATCCGCACATCCAGAATCGCCAGGTCCGGCTGCTTGTCGTTGACCAGGCGCAACAGGTTCGTGGCATCGGGCACGCCGGCGACCACCTCGTGGCCGGCGTCGGTGAGGATGCGCTCGATGCCGGCGCGCAGCAGCGCCGAATCCTCGGCGATCACTATCCGCATGGCAGCACCGCGGTGACGATGGTGGGTCCGGTGGCCGGGCTGGACACCGCGAACGTGCCCCGGGCGGCACGCACCCGTTCGTCGAGGCCGCGCAGCCCGGTGGCATCGACGGTGGTGTCGTCGACGATCCACGCACCTCCGTGGCCGTCGTCGAACACCGTGACGTGCAACTGATTCGCGGATTCGTCGAGTCGTACGGTGACCGCAGCGTGCGAGGCGCCGGCGTGGCGGGTGACATTGGTCAGTGCCTCGGCGACAACAAAATACGCGCATGCCTCGACTTCGTCGGGGAGTCGGCGCGGCAGGTGCACACTCAGCGTCGTCGGCACCCCGGAGTTCACCGCGCGCTGCACCACCGATGACAGTGCGGCGTCGAGGCCGCGGTCGGAGAGAATGGTCGGCGCGATGCCACGCACCACGTTTCGGAGCTCCACCAGGGCGCTCTTGGCGTCCTCGTGGGCCTCGGTGATCAGAGCTTTCGCGGCAGGCAGGTCGGTGTCGAGCTTGGTCTGAGCCAGGCCGATCGTCATCGCCAACGACACCAGCCTCGGCTGAACGCTGTCGTGCAGGTCGCGTTCGATGCGGTGCCGTTCGGTCTGCGCGGACGTCACCGCACCCTGACGGGCATCGGCCAGTGCGCTGACCTGATACTGCAACTCGGCGGTTGGCGACGGGGACAGCAGCCAGCGGTCGATGATTGCGTCAAGCGTAGGTGCGAAGACGAGCAACGCCGCAGCCGCCGCCAGCGCCACCGCAGCCAGCAGCCAGGCCACCGGCGTGGGCAGGAACGACAGCCCGGCCTCGGCGTCACTGTTGCCGATGACGATCGCCGCCGCCGGTGCCAGGAACCCGAACACCAGCAGCGCCAGGGCCAGACCCGTGACAAGCACGTCGTAGGTCATCCGGAGGTAGTGGTGGGCCAGCGACTTCCAGAACCGGGCGCTGCTGACGTCCAGCCAGAGCTGATGAGCCCAGCGCTGAAAGCCGGTGTAGTGCGAAAGCTTCCGCGGCGCACTGCCGATGCCCATGCCGAACACCGCTTCGCTGCGTACCCGCTCGATGCGGTCGACTCCGCGGATCAGGTAGATGAAGACCACCCCGGCCACCAGGAAGCCGACAATGCTCGGGATCGACGAGATGCCGATGATCAGGATTGCCAACGGGATCCAGAACCATACCGTCGCCAGGGCGCCGCCGGTGATCATCGACGCGCTCGGCACGAGACCGATCGTGCGGGTGCGAGGCGGCGGCGGATCGGTCGGTGGCGGTGCGATGCCGGAACCCGGATCGGTCACGGCATCCATGTCGGTCACTGCGGTCATGGACTCCAACCTAGGGACCTGCGCGGGCGCGCGACACAGCGTTTTCCCCAGATTCCAGCGGGGGATAACCCCCGTACAAGTCGCGGTGGCCATACTGACTCCATGACCGGCGACCTGACCAGCGACCGGCCCAACCCTCTCGGTTACCTCGGGCCCAATTGGTTCGCCTCGGTGATGGGCACGGGCATCGTCGCCACGGCCGGCGCGACGCTGCCGGTGCACGTCCCCGGCTTGCGGACGTTCGCGCTGGTGGTCTGGGTGGTCTCGGCGGTCTGGTTGGTGCTGCTCATCGTCGCGATGATCGCCCACTGGGTGCGTAACCCCACGGTGGCCCGCAGTCATGCCCGCAACCCTCAGATGGCGCACTTCTACGGGGCCGCGCCGATGGCCCTGCTGACCGTCGCTGCCGGGGCCCTGCTGGTCGGTCACGACCTGATCGGCGACCGTGCCGCGGTGAACCTGGCGTGGGTGTTGTGGACCGCAGGCACTGTGGGCGGCCTGTTCACCGCGATGAGCATTCCCTTCATGATGTTCACCCAGTATCGCGTCGAACCCGACGCCGCTTTCGGTGGGTGGCTGATGCCGGTGGTGCCGCCGATGGTGTCGGCCGCGACGGGGGCGTTGCTGATCCCGCACATGGCGCCGGGGACCGGCCGTACCACGATGTTCTACGGCTGCTTCGCGATGTTCGGGCTGTCGCTGATCGCGTCGTTGATCATCATCACCATCATCTGGAGTCGGCTGGCGCACTTCGGCACCTCGGGGACCGCGCGGGTGCCCACACTGTGGATCGTTCTCGGGCCGCTGGGCCAATCGATCACCGTCGCAGGGCTTCTCGCGACCGATGCGGCGCTTGCCGTGGACCAGCAGCTCGCCGACGGGATGAGCATCTTCGCGATCCTCTACGGGGTTCCGGTGTGGGGTTTCGCCGTACTGTGGATCGGGTTGGCCACCGCGTTGACCGTGCGGACGCTGCGCCGCGGGATGCCGTTCGCGCTGACCTGGTGGAGCCTGACGTTCCCGGTCGGCACCTTCGTCACCGGGACGACGCAGTTGGCTGTGCACACCGGTCTGCCGGCGTTCCGGATCGCCGCCGCGATCGCCTACATCGGGTTGCTGGGCACCTGGTGCCTGGTGGCGGTGCGCACCTTCGGCGGTGGCATGAGGGGCGGACTGTTCGCGCCCCCGGCGGCGGACCCGATCCGGGCGCAGAAGGACCCGCCCGCCGCGGATCCGGCGCGCTGACGCCCCACCACGGTCGGTAGCCGCGCCCGATTCGCCCGGCGTGCCAGAATCGCCGACGTGGATATCGGAATGACGATGCCGGTGATGGAGCCCAACCTCGATGCCGCGATGCTGAAGTCGTGGGCGCTGCTCGTCGACAGCGGCCCGTTCTCCTCGCTGTGCTGGGGCGAGCGGATGGCGTTCGACAACCCCGAGAGCCTGACGCTGCTCGGGGCGCTGGGCGCGTGGACCGACCGAGTGCAGCTGGTGACCACGGTGATCATCCCGCAGTTGCACGACCCGGTGATGCTGGCCAAGGCGCTGGCCACCGGCGACATGCTCAGCGGCGGCCGGCTCACCGTCGGGGTCGGCGTTGGTGGGCGTCACGAGGACTACGTGGCCGCCGGGGCTGATCCGGCAACCCAGAGGATGCGCGAGATGGCCGAGCGGGTGGCCGTGATGAAGCGAGTGTGGGCCGGTGAGAAGGTGACCGACTCGACGCTGCCGGTGGGCCCGCCGCCGGTACAGACGGGTGGTCCGAAGCTGATGGTGGGCACGCTGGGGCCCAAGACGACGCGCAATGCCGCCGCGTGGGCCGACGGGCTCGCCGGCACCACCCTGGATCTGGACACCGACAAACAGAACGAACTGTTCGACATCGCCCGGGATGCCTGGCGGCAGGCGGGCAAGAGCGCACCGCACCTGGCGACATCGTTCTGGTTCGCGATCGGCGACGGCGACGAACCCCGCGCACAGGTGCATCGCCATCTCCGTCGCTACATGAACTGGATCCCCGCGGAGTTCGTCGATGCGATGGCGCCGACCACCGGCTGGGCCGGCACCGAAGACGAACTGCACGCGGTGCTGCAAAGCTTCGCCGACATCGGCACCGACGAGGTACACCTGATCCCGACGAGTTCGGACATCGATCAGGTGCGCCGGGTCGCCGACGTGGTCAAGGAGTTCGAGTCGTGACATGACGGGCAGCTGGGGCGACCGCACCAAGCGGATGTGGGCATCGCTGAGCAAGCAGTCGCCGTCAGCGCTGGCCGGCCCCGATACCCACTCCGTCAGCGCGATCGCCCAGATGCTTCGAGTCATCGGCATCGCCCTGCTGGAGGTCCAGGTGCCCAGCGGGGTGGTGGAGACGCGCCTGAAACACATCGCCGAGCGTTACACCACCGAGTCGGTGTCGATCGTCGCGTTGCCGACGGTGCTGATGGTCCAGGTGGGCAGCGACGGGCACCAGGTGGCGGCTTCATCGCGCGGGACCACCCAGCTCGACCGGGCCGGCAAAGTCGATGCCATCACCCGGCTCGCCGCGGCCGGGGCCATCTCGCCGGATGATGCCATTCGAGACATCAACGCGGCGCGTGCGGCACGACCCCGATTCGGCTCGATCACCATCCTGATCGGCTACGTCCTCACGACGTTGGGATTCGGCATCGTGATCAATCCCGCATGGACGGCGTTGTGGGCCTACGTGTTCCTCGGTGCGGTGGTCGGCGCGATCGTCGTCGCGGGAGGACGCATTCCGACGCTCGCCGCGATCGTCCCGTCGCTGTCGGCGGCGGTGGTGACAATGTTGGCCACCTGGTTCGTTGCCGAAGCGGCCGGCGACGATCTGCTGAGGATCATCGCTCCGGCATTGGTGGCCACCCTGCCGGGGCTGGCATTGACCATCGGCGCCATGGAGTTGGCCGGAGGGGCCATCGTGGCGGGATCCAGTCGGCTGGTCTACGGCATCGTGCAGCTGATGCTGTTGGCCTTCGGCGTGGTGATCGGACTCGCCATCGCCGGGGAGGCGGCCCACTACGAAACCGCCGCCGACAGGATGGGTCCGTTGTCGTTCTACGTGGCCATCGTCGTCATCGGAGTGGGGCTCTACCTTTACCTTTCCGCGCCGCGCGGATCACTGGCCTGGATCACCGCCAGCGTCGCCGTGGCACTGATCGGCCAGAAGGCCGGTGGGCTGGTCGTGGCCCCGGCGTACTCAGGGGCGGTGGGCGCCCTTCTGGTCGTCCCGTTCGTTGTGGTCGCGGCCAAGATGAAGACGGCCCCGCCGATGTTTGTCATGCTGCTGGCGGCGTTCTGGTCGCTGGTGCCCGGGGCGCTGGGCTTCGAGTCGATCAGCGCCGTGGCCACCCAGAGGTCGCTCGACGCCAACACGCTGGGCAGCACCTTCGCCGCCATCTTTTCCATCGCGCTCGGCACCCTGGTGGCCTGGACCCTCTACGACACCGTGCATTCCCGCGCGAAAATCGACGGTCTGAAACCGGGTGGGTCCGGCTGAGTCGTGGTGGCATGCTCTGGGTATGGGGACTGACAGAGCCTTGCCGCCGATCGTCTCGCGCGCCGAATGGGAGAGCGCCCGCGCCGAGTTGCTGGTCCGGGAGAAGGAACTCTTCCGGCTGAAAGACTCGGTCAGCGCTGCCCGTCGCCGGCTACCGATGGTGCAGATCGAGACGCCGTACCTGTTCGACACCGAGTCGGGCCCGGTGACGCTGCTGGATCTCTTCGACGGCCGCAGTCAGCTGATCATGCAGCACTTCATGTTCGGGTCCGACTGGGATGAAGGCTGCTCGGGCTGTTCGATGATGGCCGACCACATCGGTCCGCTGGCTCACCTGCACGCCAAAGACACCTCGTTCGTGATGGTTTCGCACGCGCCGGTGGGCAAGCTCATCGCGTTCAAGGACCGGATGGGCTGGGATCTGCCGTGGGTGTCGTCTGGGCGCACGACGTTCAACGAGGACTTCCACGCCACGGTCGACGGCGAGGAACACCATTCGATCAGTGTGTTCCTACGAGACGGTGACCGGGTGTTCCACACCTGGCAGACGTTCAACCGTGGCGAGGAACCATTCATGCTGGTGTTCGACCTGCTGGACCTGACCCCGTTTGGCCGTCAGGAGACCTGGGAGGACTCGCCCGAGGGTTGGCCGCAGCTGCCGCCCTACGAGTGGATGCGGCTGCACGACGCTTACGGCGCTACTTGAGCCACTTCCACGGCTTGTCCCAGTGACCTGGCGGGACACCGACCCAATGTGCGATGTGACCGGGCGGAACGCCCACGATGTGGCCGACATGGCCAGGCGGCGGTGGCGGTGGCGGCGGTCCCCACCCGTGCGGGCCCGCACCGGCTTGGCCGGCGCCGAATCCGAGGGCTGTCGCCCCGAGACCTGCGAAGATCGCGGTGGTGGCGAAATACTTCTTCACCTGCATCGTGCACTCCTTTGCCTGGATGGATGCGTCGTTCAGGTTTCTACCCAAGGTATATCGCATCAGAGGCAGCAGACATTTCACCCGGAACGATGACGCAGGTCAGACGGTGACGACCTCGTAGCCGCCGAGTTGGTTCATCAACACGTGCAGCTGGTCCTGCGACGAACCGAGGGTGTGCTCGATCGCGGTCAGCCGCGCCGCGTAGTGCCCGACGGGGTATTCAGCGGTCACGCCGATGCCGCCGTGCAATTGGATCGCTTCTTCGCTGATGTGCTTGCCGGAACGGCCGATCTGTAGTTTGGCCCGCGCGGCGATGGTCGGATCGAGGTTGCCGTCGGCGATCGACATCGCCGCGTACAGCGTCATGCTGCGCGCGAGTTCGAGCGAGACGTACATGTCGGCGGCGCGCTGGGTGAGGGTCTGGAACTTGCTCAGGGTGACGCCGAACTGTTTGCGCTGGGTGAGGTACTCGGTCGTCAGCCGCAGCGCCTCCTCCATTGCGCCGAGTGCTTCGGCGCACAGCGCCGAGGAGGTCCGCACCAGGGCGCGCTCGATGGCCTCCGACGCGTCGCTGCCCTCGCCCAACGGTTCGGCGGCCACCTTGTCGAGGTCGATCTGCGCGCCGCGTTGACCGTCGAAGGTCCGGTACGGCTGCCGGTTCACCGCCGACGCGTCGACGACGAACAGTCCGGTTCCGCCGTCGGGCAGCGCTGCACTGACCACCAGGGTGTCTGCGCAGTCACCGGCCAGCACCGGGTTCTTCTGTCCGCTGAGAACCCACGAATCACCCTCGCGCGCCGCGGTTGTCGTGACCGCGGCATTGGGTAGCCGCATCCCGGGCTCGAGGTGGGCGAACGCGAGCAGCCGCTCGCCTGCGGCGACCTCGTCGAGCAGCGCTCGCTGGTCGGAGCTGCCTGCTTCGGCGATCAGCGCACCCGGGCCGAGCGTGGCGTGCACGACGGGTTCGGGTGCCAGACGTCGGCCGATCTCGGTCGCCACCACCTGCAGTTCGATCTGACCACCCGAATCCTCGTCCAATCCCAGCCCGAGGATGCCGATTTCGGCGAGTTGGCGCCACACGTCGCGGCTCCACCCGAGGTCGGTGTCGATGACCTCGAGCCTGGTTTCGGTGTCGTAGGTCCGCGACAGCACATCGCGGGTGGTGTCGCGGAGCAGAACCTGCTCTTCGCTCAGCTGAAAGTCCATGGCTTAGCTCACAATCCGAGGATGGTCGACGCGATGATGGTGCGCTGCACCTCGTTGCTGCCGCCGTAGATGGATGTCTTGCGGTAGTTGAGGTATCGCGGGGCGCTGCGCTGCGCCCATTGCGGCGAGGCGAGGCCGTCGCCGGCGTCGAACGGCAGGATGTCGGGCCCGGCGACTTCCACCAGCAGTTCGGTGGCCAGCTGCTGCAACTGGCTACCGCGCAGCTTCAGCACCGACGAGGCAGGGTTCGCCTTACCGCCCTTCGACCCGGAAGCGACCCGCATCTGGGTCAATTCCAGTGCCAGGACGTCGTTTTCGGCTTCGGCGAGCCGCGCCGCGAACAGCGGATCGTCGAGCAGGCCGCTGGCTTTGGCACGCTCTTTGACCTCGGAGAGCCGGAGCTTGGTGCGGCCGACCTGGGCGATGCCGTTGCGTTCGTTGCCCAGCAGGAACTTCGCGTAGGACCAGCCCTGGTTCTCCTCGCCGACGAGTTGATCGGCGGGCACCCGGACGTCTTCGAAGAACACCTCGTTGACCTCGTAGCTGCCGTCGACCAGTTTGATCGGTCGCAGTGTGATGCCCGGGGTGTTCATGTCGATGAGCAGGAAGGAGATCCCCGCCTGCTTCTTCGGCGCGTCGGGGTCGGTGCGGACCAGGCAGAAGATCCAGTCGGCGAACTGGCCGAGTGTCGTCCACGTTTTCTGGCCGTTGACCACGTAGCTGTCCCCGTCGCGCAGTGCGGTGGTGCGCAGCGACGCGAGGTCCGAACCGGCCTCGGGTTCGGAGAAGCCCTGGCACCACCAGATGTCCAGCGCGGCGGTGGGCGGCAGGAAGCGTTCCTTGGTCTCCTGGGATCCGAACTCGGCGATCACCGGGCCGACCATGTTGGCGTTGAACGTCAGTGGCTCGGGCACGCTGGCCAGTTGCATCTCGTCGAGCCAGATCTGCTGCTGGGTGGGCGTCCAGTCCTGGCCGCCCCATTCGGCCGGCCAGTTGGGTACCGCGAGCCCGTTGTCGTTGAGGATCTTGTGGGTGGTGACGATGTCCTCACGACTGACCTCCGCGCCGATGCGGGAGCGCTCGCGGATGTCGGCGGGGATCTTCGTCCGGTAGAAGCTGCGAAGCTCGTCGCGGAACGCGGCTTCCTCGGGTGTCAGTGCCAGTTGCATTCCGGCCTCCTGGGTCCATCGTCGGATCTCCATGCAGACTAACCACTTGGTTGGGCGCTTGTTGGTCCGCCCAGGCCCAGCAACCATGCTGCGGGGACGTTGGTGAGCATCTCGACGCGCTTGGCGACGGAGACGATGTCTCGGGGTGTGGCGCGGTCGGTTTCCCAGGCCGCGAGGGAGCCTTCTTTGACGCCGATGGCGGCGGCGAAGGCCGATTGCGTCATGTCTACGACGCTGCGCGCTTTCCGCAAGCGGTCACCAAGGGACCATGCGGGGATTAC
>NZ_JBAUJR010000489.1:0-40445 GCF_049683935.1 Mycobacterium sp. | reverse complement strand
GCACAGCCGCGACGGCCAGCACGGTCGGCAGCACCGGCCCCGGCAGCAGCGCGGTCGCGGCTGCCTCCACCACACAGGCCGTGTCCATCAGCGTGCCACCCTGTCCCCCGACTTCCTCGGGAAGGTGCACCGCGTGAAACCCGTTGACGACGAAGTCATCCCACCACTGCGGGAGTTCGCCGGCAGCGAGCGTCTCGAATGAGCTTCGCGTTTTCTCGATCGGCGCATGCCGTGCCGCGAACTGGCCTACGGCGTCGGCCAACTGCTGCTGTTCGGGGGTGAGTCCGATGGTCATCGCGGGTCCTCAGCGGTTACGGCCCCGCGGCGCCCGTTGCGAAAGAAGTGTGCGGCGGCCACGATCGACTCTGATGTCGGCCGCGGTCGCCACCCCAGTTCGCGGACGGCCTTGGAGTGATCCAGTGGTGTCATGATGTGCATCAGGCGGATGTTCAGGGGCGTCAGTTTGGTGTCCTTGCCCCGCAGGCGGGCGACCAAACTGCTGACATGACCCGCCGCAGACATCACCTTGATCGGCACCCCGCGCTTCGGAGGCGTGACACCGACAGCGTCACAGGCGATCTGATGGATCTCGCGGGTGCTCATGAATCGCTCCGAGACGATGTAGCGTTCGCCGGTGCGTCCACGCTCACCAGCGAGGATCAATGCCGCTGCGGCGTCCTCGATGCCGACCACCTCCGCTTCGTACCCGTCGATGTTGAACGGCAGCTTGCCACCGACCGCAGCGGCGAGCAGACCCCCGTGCGGTGTCGGCAACCAGTCCCCCGGGCCGAAGGTGTTCGCCACACACATCGCCACCGCGGGCAGGCCCTTCTCGGCGCTGTACCGCAGCACCATGTCCTCGGCCGCCACCCGGGATCGGATGTAATCGCCGCCGACGTCGAGCCAGTTGTGGGCGGTGCCCTCGTCTGCCACGCCACCATCCGAGCGGCCGATGGTGCCGATCGAACTGGTGAACACGAAACGCGTCAGGTCCGCTTCGAGCGCGACGTCGAGCACGTTGCGCAGACCGTCCACGTTCGTCCGCCACAACGGTGCGGTGTCGCGTAACCACGGGCGCGCGTCGACGACGCAGTAGTAGACGACGTCGCATCCGTCCATCGCGGCGCGCAGCGACTCGGTGTCGAAGACGTCCCCGCGACGCACGTCGACGGGAAGCCCATCGATGCCGCGCGTCGAACTCGTGTCGCGGATCATCACGCGCACGTCGTCACCACGGTCCACCAGTTGACTGGTGACGTGCGAACCGAGGAATCCGCTGGCCCCGATCACCAGCTTCGTTGCCGCCATCACCAGAACACCAGCTTTGATCCTCCGCGAATTCACGAGACGCAACGTCTCGTCTTGTGGCAGACTACGGGCGATGTCCCAGCGTGTAAAGCCGGTGGACCGCTGATGGCCACCCACCTCGCTGCGCCCCGTCGGCGCAGCGAGAAGTCACGCACAGCCATCGTCGTCGCCACCCGGGAGCTACTGCTGGAACGCGGCTTCGACAAGCTCAGCATCGAGGCGGTGGCGGCCCGTGCCGGCGTGGGGAAGCAGACGATCTACCGCTGGTGGCCCAGCAGGCATGCGCTGGTCGCCGACGTCATCCTCGAAGACGCCGACAAGATCCTGCGACCGATCGCCCCGACCGGCGACGTCACGCGCGACATCTGCACGTGGGCGGTGAACCTCGCCGCGACGCTGACGACCGCCCGCGGCAATGCCATGCTTCGGATCCTGACCACGGCCGGCATGGAGCACGCCGACACCGCGGACCGCCTGCGCGCGGGCTTCAGCACCCCGCTGCACGACACCGTACGGAGCCGGCTGTCTGCCGAAGGACTCGACCCGGCGGCCGCTCAGGATGCCTCGGACGCCATCGTCGGGGGCATCGTCTACGCCATCCTCAGTGAAGGCCGGTCATTCCCGCGCGGCCGCGCCGAGTCGATCACCCGTACCGTGCTGGGCGGCATCCGGACGACATGATGTGGCGCGGCGGCCCCCGGCCGCGTTGGATGGGGTGATGGCCGACGTCAGCCGCTCCCGAACGATCGCAGCCGAACCCGAGGCCATCTGGGAGGTGCTGGCGGACTTCGGCGCGCTCAGCGTATGGGCAGACGGTGTCGACCACTCCTGCGTGATCAACTCCGGCGAGGACGCCGACCCTCTCGGCCTGACCCGTCGGGTACAGGTCGGCCGGGACACGCTTGTCGAGACGATCACCGCGTTCGCCCCACCCCGGCTGCTCGCCTACGACATCGGGGGCGTCCCGCGGTCGATGTCGGCGGCGAACCGCTGGAATCTGGCGCCCGACGGGGAGAGCCGGACTACCGTGACGCTCACCAGCACCGTCCGGATGAATTCCCGTTTACTGCGCCCACTGCTCGAGCGTGCCGGCGCCCGACTGGTCGCACGGAGATCCGAGGCATTGCTGGGCTCGCTGGCCAGGCACTGTGAGGAGAAGACATGAGCGCCGAGAAACCGGACATCGTGATCGTGATGACCGACGAGGAGCGTGCGGCGCCGCCGTACGAAACCGATTCGGTCCGCGCCTGGCGTGACCGAACGCTGCCCGGCAGAAGGTGGTTCGACGAGCACGGGGTCAGCTTTGTTCGCCACTACACCGGTTCACTGGCCTGCGTGCCGAGCCGCCCGACGATCTTCACCGGCCACTACCCGGACCTGCACGGTGTCACCCAGACCGACGGCCTCGGCAAGTCCCACGACGACTCCCGGTTGCGCTGGCTGCGCCGCGGCGAGGTCCCCACTCTGGGCAACTGGTTCCGGGCGGCGGGCTACGACACCCACTACGACGGCAAGTGGCACATCTCCCATGCCGACCTGATCGACCCCGCCACCGGCCAGGCACTGGCCAGCAACGATGACAACGGGGTCATCGATCCCGATGCGGTGAAGCGCTACCTGGACGCTGATCCCCTTGCACCGTACGGCTTTTCGGGGTGGGTTGGCCCGGAACCACACGGCGCCAGCCTCTCCAATGCCGGCATCCGCCGCGACCCACTGATCGCTGATCGTGTGGTCGCTTGGCTCGAGGACCGCTACGCGCGGCGCCGCGCCGGAGACACCGCTGCGCTTCGCCCATTCCTTCTGGTCGCCAGCTTCGTCAACCCACACGACATCGTGCTGTTCCCTGGCTGGGTCCGCCGCAACCCGGTGAAATCGTCACCGCTCGACCCGCCCCATGTCCCGCCCGCGCCCACTGCTGACGAGGACCTGTCCACAAAACCGGCCGCCCAGATCGCCTTTCGCGAGTCCTACTATTCCGGCTACGGTCCGGCACGCGTCGTCGAGCGGACCTATCGACACAATGCTCAGCAATACCGAGACCTCTACTACCGGTTGCACGCCGAGGTCGACACTCCGATCGACCGGGTGCGCCGTGCCGTCACCGAGGGCGGATCTTCCGACGGCGCCGACGACACGGTGCTGGTGCGCACCGCCGACCACGGCGACCTGCTCGGTGCGCACGGCGGACTGCACCAGAAGTGGTTCAACCTCTACGACGAGGCGACCCGGGTGCCGTTCGTCATCGCCAGGATCGGTTCCCATCCGACCCGGGCGGGCACGGTCAGCGCGCCGACCTCCCACGTCGACCTAGTGCCCACGCTGCTCGCAGCGGCCGGTGTCGACATCGCTGCGGTGTCGACCGCGCTGGCGGAGTCGTTCTCCGAAGTGCACCCCCTGCCGGGGCGCGATCTCATGCCGGTCGTCGACGGTGCAGCGGCCGACGAGGATCGCGCTGTCTATCTGATGACCCGCGACAACGTACTCGAAGGTGACACCGGCGCCTCGGGAGCCGCCCGTGCGTTGAAGCTGACAGCCAATCCTCCTGCCCCACTACGCATCCGGATTCCGGCGCACACCGCGGCCAACTTCGAAGGGCTGGTGGTGCGGGTCGACGACTCGGCCGCACCCGGTGCCGCGGGACATCTGTGGAAGCTGGTCCGGTCATTCGACGACCCGGGCACCTGGACCGAACCGGGCGTGCGCCATCTCGCCGCCGACGGGATGGGCGGGCCGGTGTACCGCAGCGACCCGCTCGACGACCAGTGGGAGCTCTACGATCTGACCGCCGACCCCGTCGAAGCACGGAACCGCTGGGATGACCCCGAACTGCACGAGCTACGCGCCCACCTGCGCGCTCAACTCAAGTACGTTCGTACCGAATCGGTTCCCGAGCGCAACGCGCCGTGGCCGTACGCGACCCGGCGGCCACCGGGTGCGTCGTCCCGGCGCTCGCCGCTGCGCGCCCTGCGGGCCCGCTTCAGCTGACTCAGGTGCGGGCGAACTGCTTCTCGTCGTAGAGGCGCGCCCACTCCGCGCGCGGCCGGATCGACACGTCGACGTCGGTGGCCTTGGCGCGCAGCGCACCGACGGTCGCCTGGTCGCGCGCGGTGCGGGCGAACGGGTCCCAGCCGAAGAAGCGGGACGAGTTCTGCCAGGTGATCTTGTTGATGTCACTGTCGTCGGCACCGGCGGCGTCGAGTTCGGCGAGCACCTTCTCCGGCGCATCGGGCCAGAAGCAGTCCGAGTGCGGGTAGTCGCACTCCCAGGCGATGATGTCGATGCCGATCTCGTGGCGCAGCTTCAGCGAGGTCTTGTCGGTGACATAACAGGCCAGCGAGTGCTCGCGGAAGACGTCGCTGGGCAACTTGTCGCCGAAATCGCGGCGCAGCCATTTCTGGTTCGTGTAGTGCCGGTCGCTGCGATCGAGATAGAACGGGATCCACCCGATGCCGCCCTCGGAGAAGGCGAACTTCAGGTCGGGATAGTTGCGCATCGCCGGGCCCCACAGCAGATCCTGGGCACACATCGCCGACACCTGGGTGGCCAGGATGATGAGGTTGTCGATAGGTGCGTTGGGCGCCATGCTGATCGCGCCGAAACCGGTGCCGATGTGCAGGCACATCACCACATTCTCCTCCGACAGCGTCCGGAACACCGGGCCCCAGTACTCGTCGTCGTGGTAGCTCGGCAGGCCCTCGAGGTGTGGCAGTTCCGGCATCGTCACCGCGTGGCACCCCTTGGCCGCAACACGGCGGATCTCCGCGCACATCGCCTCGACGTTCCAGGTCGGAAGCACGGCGATCGGGATGAAGCGGTCCGGGTAGGACCCGGCCCACTCGTCGATGTGCCAGTCGTTGTAGGCCGACACCATGACCAGCGTGACGTCCTCCCGGTGCATGTTGAGGTGGCGCGCCGAGAAACCAGTGAAGGTCGGGAAGCACATCGACGCGAGGATGCCGTTGCGATTCATGTCCCGGACGCGCTCGTGGACGTCGTAGACGCCCGGACGCATCTCGGCGAAACCGGCAGGGTCACGGCCCCACTCCTCCGGCGGCCACGACACCACCGCGTTCAGCCCACTGACGCCCTGCGGCCTGCCCTGATACATCCACTGGTCGACGCCCTTGTCGTCGGTGACGACGATCGGCGCCTCCGACTTGTACTTGGCCGGCACGTGATTGAGGAACATGTCCGGCGGCTCCACCACGTGGTCGTCGATGCTCACCAGAATCAGGTCGTCGGTTTTCATATCTCCACTAGTACCGTGTGTAGACGTGACCGCCTCTGCGTCTTCGGACAAACTCTTGTCCGAATCGGCCAACCTGCTGTCCACGCCTGCGCAGGGACATCGTCGGGTCATCGAGCTGCGGCGGGGCGGGTCCGCGCTGGGTGGCAGCTATCTCTACGAAGGTGATGCGTTGATCACCGGCTGGCACTCCCACGAGGTGCATCAGATCGAGTACGCGCTGCACGGGGTGGTCGAGGTGGAGACCGATTCGGCGCACTACCTGCTGCCGCCCCAGCAGGCGGCGTGGATCCCGGCGGGCCTGGAGCACCAGGCGGTGATGAACCCCGACGTGAAAACCGTCGCGGTGATGTTCGACCGGACGCTGATCGCCGACGGTGGCGACCGCGCCCGAATCCTGGCGGTGTCCCCGCTGATCCGGGAGATGATGATCTACGCGCTGCGCTGGCCGATCGATCGCGCCCGCGGTGACGAGCTCTCCGATGGGTTCTTCCGCACCCTGGCCGCCCTGGTCTGTGAAGCACTCGAGCACGAGGCGCCGCTGAGCCTTCCGACCTCAGCGCACCCGATCGTCGCAGCGGCGATGGACTACACGAAACAACATCTCGACACCGTGTCCTGCGAGCAGGTCAGCCGCGCGGTGTCGGTCTCGGAGCGAACGCTGCGGCGACTGTTCGCCGAACAGCTCGGCCTCTCCTGGCGAACGTATCTGCTGCACGCGCGCATGCTGCGCGCCATGGCCCTACTCGCGGCACCCAGGCAGTCGGTGCAGGAGACCGCGACCGCCGTCGGATTCGACAGCATCAGCTCCTTCACCCGGGCGTTCACCCAGTTCTGCGGCGAGACACCGTCGGCGTACCGCAGAAGGGTTGCCGGACAACCGGATTGACTCATCCGCCGTCTGGTCGCCGGAACAGCCCTTCGCGCAGTAGCGAATCCACGGCGGCCTGCCATCGTTGCAGTTGCGCGGGTGTGGTGAACGGCTCGGGTAGGTGCCGGTTGATATGGGTGCGCAAGCTGACGACACCGAGCGCGAGCACGATGCCGTTGAGAGGCGCCCACGTCAGATCGATGTCCGGCCGGGTTTCGCCGCGGTCGGCGCGCTGCTGCCACCGTGCCTGGCCCAGCGCGAACAAGGTGTCGAAGATCGTCGCACCCAGCGGACTGCCGTCCACGAGGGCACGACCGATGTAAGCCGCGACATCAGGCTGTTCGAGGAAAATCTGAGTCACCCGCTGGCCGATCTCGGCGATCGAATCCTCGGCATCATCCGGGATCGGCTGGGCGAAAGGGGTGATCACCAGCCGCACGACGTCCTCGTCGACAGCCTCGATCAGCCCCGCCTTCGTCGCGAAGTGGTGTTGCACCAGACCGAGCGACACCCCCGCGGCCGCCGCGACGCCCCGCAATGTCGTGCCCGACGTTCCGTTCTCCGCAAAACACCGCATGGCCGCGGTGCGAATCCGTTCGACGTTGCGCGGTTCTTCCGCACCGGTCCGAACCGGTTTCGCCCTCACACTGGCCACCGTAGTCACCGTCACCCCCGTCGCGATTCGACAGTACAGTTGTATCGTAAGTACGATACAACTGTATTGCCAACGACGGGAGGAGGGTGTCTGTGCATCCACTGGCGATCGAAGAGCAAGCGTGGACGGCACCGTGCACGCGTGATCCCGACCGATGGATCACCACCGCCGACGAGGGCGCGAAGGCGCTGTGCCGCGCGTGTCCCCGACGCTGGCAGTGCGCCCGGGAAGCATGCGTAACACCTGGTGCGGAGGGGCTCTGGGCCGGGATCGTGCTGCCGCAGGGCGGTCGGAACCGCCAGTTTGCGCTCAGGCAACTGAGGTCGCTCGCCGAGCGCAACGGTCTGTCGGTGCGCAAACGCTGAGTGATTTCCGCAACCGGAGACCATGGGTGGTTTTCAGCGGCGTACCGGTGGGTAACAAACCCGCATCACGCTGCTACGCCCACGAGGAGATTCCGATGGCCGACATGGCCGAAGGCACCACCAGCCCTGACGATCCGTTCAACGAGACCGTCGCCACCACCGGCCTCTTCCTCATCTTCACCGCGATCATCGCGCTGGCGTTCGCGCTCGCGAGCTGGGGGATGGCCGAAACCCTGATCGCGATCTTCGCCGGAGTGTTCGCAGTGGTCAGTTTCACCGCGAGCATTCTGTGCTTCTTTTCTCAATCCACCGAGATCCCGGTCGAGGCTCCTGCCTGATCGCTGCTCACGCCGACCGGGCGACGGCCGAGCGGAGTTGCCGGCCGCAGTGCCGACCGGTGGTGCGGGCGGGGGGATTCGAACCCCCACGCTCTTTCGAACACGGACACCTAAAGACCGCGCGTCTTCCCTTCCGCCACGCCCGCAACGGGAGTGATCGTACCAATCCCGGCAAGGCGACCTCAGCTCGAAGATCGACCTCGATGACACGGTGCCGAGGAGTTCGTCCTCGGCTCATGCGGCCAATCGCCTGCGCGGTACCGTTGGCTGGTGTCCACTACGCGGCGTAGGAGGCCGGCGCTCATCCTGCTGGTGATCGCCGCTGCAGGCGGTTGCCTGGGCCTCGCGTGGTGGCAGTGGACCCGGTTCGAATCGGTGTCGGGCAATTTCCAGAATCTCGGTTACGCCCTGCAGTGGCCGCTGTTCGCCGGATTCTGCGTCTACGCCTACTTCAAGTTCGTCCGGTACGAGCAGGCGCCTCCGGAAGCCCATCCGCGCGATGCCGTCACCGAGATCCCCGCCGGGTTGCTGCCCGAGCGACCCAAGCCGACCACCGATGCCGACGGCGACGGCGACGGCGACAGGACACTGCGTGAGTACAACGCCTACCTGGCCGAACTGGCGGCAGCCGATAGCACCACCAGCGACGACAACAGCAACGATGACTCGAGAATGAGCCGAGAATGACAGGAACCCGTAGGTGACCGCACCCGACACCCCCTCGCCCATCACCCCCGTCGAGACCATCCGCAAAGCATTGCTCGGCTACCGGGTCCTCGCCTGGGCGACAGGCATCTGGCTGATCGCCCTCTGCTACGAAATGGTGTTGAAGTACGGGTTCGGCGACGACTCGCTCGGCTGGATCGCGGTGGTGCACGGCTGGGTCTACTTCGTCTATCTGTTGTTCACCGCCAACCTCGCCGTGAAGGTCCGGTGGCCGATCGCCAAGACCGTCGGTGTGCTGCTCGCCGGAACGATCCCGCTGGTCGGCATCGTCGTCGAGCACTTCCAGACCCAGAAGATCAAGGCGCAGTTCGGCGTCTGAGGTCGGTAAACTCGGAGCGGTGTCAGCCACCCCCGGGATGCGCCACGGCGCTGCCCCGGCGGTCAGCCCCGACGCCACCGCTTCCCGCCTTCCCGCCCTCACCGGCCTTCGGGCTGTCGCCGCGCTTCTGGTCGTCTTCACCCACGCGGCGTTCGCCACCGGGTATCTCAACCACGGCTATCTCGGAGCGGTCTACGCACGCATGGAGATCGGCGTCGCGATTTTCTTCGTGCTGTCAGGATTCCTGTTGTTCCGGCCATGGGTGCGGGCGGCAGCACAGGGTCGAGCAGCGCCGTCGCTGAGCCGTTACGGCCGCCGCCGCGTGCGTCGAGTGGTTCCCGCCTACGTGGTGGTGGTCCTGGTCACGTTCTCCGTGTACACCGTCTTCACCCCGGGCCCCACCCCCGGCCAGACCTGGCACGGCCTGCTCAGATATCTGACCTTCTCGCAGATCTACACCGATGACTACCTGACGACGATGCTGCATCCCGGGCTGTCTCAGATGTGGAGCATGGCGGTGGAGGTCGCGTTCTACGCCGTGCTCCCCGGACTGGCCTTTCTGATCCTGCGGGTGCTGTGCGGGGGCCGATGGCGGCCCGGCCGGGCACTGATCGGCCTTGCCGCGCTCGCTGCGATCGGCCCGGCCTGGCTCCTGCTCGTCACCACCACCGACATGCTGCCCAACTCTGCGGGCATGTGGTTGCCAGCCCACATCGGTTGGTTCGTCGGCGGCATGGCACTCGCCGTGCTGCAGGCCGTCGGCGCGAGATGCCATGCGGGCCTCGCGATCCCGCTGGCGGTGGCCCTGTACCTGCTGGTGTCGACGCCGATCGGCGGCGCGATTCTCGGTCCCGACCCGGTGTGGGTGCCGTTGGCGAAGTCGCTGCTCTACGGCACGATCGCCACCTTGGCGGTCGCTCCGCTGGCGCTCGGCAGCCGTGGCGGATACCAACAATTCCTCGGTAGCCGGCCGATGGTGTGGCTCGGCGAGATCTCCTACGAGATCTTCTTGCTGCACTCGCTGGCCATGGCACTGGTGATGCACCTCGTGCTGGGATGGCCGCTGTTCACCGGATCGATGCCGGGGCTGATCACAGCGACTCTGGCACTGACGATCCCGGCCGCGTGGGCGCTACATCGTTTGACCAGACCTCACCGGGCGGAGGTGAGCCCCCGCAGCGCCGGAAGCAACGCCGCCAGCGCACGACCCCGGTGCGACGCTGCGTCCTTCTCCCCCGGACTGAGTTCGGCGGCGGTCCTCTCCGAACCGTCGGGCAGAAATATCGGGTCGTAGCCGAAGCCCCCGTCGCCACGGGGTTCGCGCACGATGCTGCCGGTCCATTCACCCCGCACCACCGCGCTGTCCGAGCCGGCGAGGCTGAACACCAGGGCACATGCCGATACGAACGCTGCACCGCGCCGCTCGTCCGGGACGTCTGCGAGCTGCCCCAGAAGCAACATGGTGTTGGCGGCATCGTCGCCGTGGCGTCCCGACCACCGCGCGCTGAGCACCCCCGGCATTCCGTTGAGGGCGTCGACCTCCAACCCGGAATCGTCGGCCACCGCGGGAATCCCGGTGGCCGCAAAGGCGTCGCGGGCCTTGGCCAGAGCGTTCTCCTCGAAGGTCGCCCCCGTCTCCGGCGCCTCGTCGAACGGCGCGACATCGTCGAGGGACAGCAGCGTCAGGCCGGACACTCCCGCGGTGTCGAGCACCCGGCGCAGTTCGGCCAACTTCTTCGGGTTGCGTGAGGCAACCAGTAGTTCGGTCAGCTTCCGAACGCCTTCTTCGCGGGTTCACCCGACTCGGGCAGCGCCCCGGGATACGGCAGTTCCAGTGCCTGCCGCTGAACGTCGAACAACTGATCGCAGGACGCCATCGCGAGGTCGAGCATCTTGTCCAGGGTCGACCGCGGGAACGTCGCACCCTCTCCGGTGCCCTGGATCTCGACGAGCGTGCCGGTGTCGGTGGCCACGACGTTCATGTCCACCTCGGCGCGGGAGTCCTCGGTGTAGGGCAGGTCGACACGTATCCGGCCGTCGACCACACCGACGCTCACCGCCGCGATCGCGCAGGACAGCGGACGCGGGTCCGACAGCTTTCCCGCCGCGGCAAGGTAGGTCACGGCGTCGGACAGCGCCACATAGGCGCCGGTGATCGCCGCGGTGCGGGTCCCACCGTCGGCCTGCAGTACGTCGCAGTCGATCGCGATGGTGTTCTCCCCCAGCGCGGCGAGGTCGATGCAGGCGCGCAGAGATCGGCCGACGAGTCGGCTGATCTCCTGGGTACGACCGCCGACTCGCCCTTTCACCGACTCCCGACCCGAACGTTCGTGGGTCGCGGCGGGCAGCATCGCGTACTCGGCGGTCAGCCAGCCCTGGCCGGAACCCTTGCGCCACCGGGGCACTCCCTCGGTGACGCTCGCGGTGCACATGACCCGGGTCTGGCCGAACTCCACCAGCACCGAACCTGCGGGGTGGGAGGTGAAGCCGCGGGTGATCGTGACCGGGCGCAGTTCGTCGTCGAGTCTGCCGTCTTCTCGTCTGGACACGGGCCAACACTAGCGGGTGCCCCAGACACCACCTCGAGCAGCGTTCGAGGTCAGCGGCGCGTGACGTCGAATGCCTCGTTGCACACCACCGCGTGCACCGGGCCGTCGAACTCGGCCTTGGCCTCGCTGATCACGTCCTCGCGGGAAGTCCACGGCGGGATGTGGGTCAGTAGCAGTTCGGCGACACCGGCGCGGGCGGCGGCGCGCCCCGCCTCGGTGCCCGACAGGTGCAGCCTCGGCGGCCGGGACGGCGAGTGGGTCCAGGATGCCTCGCACAGGAAGACATCGGCGCCTCGAGCCAGATCGATGAGAGCGTCGCAGTAGCCGGTGTCGCCGCTGTAGACGAGAGTCGCGCCCGACGGATCGGTGATGCGCATGCCGTAGGACTCCGTCGGGTGGCACACCAGCCGCGGCAACACCGTCAGCGACCCGATTTCCACGAGCTGATTGTCCACCCAGTGCCGGATGTCGAAGATGTCGGTGAAGTCGTCGATCTCGCCACCTTCGGGCGAGGATGCCGAGCCCAGCCGCGCCCAGGTATTGGCGGGTCCGTAGAGCACCCCGCGCTCCGGCGCCGGCGACGGGTGGTAACGCCGCCACACAAAAAGCCCCGGTAGATCCAGGCAGTGATCGGCGTGCAGATGGGAGAGCAGCACGTGCACGGAGTTGGGATCCGCGAACCGCTGGAGCGCGCCGAGCACCCCGCCGCCGAAGTCCAGGACCAGCGGTGGGGTATCGGGGGCTGTCACCAGATATCCCGATGCGGGCGAATCCGGCCCGACCACACTGCCGGAGCAACCCAGTACGGTGATTCGCACGCTCACTAGCTTGCCATGCCCACGATGGGCATGACGAAAACATCGCCGCTTTGGCCGGCGAAGATCAAGATCGTGTGCCCAGGTGTTGCTGAACAGGCCGGACCCCGTCGAGGGTGGGGCCGAGAAACCGCGCGGCGAGAGCGATGAACGCCTCGGGGTCGCCGGTGGCCTCGAACACCCGCTTCGGCGGCGGTGCCGAGGCGTCGGGATGCGGCCTCAGCAACTCGTTCTCCGTCAGCACCCGCAGTAGGTCCTTTGCGGTTTCCTCGGCACTGGACACCAGGCTCACGTTGTCGCCCATCGCCAATTGGATGAGGCCGGACAGCATCGGATAGTGCGTGCAGCCGAGCACCAGCGTGTCCACCTCGGCGCGCTGCAGGGGTTCCAGATACCCCTCGGCCAGACCCAGCACCTGCCGCCCGCTGGTGACCCCCCGTTCGACGAAGTCGACGAACCGGGGGCACGCCACCGCGAACACCTCGATGTCGCGTGCCGCGGCGAACGCGTCCTGATAGGCGCCGGAGGCGATCGTGGCGGCGGTGCCGATGACCCCGACGCGGCCGTTGCGGGTGGATCGCACCGCGCGCCGCACCGCGGGCAGGATCACCTCGATGACAGGCACGGGCGCGTAGCGCTCCCGCGCGTCGCGAAGGCAGGCCGACGACGCCGTGTTGCATGCGATCACCAGCGCCTTGACCCCCCGCGCTGCGAGGTCGTCGCCGATCGTCAGGGCATGGGCCCGGATCTCGGGAACGGTCAGCGGCCCATAGGGTCCGTTGCCGGTGTCACCGACGTAGATGATCTCCTCGTCGGGCAATTGGTCGATCACGGCCCGCGCGACCGTGAGCCCGCCGACACCGGAGTCGAAGATTCCGACAGGCCGCAGCGCGTCGGGATTCATGCACCCAGGGAGGGCGGCCGGACCGGGCGCCGCAACGCCCGGGTCTTTCGCTCCGGCCCGGAGAGCAGGTGCGCGGCGAGCACACCGGCGACGGCCCCGCACAGGTGGCCCTGCCACGAGACGCCGAACGTCCCCGGTAGTACGCCGAGCAGGATGCTGCCGTAGATGAAGAGCACGACGACACCGACGACGATCTCCCAGATCTTGCGGGTGAAGAACCCGAAGACGATCAGGAAGGTCAACCAGCCGAAGATCAGACCGGACGCGCCGATGTGGTTGGTCTCCACCACCACACCGTTGTAGGTCGGTGCGCCCACGTTGCCGATGAGCCAGGTCCCGACGCCACCGAGAACCCAGATGATCGCGGTGGCGAAGAGGAACCGGGACAAGCCCGCCAGGGTCATAAGGAACCCGAGCACGAGCGCCGGGCCCGTGTTGGCGATCAGGTGCTCCCAGTTCGAGTGCAGCAGCGGCGCGACCAGGATTCCTGTCAGACCATCGGTTTCCAAGGGACGAATTCCGTTGCTGTCCAGACGATGTCCGGTCAGCGAGTCGAAGAGCTCGATCACCCAGAGCAATACGACGAACGACACGATGGTCAGACCGCCGACCAGCCAGACCGGGCGCTTCTGAGACCCCGCGGGTGGTCCGGCCATACCCGGATATCCGCCGGTGCCCGTCAAGCCCATAGTTGCCCTTCCAATGCGTCCTCTGCATCATCCAGGCTACCGGTGTACGCACCGGTCGACAGATACTTCCATCCGGCATCACACACGGTGAACGCGATGTCTGCCCGCTCACCGGCTTTCATCGCCTTCGCGGCCATACCGAGTGCGGCGTGCAGGATCGCCCCGGTGGAGACGCCCGCGAAGATCCCTTCGGTCTGGACCAGCTCGCGGGTGCGCCGGATCGCGTCGTAGGAGCCGACGGCGAACCGGGTGGTCAGCACGTCGGGGTCGTAGAGCTCGGGGATGAAGCCCTCGTCGATGTTGCGCAGCGCGTAGACGCCCTCGCCGTAGCGGGGTTCGGCCGCGACGATCTGGACGCCGGGCACCTTCTCACGCAGATACCGCCCGGTGCCCATCAACGTGCCCGTGGTGCCGAGGCCGGCGACGAAGTGGGTGATCTCGGGCAGGTCTGCGAGTAGCTCGGGTCCGGTGCCGTCGTAGTGCGCCGCGGCGTTGGAGGGGTTGCCGTACTGGTAGAGCATCACCCACGAGGGATTCTCGGCGGCAAGCTCTTTGGCCCGCGCCACCGCGGTGTTGGAGCCACCTTCGGCCGGCGAATAGATGATCCGGGCACCGTAGAGCTCCAGCAGCTGACGCCTCTCGATCGAGGTGTTCTCCGGCATCACACAGATCATCCGGTAGCCCTTGAGCAGCGCGGCCATCGCCAGCGAGATCCCGGTGTTGCCGCTCGTCGGTTCCAGGATCGTGGCGCCGGGCTGCAGCAGGCCGCCATGTTCGGCGTCCTCGATCATCCGCAGAGCGGGCCGGTCCTTGATGGACCCGGTCGGGTTGCGGTCCTCGAGCTTGGCCCACAACCGGACGTGGGGCGACCCGTCCTCACCCCCGTTCCACGACGGGGACAGCCGCTGGAGACCGACCAGTGGGGTGTCACCGAGGGCCTTCAGCAGCGAGTCGTAGCGGGTCATCGGGCTCCACTCACCCGCCGGCGACCGCGGGCAGGATCGTGACCGAGTCCCCGTCGGAGATCTCGGTGTCCATGCCGCCGGAGAAGCGGACGTCCTCGTCGTTGACGTAGATGTTGACGAACCGGTGCAACTTCTCGCCGTCGACGATGCGCTCGGTGATTCCCGAGTAGTTGGCTTCGAGGTCGCTGATCACCGCGGCCAGCGTGCTGCCGGAGGCGCTGACACGCTTCTCGCCGCCGGTGTGGGTGCGCAGGATGGTCGGGATCGAGACGGTGACGTTGGCTGAATCGGGCACAGGTTTTCTCCTACTCAGTACTGCTCGACGATGGTGACGGGTTCTTCGGTGACGACGCCGTCCACGATGCGGTAGCTGCGCAACTCGTGCTCGTCGGGGTCACGGGTGGACACCAGCACGTAGTGGGCGTCCGGTTCGGAGGCGTAGGAGATGTCGGTACGACTCGGGTAGGCCTCGGTGCCGGTGTGGGAGTGGTAGATGACGACCGGAACCTCGTCCGCCTCGTCCATCGAGCGCCACACCCGCAGCTGCTCGCCTGAATCGAACCGGTAGAAGGTCGGCGAGCGCTCGGCGTTGAGCATCGCGACAAACCTCTCGGGGCGGTCGGCTCCCTCGGGCCCGGCGATGATGCCGCACGCCTCATCGGGATGGTCGGCGCGGGCATGGCTGACCATCGCGTCGACCAGGTCGGCACGAATCGTCAACAACGCTTGTTCCCTTCCCGAAAATCGTTCACACGAACGCTCCCGGCAACATCGAACGGTATGTCGGTATTCCAGCCACCGCTTCTGCGGCGAGCACGCCGACGAGCACTGCACGGGCCAGACAGTCCGCTGCGGCCGCACCGACAGCGGTGATCAGAGGCACTTCCGGCGACATCGACGCCGGTGTGGTCGGGTCCGGATCGACCTCGATGGCACCGGTGGCGAGTGCGAACACCGTGTCGCCGTCGAGCGGGGTGTGGCACGGCAGGATGGTGCGCGCAAGACCGTCCTGCGCGGCGACGGCCATTCGCCGACAGCCTGCGGGGCCGAGCGCGGCGTCGGTGGCCACCACCGCGATGGTGGTGTTCAGCGGGCTCAGCTCGCCACGCCGATCGGCGTAGGCGGCGAGCTGGTCGGCAGGCGGGCGCTGCAGCCCGAACTCATCGATCTGATACGCCAGCCAGGGCAGTCCGGTGTTGGGGTCGACGACGTCCCCGGCGGAGTTCACCACGACCAGCGCCCCCACCGTCACCCCCGACTCGAGCGTCACCGAAGCCGTCCCGACACCGCCTTTGAGCACCCCGGCCCGCGCGCCCACCCCGGCGCCGATGGTGCCCACTGGAACATCGGTCCCCGCGCCCGACGCCGCCAGATATCCGAACTCCGCGTTCGGCCGGCACTGCCAACCCCCGACGGGCAGGTCGAAGATCACCGCGGCGGGAACGATGGGGACCACGCCGCCGTCCATGGCGACGCCGCGTTCCTGCTCCTCGAGCCAGGTCATCACCCCGTCGGCTGCGGCGAGACCGAAAGCGCTGCCGCCGGAGAGCACCACCGCGTCCACATGGCGCACCGAGTTGCTCGGATCCAGCAGATCGGTCTCCCGGGTGCCCGGCGCACCGCCGCGGCCGTCGACAGCACCGACGGTGCCGGGAGGCGTCAGCACGACCGTGGTGCCGGTCGCCCAGCCGGTGCCGAGTTGCGCGTCGATGTCGAGTTTGTGGTGGTGCCCCACACGGATACCGGCCACATCGGTGATGGCGCCGACCACTACCGCGAACCACCCATCAAGCTCAGCACCAGGTACTCCTGCAGGAACGTCAGCCACTGGTAGACGTCGAGATGTCCGGCCATCGGATGGTCGGACGGCAGTCGTTCGGGGATGTCGGCCCCGACATCGAGCATGGTGCCCAGTGCCAGGCGCACGTCGTTGACGGCAGACGCCCAGGCATGCGCGTCGTCCTCGGTCAACTCGAACTTTCCCCCACCACGTGGGATTGTATCCAAAAGTCGTTGTGCGGCTTGACTTTTGGCATCGATGATGGCGGGTTCATGCATACCGCGGAGCGCACTGTTGAGACTTTCCGCGGGACCCGATCCGGCAGGGTGCTCTGTTGCCGGCCGGTAGAAGTCGGGCAGCAGTCGCTTCATCGTATCGTCTTGTGGCGGAACCGAATTGCCGGTTCGTATGCCGGTCATCTCGGCGAGTTCGTCGACCGGCGCTGACGACTGACGGTCTTCGAGCATCCCGACCAGCGAAGTCACCAGGCTGCTCAACAAATCCGCCTCGTGCGCGTCCAGGGCCGACCGGAACCGCGGACCGTCGGCGCCCTCCACCCGTTTCCATTTCCGCACAGCCGGCTCAGCGGTCCTGTTGCAGCGTCGCCCACAGACCCGCGGCGTGGAGCTTGGACACATCGACCTCCATCGACTCCCGACTGCCCGCCGAGACCACTGCCTTGCCCTCGTTGTGGACCTGCAGCATCAGCTTTGTCGCGTGCGGTTCGCTGTAGCCGAACAATTTCTGTAGTACGTACGTCACGTAGGTCATCAGATTCACCGGATCATCCCAGACCAGGGTGACCCACGGAGAGTCCGTGGCGACGTCTTCTTCGGGAACGGTGGCGACGTCGTGATCCTCGCGGGTTCCCGGACGGGCCTTCGCCGGCGTGACCATGGGCCAAGAATACCGGGGACGTCATGCTGCTTCGAAGGCGCTCCGAACCGATACGGTTGGACGGTGACTGGATCGCCCCGGGCTTCGTCCCCGGGTCTGCCTGTATCCCTGCTGACCGACAAGTACGAACTGACGATGCTCGCCGCGGCCCTGCGGGACGGTACCGCGCATCGTCGGGCTACGTTCGAGGTCTTCGCCCGCCGGCTACCCGAGGGGCGGCGCTACGGTGTCACCGCCGGCACCGCCCGGTTCGCGGAAGCGTTGCAGGCGTTCGTGTTCGATACCGCCGCGCTCGACTCGCTGAAAGACTTCCTGGACGCCGATACGCTGGAGTACCTGGCCGGATACCGGTTCGCCGGCGACATCGACGGCTACCCGGAGGGTGAGCTGTACTTCCCCGGCTCCCCCGTGCTGTCGGTGCACGGCACATTCGCCGAATGCGTGCTGCTCGAGACGCTGGCACTGTCGATCTTCAATCACGACACCGCGATCGCCTCGGCCGCCGCCCGCATGGTCAGCGCCGCGGACGGACGCCCGCTGATCGAGATGGGCTCGCGGCGCACCCACGAATGGGCGGCGGTGGCCGCGGCGCGGGCCGCCTACCTCGCCGGGTTCACCGGCACGTCGAACCTCGAGGCCCATCGCCGCTACGGCGTACCCGCGCTGGGCACGAGCGCGCATGCGTTCACGCTGCTGCACACGGTCACCGGCAGCACACAGTCGGACTGGGAGAAATCGGCGTTCACGGCCCAGGTCGACGCACTGGGTGTGGGCACCACGTTGCTCGTGGACACCTACGACATCACCGCGGGCGTCGCCAACGCCGTCGAGGTCGCGGGCCCGCAGCTGGGGGCTGTGCGCATCGACTCCGGCGACCTCGGCGAGCTGACCCGACAGGTACGCGAGCAACTCGACCGTCTCGGAGCCACCGACACCCGCATCGTGGTCTCCGGTGATCTGGACGAATTCGCCATCGCAGCGCTGCGCGCCGAACCCGTCGACATCTACGGCGTCGGGACCTCGGTGGTCACCGGATCGGGCGCGCCCACGGCGAGCATGGTCTACAAACTCGTCGAGGTCGACGGCATCCCCGTCGAGAAGCGCAGCAGCCACAAGGAGTCCCACGGTGGCCGTAAGCGCGCGCTACGGCTGGCCAAGGCGTCGGGCACCGTCGTCGAGGAGGTCGTCTACCCGGCTCTGCAGCCGCCACCCACCAGCTCCGAGCTCACCTCCCGGCAGCTGACGATCCCGCTGATGCGCGGCGGCGAGCCGATCGCCGACCTCGATCTGGGACCAGCACGCGAGCGCGTCGCGCAGGCACTGCACAGCCTGCCGTGGGACGGCCTGAAGCTGTCCAAAGGCGATCCGGCGATTCCGACGCGGATGATCGCGCCGACGCGCGGCGGCGGGTGAGCACGAGTGGCTGACCGAGCGGCCGAGGTGACCGAACTGCTGGCGACGGCGGTGACCGCGCTGGGCGGTGCCGAGCGCAGCGGCCAGATCGTGATGGCGCAGGCGGTGGCGGACGCGTTCGAGCGCGGCGAACACCTCGCCGTACAGGCCGGCACCGGCACCGGCAAATCGCTGGCCTATCTGGTGCCCGCGATCGCCCATTCCGTGAGCGACGACCGCCCGGTCGTGGTGTCCACGGCCACGATCGCGCTGCAACGACAACTGGTCGACCGTGACCTGCCCCGGCTCGCCGACTCCCTGGTGGGACAACTCCCCCGCCGCCCCGAGTTCGCGCTTCTGAAGGGGCGCGGAAACTATCTGTGCCTCAACAAAATCCACAATGGCTCGCAGTCGGGTGCCACCGAGCCGGACGATATGCCGCAGGACGAACTCTTCTCGCCGGTCGCAGCCAGCGCTCTGGGACGTGACGTGAAGCGGCTCATCGAGTGGTCGTCGGACACCGAGACCGGCGACCGTGACGAGCTCGCCCCCGGGGTTCCGGACCGATCCTGGTCGCAGGTCAGCGTGTCGTCGCGGGAGTGCATCGGGGTGTCGCGCTGCCCGTTCGGCACCGACTGTTTCGCCGAGCGCGCCCGCGATCGTGCCGGCCACGCCGATGTCGTCGTCACCAATCACGCCCTGCTGGCCATCGACGCCATCGGCGAGGCCAATGTGCTGCCCGAACACGACCTGCTGATCATCGACGAGGCGCACGAACTCGTGGACAGGGTCACCGGCGTGGCGACCGCCGAGTTGTCCGCGGCGTCACTGGGCATCGCGCTGCGGCGCGCCGCCCGGGTGGTCGAACCCGACGTCGCCCAACGACTCGAGGGCGCGGCCGCGACGTTCTCCTCGGCGCTCTTCGACGCCCGCGCCGGTCGCATCGATGTGCTCGGTGAGGAGATGGCGAGTTATCTGACGGTGTTGCGCGATGCGGCCGCCGGTGCCCGAACCGGGATCGACACAGCGCCCAACGACCCGAAGACCGCCGCGGCACGCACCGAAGCGGTCACGTCGCTCTCCGATGTCAGCGACACCGCAGCACGAATACTGGACTCCTTCGTACCCGCCATCCCCGACCGCGGGGACGTGGTGTGGGTCGAGCACACTGAGGACAGTCGTTCCGGCGCCCGCGCGATGCTCCGCGTGGCTCCACTTTCGGTGGCAAATTTGTTGCGCGTCAGCTTATTCGGGCGCTCGACAGCGGTGCTGACATCAGCGACGCTGACGATCGGCGGCAGCTTCGACGCGATGGCCACGGCGTGGGGCCTGGACCGCGGCGAAGGATCCGATCAGACGTGGCGCGGGCTCGACGTGGGTTCGCCCTTCGACCACGCGAAATCGGGCATCCTCTACGTCGCAGCCCACCTGCCGCCACCCGGGCGCGACGGCACCGGTTCCGCCGAACAACTCGACGAGATCGCCTCCCTGATCACCGCGGCCGACGGACGGACGCTCGGATTGTTCTCCTCGATGCGCGCGGCCAAGGCGGCTGCGGAGATCATGCGCGAGCGCCTCGACACGCCGGTGCTGTGTCAGGGCGACGACAACACCTCGACGCTCGTGGCGCGCTTCGCCGACGACGAACAGACCTCGCTGTTCGGCACGCTGTCCCTGTGGCAGGGCGTCGACGTGCCGGGTCCGTCGTTGTCGCTCGTCCTGATCGACCGCATTCCGTTCCCGCGCCCCGACGACCCGCTGTTGACCGCACGTCAGCGCGCCGTCGCCGCAAGGGGCGGAAACGGATTCATGGCCGTGGCTGCCGGTCACGCCGCACTGCTGCTCGCCCAGGGCACCGGTCGGTTGCTGCGTCGAATCGACGACCGGGGCGTCGTGGCCGTGCTGGACTCGCGGATGGTCACGGCGCGCTACAGCGGTTTCCTGCGTGCCTCGCTACCCCCGTTCTGGGCGACCACCGATGGGGCGTCGGTACGGGCGGCGCTGAAGCGGCTCCGCGCTGCGGACCCGCCGTCCTGAGGGACGTTCGGCGTGCGAGACGCGCGATTCCCGCGGTGGGTTCACTATCCTGAGGGCGACGTTCCGGTACGGGCCGCCCAGGCCGCCGAGTGACCTCCGAAAGGCGGCGTCCATGAGTCGACGACACCTCGTGGGCGCCGCGATCGCGGCGTGTTCGGTGCTGATCGGCACTGCGTGTTCGGCCACGTTGCAGGGCAAACCCGTGTCGGTGTTCGACGATCCGTTCAAGGTCGCCGGAATGCCTGCCACCGACGGGCCCACGGGCTTGCGGGCCAACGCCGAGGGTCCGTCCCGCGATGTCGAGGGCACCGACGGCGGGGCGATGGACCAACTGGCCGGCAGCTCGATCAGCGACATCGAGCAGTACTGGGAGGGCGCCTACCCGGATGCGTTCGACGATGACTTCATTCCGGCGAAGGCGTTGGTCTCCTGGGACGCGAGCGGCTTCGACGGCGAGTTCTGCGGGGATGGCACCTACGGGTTGGTCAACGCGGGGTTCTGCTACACCGACCGCACCATCGGCTGGGACCGCGGTGAGCTACTGCCCAGCTTGCAGCGCGCCCACGGCGACATCGGGGTGGTGATGGTGCTGGCCCACGAGTACGGCCACGCGGTCGCGCGCCAGGCCGGGATCTCCAAGCAGGGCACACCGACATTGGTCGGCGAGCAGCAGGCCGACTGTCTCTCCGGGGCCTATATGCGGTGGGTCGCCGAGGACAGTTCACCGCGCTTCAGCCTGAGCACCGGCGAGGGGCTCAACAACGTGTTGGCAGGTGTCATCTCGTTCCGGGACCCGCTGCTCAACGAGGATGATCCCGACGCAGGCTACGACGAGCACGGCTCGGCCTTCGAACGGGTCTCGGCGTTCCAGTTCGGCTTCACCGACGGCCCGTCGGCGTGCGCGGCGATCGACCTGCGCGAGATCGGCCAGCGCCGCGGCAACCTGCCCGTGCTGCTCCCCACCGACCAGACCGGAGAGCTCCCCGTGACCGAGGATTCGGTGCGCTCGATCGTGGACGCCATGGGCATCCTGTTCGAGCCTTCCGGTCCCCCGGCCCTGAGCTTCGAGGCCGCCGACGCCGAGGACTGCGCCGACGCGCGCCCCAGCCCGCCCGCATCGTTCTGCCCCGCCACCAACACCATCGTCGTCGACCTGCCGGGTCTGGAGGAGTTGGGCGCTCAGGACGAGCAGCGTGACGGTGCGGACCTGGCCACCGGCGACAACGTCGCCTACTCGGTGCTCGTCTCGCGGTACATGCTCGCGATCCAGCACGAACGGGGTGGCGTCCAACTCGACACCGCCGCGGCGGCGCTGCGGACCGCCTGCCTCACCGGGGTGGCCACGGTCAAGATGAGCAAGGACGTCACCACCCCCGACGGGAACACCATCGCGTTGACCGCCGGCGACATCGACGAAGCGGTGTCCGGAATTCTCACCAACGGGCTGGTGGCCGGTGATGTCAACGGCGAGTCGGTGCCGTCGGGCTTCTCCAGGATCGATGCGTTCCGGGTCGGTGTCGTCGGCGACACGGAACGCTGCTTCAAGCGGTTCCGGTGATCCTCACGCGAGCGTGACGAGACCGAGCTCGTTGTCGCCGGCGAGCAGCCGGTGATGGGGCAGCACCCTGATCGTGTAGCCGACCGGACCGGTGATGGACAGCGGTGTGGTCGTTGTGAAGATCGTATTGCCGCTGTCGGCGGTGCCCGCGTACGCCATCGGCACGGTCACGGGCTCGAACAGCACATCTCCCGAGTCGACGCGCCCGAGCACCGCCTGAACGGTCACCTCGTCGGGCCGCAGCTCGGCCAGGTGGATCTGCGCGGCCAGAGTCAGCTCCGATCCCAGCAACGGCGTGTCGGGGAGCCCGGAACTGTCCACATCGGTGATCTGGATCTGAGGCCAGGCGCGCTCGGCACGGTGGCGGTAGTCGGCGAGTTCACGGGCTGAGCCGAATGGATCGTCGAACTCCTCGGCTCCCGAGTGCCCCGGCTCGATCGTCTTCCGCAGCGACCGCGCCGCCGGCACGTAGTACTGCTCGGTGTAGTCGCGCACCATCCGCGACGCCAGCACCTTCGGACCCAGGACCTGCAGGGTGTGGCGCACCATCTCGACCCACCGGGTCGGGACACCGCGGTGGTCGCGGTCGTAGAACGTCGGCACCACCGAATGCTCGAGCAACTCGTAGAGTGCGGATGCCTCGAGGTCATCGCGCCGCTCCTCGTCGGCCAGCCCGTCGGCGGTCGGGATCTCCCAGCCGTTCTGGCCGTCGTACCACTCGTCCCACCAGCCGTCGCGGATCGACAGGTTCAGCCCACCGTTGAGAGCACTCTTCATGCCGGATGTGCCGCAGGCCTCCAGCGGACGCAATGGGTTGTTGAGCCACACATCGCAGCCGTAGTAGAGCTCTCGGGCCATCGACATGTCGTAGTCGGGCAGGAACGCGATGCGATGACGCACCTCGTGGTGGTCTGCGAAACGCACCACCTGTTGGATGAGCGCCTTGCCGCCGTCGTCGGCGGGATGGGACTTGCCCGCGACAATCAGCTGCAGGGGCCGGTCGTCGTCGAGGAGCAGCTTCGTCAACCGCTCCGGATCCCGCAGCATCAACGTCAGACGTTTGTAGGTCGGCACTCGGCGTGCGAATCCGATCGTCAACACGCCCGGGTCGAAAGCCGCTGCGATCCAGCCGAGTTCGGCCTCGGCCGCACCCCGTTCCAGCCACGAGCGGCGCACCCGGGCCCGTACGTCCTCGATCAACGCCTCACGCAGTCGCGAGCGGATCGACCAGATGCGAGCGGGGTCGACCTCCTGCATTGCCTGCCACGTCCCGGGTTCACGCAACGAGGTCAGGTCAGCGCTGCCCAGCACCTCGCGTCCCAGCTCCATCCACTGCGGCGCCGCCCAGGTCGGCGCGTGCACGCCGTTGGTGATCGAGCCGATCGGCACCTCCGATCGATCGAATCCGGGCCACAGATCGTTGAACATGCCGCGACTGACCTGCCCGTGCAGCAGGGAGACACCGTTGGCGCGCTGCGCCAGCCGCAGCCCCATGTGGGCCATGTTGAATTTGGCCGGGTCGTCCTCGGCGCCGAACGCCACGATGCGGTCCACAGGCACGCCGGGCAACAGCCGCGAACCCGCGCCTCCCGGCTCCGGACCGAAGTATCGCTCCACCATCTCGACCGGGAACCGGTCGATACCTGCGGGGACCGGGGTGTGGGTGGTGAACACCGTCGAGGAGCGGACGACGGTCAGCGCGGTGTCGAACTCCAGCCCTGCCTCGATCAGCTCACGGATGCGCTCCGCGCCCAGGAATCCGGCGTGCCCCTCGTTCATGTGGAAGACCTCGGGCGCCGGAAGTCCCGCGACCTCGGTGAACGCCCGGATCGCCCGCACCCCGCCGATGCCGGCGAGGATCTCCTGCCGGATCCGGTGCTCCTGGTCGCCGCCGTACAAACGGTCGGTGACCCCCCGCAGCTCGTGTTCGTTCTCCGGGATGTCGGAATCGAGCAGCAGCAACGGAATTCGCCCCACCTGCGCAATCCAGATGCGCGCCGAGAGCTGCGCGCCGTCGGGCAGGGCCAGTTCGACCAGGATCGCCTTCCCCGCGGCATCGGTGAGCAGCCGCAGCGGCAGACCCTGGGGATCCAGCGACGGGTAACTCTCGTGCTGCCACCCGTCGGCGGTCAGGGACTGGCGAAAGTATCCCGATCGGTAGTGCAGCCCAACGGCGATCAACGGCAGTCCCAGATCAGAAGCCGACTTCAGATGATCGCCGGCCAGAATCCCCAGGCCCCCGGAATAGTTCGGCAACACCTCGGCCACACCGAACTCCATCGAGAAATACGCGACGCCCCTGGGGAGCACCGAGGGATCGTGTCCGTCGCCCGGCGCGCCGTTCCCCTCCGCCAGCTGCTGGTACCACAGGGGCCTGTCGAGATAGTCCTGCAGTTCGGCCTCGAGATCGTCGAGTCGCCGGACGAACGACTCGTCGGCGGCCAACTCCTCGACCCTCGCCGGGCTGACCTGCCCGAGCATCGCCACGGGATCGCATCCGACCCGTTTCCACAGCTCCGGATCGATGGCCTCGAAGAGCTCCTGGGTCGGTCTGTCCCAGGACCACCGCAGGTTGACGGACAGCGTCTCGAGCGCGGACAGCCGCTCGGGAAGGTGAGCGCGGACGGTGAACCGGCGGAGAGCTTTCACGCGAGCCCACCTTACTGACGTTCGACGTGGTGCAGCTCGGTTCGCACCAGCAGCGCGGTGTGCTGCGCTTTGTCCCGCGCGTGATTGAGCCTCGCACTACGGTGGGTATAGGCGCAAAGACTGCGTGTGCCGCAGCCGACGAGACCAGACAACAACACGTGCGTCCTGTGCCGCGCGGGATGTTCTGAGTGCTAGGGAGAAGCCAAGTGACCGCCGGTCGTATCGAGATCGATGACGTTCAGCCGGTGGTGTCCGGTGGACGGTTTCCCGCCAAGGCGGTCGTCGGCGAGGTCGTGCCCGTCACCGCCACGGTCTGGCGGGAGGGCCACGACGCGGTGTCGGCCACCCTGGTGGTGCGCTATCACGGGGCCGGATATCCGCCGCTGGCCGACGACCCGCCGGGGCGGGTGCGCGCACCTGAGCCGGTGCCGATCCAGGATGTGGTCAAGCCCACCCCTCGAGTCCGCCCGATCACCGCACCGATGGTTCAGGGCCGCACCCCCGATGTCTTCCACGGTCAGTTCGCCCCGGACGCCGTCGGGCTGTGGACCTACCGGGTCGATGGCTGGGGCGATCCGATCGCCACGTGGCGCAAGAACGTGATCGCAAAACTCGAAGCCGGTCAGAGCGAAGGCGAGTTGTCCAACGACCTCTTGGTCGGGGCCGAACTGCTGGAGCGCGCCGCGACCGGTGTCCCCCGTCAGATGCGGTACCCGGTGATCGCGGCCTCGGAAAGGCTGCGCGAGCCGGGCGATCCGTTCTGGCGCGCCGGCGCAGCACTGGCACCCGATGTCACCGAGCTGCTGGATCAGTACCCGCTGCGGGAATTGATCACCCGCGGCGACCAGCACGGTGTGTGGGTGGACCGTCCGCTGGCCCGCTTCAGCTCGTGGTACGAGTTCTTCCCACGATCCACCGGCGGCTGGGACAGCGCCGGCAATCCCGTGCACGGCACATTCGCCACAGCCACCAAGGCGCTGCCCAGGGTTGCCAGGATGGGCTTCGACATCGCTTACCTGCCACCGATACATCCGATCGGCAAGGTGCACCGCAAGGGACGCAACAACAGTGTCACCGCGGGACCCAACGACGTCGGCTCCCCGTGGGCGATCGGCAGCGACGAGGGCGGCCACGATGCGGTGCACCCCGCGCTGGGCACCATCGAGGACTTCGACGAGTTCGTCTCAGCTGCCCGCGACAACGGCCTCGAGGTGGCACTGGATCTGGCGCTGCAATGCGCTCCGGACCACCCGTGGGCTCGGGATCACCCCGAGTGGTTCACCGTGCTGCCCGACGGCACGATCGCCTACGCCGAGAATCCGCCCAAGAAGTACCAGGACATCTACCCGGTCAACTTCGACAACGACCCCGCGGGCATCTACGAGGAAGTGCTGCGTGTCGTCTCGTTCTGGATGTCGCACGGCGTCAAGGTCTTCCGGGTCGACAACCCGCACACGAAGCCGCCGAACTTCTGGGCCTGGCTGATCGGCGAGGCCAAGAACATCGACCCCGATGTGCTGTTCCTGGCCGAGGCGTTCACCCGTCCCGCACGGTTGTTCGGTCTGGCGAAGCTGGGCTACACGCAGTCCTACACCTACTTCACCTGGCGGACGGCCAAGTGGGAGTTGACCGAGTTCGGCCAGTCGATCGCCGAGCACGCCGACTACTCGCGTCAGAGCCTGTGGGTGAACACCCCGGACATCCTCCACGAAAGCCTCCAGCACGGCGGTCCGGGCATGTTCGCGATCCGCGCCGTCATGGCCGCCACCATGAGTCCCACCTGGGGGGTGTACTCCGGATACGAACTCTTCGAGCACCGGGCGGTCCGCGAGGGAAGCGAGGAGTACCTCGACTCCGAGAAGTACGAACTCCGGCCCCGCGATTTCGACGCCGCGCTGGCCGATGGTGAATCCCTCGAGCCGTTCCTCACCCGGCTCAACGAGATCCGGCATCTGCACCCCGCGCTGCAACAGTTGCGCACCATCACCTTCCACCACATCGACAACGACGCACTGCTGGCGTTCAGCAAGTTCGATCCGGTCACCGGTGACCAGGTGCTCGTGGTGGTGACCCTGAACCCGTTCGGACCCGAGGAAGGCACGCTGTGGCTGGACATGGCGGCGCTGGGGATGGAGCAGCAGGACCGGTTCTGGGTGCGCGACGAGATCACCGGAGACGAATATCACTGGGGCCAAGGCAATTACGTGCGCCTCGAGCCCTCCCGGGCGGTGGCCCATGTGCTCAACATGCCCCAGGTCCCCGCCGACCAACGACTGACACTTCTGCGTAGGGAGGGATGACGTGACCAAAGCGTCCAACCTGACGAACCGGATCGAGAGCCCACATCTGCGGCCCCACACCGCCGACATCAACCGACTCCTGTCCGGTGACCACCATGATCCGCACTCGGTGCTGGGCGCACACGAGTACGACGACCACACGGTCATCCGCGCCTACCGCCCGCACGCCGTCGCGGTCGATGCGGTGATCGGCGGGCAACGCCATCGTTTCGACCACATCGAGTCGGGGCTGTTCGCCATCGCGGTGCCGTACACCAAGCTGATCGACTACCGCCTCGAGATCAGCTACGACACCGGCGGCGACACGCCGCACGTGCACACCGTGGCCGATGCCTACCGGTTCCTGCCCACCCTCGGGGAGATCGACCTGCACCTGTTCTCCGAGGGGCGCCACGAACGCCTCTGGGAGATTCTCGGCGCCCACCCCCGGAGTTTCACCACCGCCGACGGTGTGGTCGACGGTGTCTCCTTCGCCGTGTGGGCACCCAACGCCAAGGGCGTCACCCTGATCGGCGAGTTCAACCACTGGGACGGCAACGAGGCGCAACTGCGTGCGCTCGGCTCGACGGGCGTGTGGGAGCTGTTCTGGCCGGGATTCCCGGTCGGCGGACTGTACAAGTTCAAGGTGCACGGCGCCGACGGCGTCGTCACCGAACGGGCCGACCCGATGGCGTTCGCCACCGAGGTGCCGCCGCAGACGGCCTCCCGGGTCACCCACAGCGAGTACACCTGGAGCGACGACGACTGGATGGCCGGCCGGACGCTGCGCAACCCGGTCTTCGAGCCGATGAGCACCTACGAGGTTCATCTGGGCTCGTGGCGGCCCGGCCTGAGCTACACCGAACTCGCCGAGCAGCTCACCGAGTACCTGGTCTCTCACGGGTTCACCCACGTGCAGATGCTGCCCGTCGCGGAGCATCCGTTCGGCGGTTCGTGGGGTTACCAGGTCACCTCCTACTACGCACCGTCCTCGCGGTTCGGCACACCCGACGAGTTCCGGCACCTCGTCGACTCGCTGCACCGGGCCGGCATCGGCGTTCTGGTGGACTGGGTGCCTGCGCACTTCCCGAAGGACGCCTGGGCGCTCGGGCGCTTCGACGGCACCGCGCTCTACGAGCATGCCGATCCGCGTCGCGGGGAGCAGCTCGACTGGGGCACCTACGTTTTCGACTTCGGCCGCGCCGAGGTCCGGAACTTCCTGGTGGCCAACGCGCTGTACTGGTTGCAGGAATTCCACATCGACGGCCTGCGTGTGGACGCCGTCGCATCGATGCTCTACCTGGATTACTCGCGCCCCGTCGACGGCTGGACACCGAACATCCACGGCGGTCGGGAGAATCTCGAGGCGGTGCAGTTCCTGCAGGAGATGAACGCCACCGTCCACAAGATCAACCCGGGCATCGTCACCATCGCCGAGGAATCCACGTCTTGGCCCGGCGTCACCCGCCCGACCAACCTCGGCGGACTCGGCTTCTCGATGAAGTGGAACATGGGCTGGATGAACGACACGCTCGAGTTCATCAAGCGTGACCCCATCCACCGCAGCTACCACCACCACGAGCTGACGTTCTCACTGCTGTACGCCTTCAGCGAGAACTTCGTGCTCCCGATCAGTCACGACGAGGTCGTGCACGGCAAGGGCACGCTGTGGGGCCGGATGCCCGGCAACGACCACATGAAAGCGGCCGGCATCCGAAGCCTGCTCGCCTACCAGTGGGCACACCCCGGCAAGCAGTTGCTGTTCATGGGCCAGGAATTCGGCCAGCGTGCCGAGTGGTCGGAGGAACGCGGGGTCGACTGGTTCCAACTCGACGAGAATGGGTTCTCCGACGGCATCCTGCGGATGATGACCGACGCCAACGGTGTCTACCGCGGTAGCCGCGCGCTGTGGTCGCGGGACAGTCAGCCCGAGGGCTACTCCTGGATCGACGCCAACGATTCGGCCAACAATGTGCTGAGCTTCCTGCGATTCGGCGACGACGGCTCGATGATGGCGTGTGTGTTCAACTTCTCGGGCTCCGAGCACTCGCGATACCGACTCGGTCTGCCGCACACGGGCAGTTGGCGCGAAGTCCTCAACACCGACTCCGACAGCTACCACGGATCAGGCATCGGCAACTACGGTGCCGTCGAGGCGACCGACGAACCGTGGCACGGCCGACCCGCATCGGCCGTCATGGTGCTGCCGCCCCTGTCCGCACTCTGGTTCGCGCCCGAACAGCCCTAGCGTCCCTGTCGCCGGAATTGCATTCCAGCCGCGGAATCCCGAGCGTAGTTCTGCGGGAATGCAATTCCGGCAGGGCAAGCAATCAGTACAGGGCGTTGGCCAGGTTGCGGCGGCCTGCGATCACCTCGGGATCGGCGGGATCGAACAGGTCGAACAGTTCGATCAGCCGGGTCCGCACGGTGGTGCGCTCGTCGCCCGCCGTGCGCTTGACCAAGGCGGTCAACCGCTGGAATGCAGCCGCGACATCACGTTGCAGGATCTCCACATCGGCGGCCGCGAACGCGGCATCGATGTCCTCGGGCGAGGCGTCGGCGAGGGCCACCGCATCCCGCGGATGCGAGGTCGCCCGCTGCAGGAAACTGATCTGGCGCACCGCGCCCTTGGCCTCGACGTGGTTCGGGTCCGCTTCCAGGATCGCCTGATACGCAGCCGCCGCGGCGTCGAAGTCGCCGTTGTCGAGGTGCATCCGCGCCTGCTCGACCTCAGGGTCGATCTGCTCGGGCTCATCGGCATCACCTGAGCCACTGAGCTTTCCAGCCGTGGCGTCGAGTAGCGAGTCGATCCAGCGCCGCAGCTGCTCAGGTGGCTGCATCCCCTGGAAGCTCGACAGCGGCTGACCGGCCGCCAGCGCGACCACAGTCGGAACCGCCTGCACGCCGAACATCTGGGCTACCCGCTGCACCGTGTCGACGTTCACCGTCGCCAGCGACCACTTCGGTCCGTCGGTGGCAGCCAGGCCGGCAAGCGCCTCGCCGAGCTGGACGCTGGAGTCACTGCGCGGCGACCACAGCAGCACCACCACCGGCACCTCGTTGGAGCGGACCAGCACCTCGGCCTCGAGGTTGGCTTCCGTGATCTCCAACGCGCCCGGTGCGCCCGATGACGCTCCCGGCGCCGTGGCGTCGCCGGCCGGGGCGGTGGCCCGTTGCTTGAGTGCTGACAGATCGACGGCACCGGCCATGGCAGGCGCGATCGGGGGTCGAGGACGTGTCACGCGACCAAGTCTGTCACGTCGTTTCGGGTGCCGGGCTCCCTGGTTGACCACCGGAGGCCACCGCGCCCGTCGAAGCTGTCGTCGGCCCCATCCGACCCGTCCGATCAGCCCATATGAGGAAGATCACACTGCCCAGCGGCACGATGCTGCCCAGCAATGCCAGCAACCATGTGACCAGACCCCACTTGTGGGCGATACCGACGAGTAGCGCCGCTCCGACGAAGGCGACGAAGATCGCTCCGTGCACGGGACCGAAGATTTTCACCCCGACCTCGGTGCGCGGGGATCCCAGGTACTTGAAGTACATGCCGAGCAGCAGTCCGATCCAACTGACCGCCTCCGCGAATGCGATCAACCGGAACCAGCCGGTAGCACTGCGAACGTCGATTACGCCTGTCATGACCGCCATTGTGCCGGAAATCGACAGCAGCTACTACGTTGCGTCGTTGGGACGATGCCCTGGGTCAGGGACGCCGCAGGACCAGGGCGTCGCCCTGGCCACCCGCGCCGCACAGCGCGGCCACCGCGTAGCCGGAGCCGCGACGCGCCAGATCCAGTGCCGCGTGCAGCGTGATCCTGGCGCCGGACATGCCGATCGGGTGCCCGATGGCGATGGCGCCCCCGTCGGTGTTGACCCGGTCGGGGTCGAGGCCGAGTTCTTTTGTCGACGCGAGCGCTACAGCGGAGAACGCCTCGTTGATCTCGATGACGTCGAGGTCGTCGAGACTGATGCCTTCCTTGGCGATCGCTTTGCGGATCGCGTTGGCGGGCTGACTCTGCAGTGTCGAATCCGGTCCGGCAACCACACCGTGGGCACCGATCTCGCACAACCAGGTCAGACCCATCTCTTCGGCCTTCGCCTTGTTCATCACCACGACCGCACAGGCGCCGTCGGAGATCTGGGACGCCGAACCTGCGGTGATCGTGCCGTCCTTGCGGAAGGCGGGCCGCAGTCCGGCCAGCGACTCGGCGGTGGTGTCGGCCCGGATTCCCTCGTCCTCGCTGAACTCGACGGGGTCGCCTTTGCGCTGCGGGATCTTCACCGGCACAACCTCGTCGGCGTAGACGCCGTCCTTCCACGCGATGGCCGCCTTGCGGTGCGACTCCGCGGCGAATTCATCCTGCTCGGCGCGGGTGAACTGGTCGACGTCGTTGCGCTGTTCGGTGAGCGCACCCATCGGCTGGTCGGTGAACACATCGTGCAGGCCGTCGTAGGCCATGTGGTCGAGCACCGTGACGTCGCCGTATTTGTAGCCCGAGCGGCTGTTCATCAAAAGGTGCGGGGCCCGCGACATCGACTCCTGGCCGCCCGCGACGACGACGTCGAATTCGCCGGCGCGGATCATCTGGTCGGCAAGCGCGATGGCGTCGATACCCGACAGACACATCTTGTTGATCGTCAGCGAGGGCACGTCCCACCCGATTCCGGCGGCTACGGAAGCCTGCCGCGCGGGCATCTGCCCGGCGCCGGCCGAGAGCACCTGGCCCATGATCACGTAGTCGACGGCCGAGGCCGGAATCTTGGCCTTCTCGAGCGCGCCGGCGATCGCCACCGCACCGAGGTCACTGCCGGAGAAGTCCTTCAGCGAACCCATCAACTTGCCGACCGGGGTCCGGGCTCCAGCAACAATCACCGACGTCGTCATAGCTACCTCCAAAGCGGTTTCCAGCGGCTCCGGTCAGGCTATACATATGTACCGACCTATTCGAAACCGATGTCATTAGGTTACCTTTGCGATATGACCGCCGAGCAGACTGACGCCCGTCCGGCACTGGCCACCGCGCTGGTCACCGCCATCGACCACGTCGGCATCGCAGTGCCCGACCTGGATGTGGCCATCAAGTGGTATCACGACCATCTCGGCATGATCGTGCTGCACGAAGAGGTCAACGAGGACCAGGGCGTCCGCGAAGCGATGCTCTCGGTCCGAGGCGCACCCATGGGCAGTGCCCAGGTGCAGTTGATGGCACCGATCGACGACACCTGCACGATCGCCAAGTTCATCGACAAGCGTGGGCCCGGCCTGCAGCAACTCGCCTACCGCGTCAGCGACATCGACGCACTCACCGAGCGACTGCGCGAACAGGGTGTCCGGTTGCTCTACGACGCGCCCCGACGGGGAACCGCCGACTCGCGGATCAACTTCGTGCACCCCAAGGACGCCGGTGGTGTCCTGATCGAACTCGTCGAGCCCGCTTCCGAGGGCGCCGACCACTGACGGTCACGACCACTTCCGGGTGGGGCTCCGCGTAGCCCGGTTCGCCCAGCACGCAGTGTGCCAGTGCCTGCGGTCATCAACGGTTTCCGATGCACCGACGCCATCCGTCGGCCACACCACCACATGCGCTGTACCAGGCCTGATCTCGTGGTCACAGCCAGGACAGCGATAGACCTTCGTCGCCCTCGCCGCCGCCACCGGTCGGACCTCGTAGTCGTTGCCGTCGGCGCCCACCTCGACGCGCCGCGGCGCGGGCAGCGGATTCTGAGGACGTTTCGCCGCCCGCCTCCGCGCCATCAGAACAGCCGGAACTCGTCGCTGTCCATACCGCGCATCTTGTCGTAATCCAAGATGAGACACCGGATCCCGCGGTCCAGTGCCAGGGTGCGCGCCTGCGGCTTGATCTGCTGGGCGGCGAACACGCCGGCCACCGGGGCCAGCAGCGTGTCACGATTGAGCAGCTCGAGGTAGCGGGTGAGTTGTTCGACCCCGTCGATCTCGCCGCGGCGTTTGATCTCCACGGCCACCGAACGACCCTGCTCGTCGCGGCAGAGGAGGTCCACCGGTCCTATCGGGGTCATGAACTCGCGACGGACCAACGTGTATCCCGCCCCCAACAACTCGACGTGTTCGGCGAGGAGCACCTGCAGGTGCGCCTCGACACCGTCCTTCACCAGCCCTGGATCGACACCCAACTCGTGACTCGAATCGTGCTCGATGTCCTCGACGGTGATGCGGAGTTGTTCGCCGGCCTTGTTCTCCACCACCCACACCGGGGAGGCGCCACCTGGCTCCTCGACCAGCCAGCACGGTGGGCTCATCCAGTTCAGCGGTTTGTAGGCACGGTCGTCGGCATGCACGCTCACGGAGCCGTCGGCCTTGAACAGCAGCAGCCGTCGGGCCGAGGGCAGATGGGCGGTGAGCCGGCCGACATAGTCGACGGTGCACTGGGCGATCACGAGACGCACCCGCACCACCTTAAACGTCGAACAAGCTTGCAAACCCGCCCCTGTCATTAGGCTGACGCAACGATGACCGCGAACAGGACGACGGCTCAGCGCTTGGGCCGCGTGTTGGAACGAGTGACCAAGCAGAGCGGCCGGGTCGCGGCGACCCCGGAGTTCGGGTCCTGGATCCTGGGCCGGGTTTCAGAGAGCCAGGCGCGACGGCGGGTCCGCATCCAGGTCATCCTCACGACCTTCGTGGTGGTCGCGAACCTGATCGGAATCGGCGTCGCGACGCTGGTCGTCACCGTCGCGTTCCCCACGCCCAGCGTGTTCGAGCCCGGGGTTCGCTGGATCACCGCCATCGCGGTGCCGATCTACCTGGTGACCGCTCTGGTGGTCGGGGTGTTCTGGGCGACCCGCCGGGTGATCAAGAACGTGCGGTGGGCGATCGAGGAGCGCCCTCCCACTCGCGAGGACCAGCGCAACACGTTCCTGGCACCGTGGCGGCTGACCCGAGTCCTGTTGGCGCTGTGGGGACTCGGCACGATCCTGCTCACCACGCTCTACGGGTTGCATGACAGCGAGTTCATCGCGAAGTGGTTACTGGGGGTCAGTTTTCCCGGCATCGTCGTGTCGGCCAGCTGTTACCTGTTCACCGAGTTCGCGTTGCGCCCGGTCGCCGCGCAGGCGCTGGAGGCAGGTAAGCCGCCGCGCCGCTTCGCCGAAGGACTGATGGGCCGCACGATGCTGGTGTGGGCGTTGGGGTCGGGTGTCCCCGTTCTCGGCATCTTCCTGGCCGCCGCCATCACGTTGATCCAGCGCAACCTGACGCCCACCCAGTTCACCGTCGCGGTGATGATCCTGGCGTTGTTCGCCCTGCTCTTCGGGGCCATTCTGATGTGGATTCTGGCCTGGCTCACGGTGACCCCGGTGCGGGTGGTGCGCAATGCCCTCAACCGTGTCGAGCAGGGCGACCTGGACACCAACCTGGTGGTCTTCGACGGCACCGAACTGGGCCAGCTGCAGCGCGGATTCAACTCGATGGTGCATGGTCTGCGGGAACGCGAGCGGGTGCGCGATCTGTTCGGCCGCCATGTCGGACGCGAGGTCGCCGCGCTCGCCGAGCAGGAGCAACCCGAGCTCGGCGGCGAAGAACGTTACGCCGCAGTCATTTTTGTCGACGTCATCGGCTCCACGAAGTTGGTCACCAGCCTGCCGGCCGCCGAGGTGGTCGAGTTGCTGAACCGGTTCTTCGCGGTGATCGTCGAGGAGGTCGACCGCTACCACGGGCTGGTGAACAAGTTCGAAGGCGACGCGGTGCTGGCGGTCTTCGGAGCGCCGGTGTCGCTGGAGCATCCCGAGGACGAGTCGCTCGCCACGGCCCGGGCGATCGGCCGGCGCCTGCGCGAGGAGGTAGCCGAATGTGAGGCGGGGATCGGCGTCGCGGCGGGCACTGTGGTCGCCGGCAATGTGGGCGCCCGGGAACGGTTCGAGTACACGGTCATCGGGGAGCCGGTCAACGAAGCGGCGCGACTGTGCGAGCTCGCGAAGAACGAGACATCGCGACTGGTGGCATCAGAAGCTGTGGTGAGCAAAGCGACCGAAAAGGAGCGTGCGCACTGGACACTGGGCGATACGGTGACGTTGCGGGGCTACGACGAGCCGATCCGGCTCGCCACCCCGGTCAGCGAGGACTGACGGGCCGGTTCTGCTCGAGCCATCCCTGTGCCTCCTCGACGGCGTCGGCCACGGTGCGGAACCGGACAGCCTCCAACTCCATCTCGGAGCGGATCACCACACCGTCGGGGTCCACGAGATAACCCGCCTTGCCCTCCGCCCGCAATGCCGCGCTCATTCCCGACAGCAGAGCCCGTGCGGCATCGTCGATGTCATCGACGCGGGACACATCCAGGATCGCGACCTCGAAATCGTCCCGCTCGCGGTCGGCGACGCGCACCACCTGTTCGGCACCGCAGAACAGCAGGTCTCCGTGGGTCTCGTAGACACGGATGCCCTCACGCGGCTCGTATACGGCCCGCAAGGTGGCGCGCGAATCACGTGCCACCGTCAGGAAGTGCAGGCCCAGTTGCTCAGAGAGGCTGCGGCACACCTGGACTCCGCGAACGCTGTTGCCTTTGTCGTCGAGCAGAGGGGAGTACACGCCGATGCCGAGTTGCCCGGGCAACACGGCGACGATGCCGCCGCCCACACCGCTCTTGGCCGGCATGCCGACTGCGCTGACCCAGTCGCCGGCGGCGTCGTACATGCCGCACGTGACCATCACCGAGAGCGTGCGCCTGACCACGTCAGGGGTGCTCACCCGGCGGCCGGTCTGCGGATTGACACCGCCCCGGGCGAGGGTCGCACCCATCTTGGCGAGGTCGGTCGACGTGACGCGCAGTGAGCACTGTCGGTAGTACACGTCGAGCACCTCGTCGGGATCGTCGTCGAGCATCCCGAAGCTCTGCAGCATGTAGCCGATCGCGCGGTTCCGACTGCCGGTGGCTTTCTCCGACGCGTACACCTGTTCGTCCAACTCGAGTCTGCGACCGGCGAACGACGAGTAGAAATCCTGGATCAGCGCGAATCGTTCGTCGGGGCCGGCCGCCGGGATCAGCGACACCGCCGCGATGGCCCCCGCGTTGATCATCGGGTTCTTGGGCTTCTTCGTGGCACGGTCCACACTGATCTCGTTGAAGGCCTCACCGGACGGTTCGACGCCGATCTTCGCGTCCACGGCAGACACGCCGAGCCGATCCAGCGCCAGCGCGTAGGTGAAGGGTTTGGAGATCGACTGAATCGTGAATTCCAGTGCTGCATCGCCAGATTCGTAGATGAAGCCATCGGCCGAAGACAATGACATTCCGAAGCCGTCGGGGTCGACACATGCCAACTCGGGGATGTAGTCGGCCAGCGCTCCCCCGGTGTCACCGACATGCTCCTCGCGGATGCGATCGAGGTATCGCTGCACCAGTTTCGCCACGCGTTGGAGTATGGAGGGTCTACCCCCCGGTTGTCATCATCCGGCCGCTTCTCTAACGCCGGGCCGGCCACACCGGGGCGCCGAGTTCGCGCGAGACCGTGCGCGCGGCGTCGCGCAGCGCATCGATGTCCGCGGGCGCCATCGGCCATCGGGCAGCGGGAACGACCAGGCCGATCGCTCCGACGGCCTCGCCGGACGAGTCGAATACAGCTGCAGCACTGGCACATTCACCGATCACGGCTTCCTCGACCTCGTCGGCGATACCCGTGGCACGCACCGTGTCGAGTTGGGTGGCCAGCACCGCGGCGTCGACGATCGTCTCACCGGTCATGCTGCGCAACGGCCCCTGCGGAAGTTCGCCGGAGGCGAACGCCAGCAGAGCCTTGCCCAGCGCACTCGCATGGGCGGGGATCACGATGCCGACCTCGGGCATCTGCCGGGTACCGTCGGGGCGGGGTTCGTGGCCGACGACGACGATCTCGTCGAACAACAACACCGCCGTCCGCACCGCACACCCGGTGCGACGGGCCAGGCTTTCGGCCCAGATAGCCACCCGCGCACGCAGTTCCAGTGTCTCCAGATACACGTTGCCCAGGCGCAACGTCGCCGGCCCGAGACGGTAGCGCCCTGAATCGAGTTCCTGCTGCACCATGCCGTGCGCGAGCAGAGTGCGAATCAGACCGTGCACGGTCGACGGAGCCAGGTCGATCGCGGCCGCGATCTCCCCGAGGCTCATCCGCCGCCCACCCTGGAGCACGGTGAGGATGCGCAAAGCCCGATCGACCGCCTGGATCATCTGCTCCCACTTCCCTCGGGCACCCCTTGTGCCACTCGCAGCATAAGCGTATGGTCCAGATCACATTCGACATTATCGAATGCAATCCGATATCGCCGACAGGTGAACGGTAGTGATCACAATCCGGCGACCGTGCTTACTCAGAGGAGAGCAGTATGGATGAGCCTTCACTTCCCCAGAAGCTTGTGGCAGAAGCGCTCGGCACTGCGTTTCTGGTGTTCGTCGGCGTCGGCGCCGTTCCGGCCACGCTGATCGTCAACGGGGACGCACCCTTCACGATGGCGGACCTCGGGATGATCTCGCTTGCGTTCGCCACCATCGTGGTCGCGACCATCTACGCGCTGGGCCACATCTCGGGCAATCACATCAACCCTGCGGTCACGCTCGGGCTGGCCGTCACCGGAAACTTCCCGTGGTCACGGGTGCCCGCCTACATCGGTGCGCAGGTCCTCGGCGCGATCGCCGGCGCCGCCGCGATCATCGGTGTGCTGGGGATGGCCGCCAGCGATGTGGGACTCGGCATTGCCAGCTATTCTGCCGAAACCCCGCCGATACAGGCCTTTTTCGCCGAGTTCGTGGGTACGTTCATTCTTGTGTTCACCGTTTTCGGTGTGATCCACCGCAAGGCGTCGGCGGGGTTCGCCGGTGTGGCGATCGGCCTGGTCGTGTTCGCCGCCATCATCCCCGTCGCACCCACCACGGGCGCGTCGATCAACCCGGCCCGCACCATCGGACCGATGTTCATCCAACAGCTCGCGGGCGGGGACGTGTCGTGGGGCCAGCTTCCGGTGTACCTCGGCGCGGAGTTCCTCGCCGGCGTCCTGGCCGCGGTGACCTACGTGGCGATCTCGCGCACCCGGGCCGACTCCGCATCCGAGAACCCGGTCGCCGTCAACGCTGAACCCACCCCGCAGACCACCAGCGCAGCCTGAGGAGGCACCGCCATGAAGAAGCTCATCAACGATCCCAACGACGTCGTCGCAGAAGCACTGCGCGGCATGGCACTCGCCCATCCGGAACTGCGCATCGACCAGACCAATCGGATCATCTACCGCGGCGACGCACCGGTGGCCGGCAAGGTGGCGCTCATCTCCGGCGGCGGCTCGGGGCACGAACCACTGCACGGAGGTTTCGTCGGAGCGGGCATGCTGGACGCGGCCTGCGCGGGTGAGATCTTCACCTCGCCGGTGCCCGATCAGATGCTCGAAGCCACCAAGACCGTCAACGGCGGTGCCGGCGTCCTGCACATCGTCAAGAACTACACCGGCGACGTGATGAACTTCGAGATGGCCGCCGAACTGGCACAGGCCGAGGGCATCGACGTCGAATCCGTCATCGTCGACGACGACGTCGCGGTGCAGGACAGCACGTACACCGCCGGCCGCCGCGGCGTCGGCGCCACGGTGCTGCTGGAGAAGCTGGCCGGCGCGGCAGCCGATCAGGGCCGTGGCCTCGCCGACGTGGTCGGCGTGGCACGCCGGGTCAACGAGGCGGCCCGCAGCATGGGAGTGGCACTCACGTCGTGCACGGTGCCCGCCGTGGGGCATCCGACCTTCGAGCTGCCCGAGGACGAGATCGAACTCGGCATCGGCATCCACGGCGAGCCCGGTCGGCAGCGAGTGCCGCTGCAGTCGGCGAAAGCGATCGCCGAGATGATGGTCGAGCCCATCCTGGCCGATCTCGACTTCTCCTCCAGCGCAGGGGTCATCCTCTTCGTCAACAGCATGGGCGCAACCCCGCCGCTCGAGCTGTACGTCATGTATTCCGAGATCGCGGCGATCCTCGAGAAGGCCGGGGTGACCGTGGCCCGCTCCCTCGTCGGGCCTTACATCACCAGCCTGGACATGGCGGGCTGTTCGGTGACGCTGCTGCGCGCCGACGAGGATCTGCTGCGTCTGTGGGATCACCCGGTCAACACACCCGCACTGCGAAAGGGTTGCTGAAATGAGCACCGACCGCACCATCAACACCACAAGCGCCACCGGATGGTTACGCGAGTTCGCCAGGGTCATCGGCGAAAATGCCCAGTACCTCACCGATCTCGACGCTGCGGTCGGCGATGCCGACCACGGCATCAACATGGACCGCGGGATGAAGGCCGTGATCGCCGCGCTCGACGACACCGCGCCGGCAGATCTACCGGCACTGTTCAAAAAGGTCGGTATGACGTTGGTCAGTTCCGTCGGCGGTGCGAGCGGGCCGCTCTACGGCACGCTCTTTTTGAGGATGGCACCGGCTTTCGGCGCCGACGGCGCGGACCCGGCCGAGTTCGCCAAGGCGCTACGCGCCGGTGTCGACGGGGTGGTCGCCCGCGGCCGCGCCGAGGCTGGCGACAAGACGATGTTCGACGCGTTGGCCCCTGCGCTGGACGCGCTCGACGGCGCGCTGGCCGCAGGCAAAGACCTCGCGTCCGCGCTGACCGATGCGTCCGCGGCCGCCGACAAGGGCCGCGACGGCACCGAGTCGATGGTCGCGCGCAAGGGCAGAGCGAGCTACCTCGGGCAGCGCAGCGTCGGCCACATCGACCCCGGCGCCACCTCCTCGGCGATGCTGATCGCGGCTGCGGCAACCGCTTTCGGAGCCAGCGGATGAGCGACCCCGGGCTGGTCGGACTCGTCGTGGTCTCGCACAGCCGGGCTCTGGCCCGCGCGGCGGTCGCACTCGCGCAGGAGATGGTGCACGGCAGGCAGGTGAAGATCGCCATCGCCGCCGGGCTCGACGACACCACGTTCGGGACCGACGCGACACAGATCGTCGAGGCCATCACCATCGCCGAACAGGGCGCGGGTGTGGTGGTGTTGATGGATCTCGGCAGTGCCGTCCTCTCCGCCGAACTCGCACTCGACCTGCTCGATGACGAGCTGCGTGCCGGAGTGGTGTTGTGCCCGGCGCCGCTCGTCGAGGGTCTTGTGG
>NZ_JBAUJR010000488.1:0-6822 GCF_049683935.1 Mycobacterium sp. | reverse complement strand
GGCGTCGAGTTCGAGGGCCCTGACCTCCAGCCTCCCGGTCAGTTCGTCGTGCTCACGACGCAGGGTCGTCTCGGCCTGGTTGGTGTCGTCGAACTCGGCCTTGCGGGTGACCAGGTCGTCGGCCGCCAGCCGCAACCGGGCGTCGCGGAGGTCGGCCTGGATCGTCTGGGCGCGCCGCGCCATCTCCGCCTGCCTGCCGAGCGGTTTGAGCTGGCGGCGCAGTTCGGTCGTGAGATCGGTCAGTCGCGCCAGGTTCGCCGACATCGAGTCGAGCTTGCGCACCGCCTTTTCCTTGCGCTTGCGGTGCTTGAGGACACCGGCGGCCTCCTCGATGAAGGCGCGTCGGTCCTCGGGACGTGACTCGAGGATTTCGGCGAGCTTGCCCTGCCCGACGATGACGTGCATCTCGCGACCGATACCGGAATCGCTGAGCAACTCCTGAACATCCATCAAACGGCAACTGCTGCCGTTGATCTCGTATTCGCCCGCGCCGTCCCGGAACATCCGCCGGGTGATCGACACCTCGGAGTATTCGATCGGAAGCGCGTGGTCGGAGTTGTCGATCGTCAGCGTCACCTCGGCGCGGCCCAGCGGCGCGCGCGAGGAGGTGCCGGCGAAGATGACGTCTTCCATCTTGCCGCCGCGCAACGTCTTGGCGCCCTGCTCCCCCATCACCCAGGTGAGCGCGTCGACGACGTTGGACTTGCCCGAGCCGTTCGGGCCGACCACACAGGTGATGCCGGGCTCGAAGCGAAGAGTCGTCGGCGATGCGAAGGACTTGAAGCCCTTCAGCGTCAGACTCTTCAGATGCATGACGTGAAACCCTACCGCCGCGCGGGTCAGCGCTCGGTGAAGCCCGTGAGCGCGTCGGCCGGTTCCGACCAGTCCGCGATCACCTTGTCGACGTGACCGGGAGTGTTTGGGCTTTTCAGCAGGTCAAGCAGCCGTTCGCAGGCGTCGCGGGGACCCTGTGCGACGACCTGGACGCGACCGTCCGGCCGGTTCGACGCATACCCGGCCAGGCCCAGTTCGAGTGCCCGCGACCGCGTCCACCAGCGGAAACCCACGCCCTGGACGTGTCCGTGGACCCAGGCCGTCAGCCGGACGTCAGTCTCGCCCAACATCTTTCACCTCAAACGTCACTTTAGTCCCTGTTTTTAACGTCCGCCCCACTGTGCACACCTGATCGATCGCGCGTTCGACGACGGTGAGCAATCGTGTCAGCTCGTCCTCGCCGAGCCCGGACAGGTCGACCTCGAGCGACTCCTCCAGCAGCGGATAGCGCTCCTGCTCGCGGTCGGCGAGCCCCGACACGCGGATCGTGGCCGCGTAGTCGTCGCCGAGGCGCCGCCGCAGGGGCTGGTCGCTGCTCATCCCGCTGCACGCGGCCAGCGCGATCTTCATCAGCTCCCCGGGAGTGAACGCGCCCTCGACGTCCTCGGAGGCGATCAGGACCTCGGCGCCGCGCTCGCTACGCCCGGTATAGCGGCGCACGCCGGTGCGTTCCACCCACAGTTCGGTCATCCCCTATTTCTACAACCTCCCCGCGGAATAGCATTCCCGGTCGTGATCGCGGCCCGATCCGCAGCCCGGAATGCTATTCCGCGGCGCGGGGCGGAGTCAGACCCTCGGGCGTGGCTGGCAGCGGGGGCAGTAGAACGACGAGCGGTTCATGAACTTCTCCCTGCGCATCACTGCTCCGCAACGCCGGCAGGGTTCACCCTCGCGGCCGTAGGCGTCCAGCGACCGGTCGAAATAACCGGACTCGCCGTTGACATTGACATAAAGCGAGTCGAAGGACGTGCCACCCTGACCGAGCGCGTCGGCCATCACCTCGGCGGCCGCGTCGAGCAGCTCGCGGAGCTTGGCGCGGGACAGCCCGGATGCCAGTCGCGCCCCGTTGACCTTGGCCCGCCACAGCGCCTCGTCGGCATAGATGTTGCCGATGCCCGAGACGACGGCCTGGTTGAGCAACTGTCGCTTGATCTCAGAATGCTTGTGCCGCAACGCCTTAACAACTGCATCGCGATCGAAGAGCGGGTCCAGCGGGTCACGGGCGATGTGTGCCACCGGCACTGGCATATCGGTCCCGTCGACGGTCACCATGTCGGCGATCATCCAGCCGCCGAAGGTGCGCTGGTCGACGAAGCTCAGCGTGGTGCCGTCGTCGAGCAGTGCCGCGATGCGTAGGTGGTTTTCATTGGGAACGGATCCCAGGAGCATCTGTCCGCTCATGCCCAGGTGCACCACGAGCGCCGCACCGTCGTCGAGCTCGAGCCACAGGTACTTCCCGCGTCGGCCCGTTCCTGTGATCGTGGTGTCGAGCAGTCGGGCGGTCAGGTCGGCCGTGCCGGCCTCGTGCCTGCGCACAGCGCGGGGATGGTGCACCCGCACCGCGGTGATGGTCTTGTCGGTGATGTGCTCGGCCAGGCCGCGCCGGACCACCTCGACCTCGGGAAGTTCAGGCATCCGGGTCAGGCACTGTCGAGGGCGTTCCACGCAGCCGCAGCAGCCTTTAGTTCAGCCTCTTTCTTGGTGCGGCCGATGCCTTTTCCGTATTCGGTCTCCCCGACGACGACCGAGGCGGTGAACTCCTTGTCGTGATCCGGCCCGGTCGAGCTGACGAGGTAGGCCGGTACGCCCAGGCCCCGGGAGGCGGTCAACTCCTGCAGGCTGCTCTTCCAGTCCAGACCCGCGCCCAGCGTCGGGGCAGTGGTCAGCAGGTCGGCGAACAACCGCAGGATGACGTCGCGCACCACGGTGGCGCCGTGTTCGAGATAGATTGCGCCGAGCAGCGATTCGACGCCATCGGCGAGGATGCTCGACTTGTCGGCGCCGCCGGAGTTCTCTTCGCCCCTGCCCAGCAGCAGGTACGAACCGAGCCCGTCCTCGGTGAGTTGACGTCCGACGTCGGCGAGTGCGTGGGTGTTGACGATGCTCGCCCGCAGCTTCGCCAGATCACCTTCGGACCGGTCGGGATGCCGGTGGTAGAGCTCCTCGGTGATGGTCAGTCCGAGCACCGAGTCTCCGAGGAACTCGAGGCGTTCGTTGGTGGGCAGACCGCCGTGCTCATAGGAGTAGCTGCGATGGGTGAGCGCCATCGTGAGCAGCTCGTCCGGCAGATCCACGCCGAGCGCCTTGAGCAACAGCGCGCGGTCGACCGTCACGAATCGTCTCCGGGCTGCTCGCGAAGCTCGGCCAACTTTGCCCACCGCGGATCGATCTGCTCGTGGTGATGCCCGGGCTCGGCGTCGGCCAACGGGATCCCGCACTGCTGGCAAAGCCCGGCACAATCCGGGCCGCACACCGGCGAGAACGGCAGTGCCAATCCCAGGGCGTCGATGATCGGCTGCTCGAGGTCGACGGCTTCGGCGCTGCCGTCGCGGGTGACCCGGGCGACCTCGTCATCGTCGGTCGTCTCGTCGGTCGCGCTGTCGGGGTAGGCGAACAACTCCGTCAGCTCGATCTCGACGTCACCGGTGATCGGCTGCAGACAGCGCGCGCACTCGCCCGATGTCGGTGCCGCTACGGTGCCCGTGACCAGCACACCCTCGGACACCGATTCCAGCCGCAGGTCCAACTCCAGCGGGGCGCCCTCGTCGACGGCCATCAGATCGAGGCCCATCCGCGACGGACTCGCGAGCGTGGTCTGCAGTGTGATCATCGAACCGGGCCGCCGACCGAGTCGGCCGATGTCTATGAGCAGCGGTGATCGAGGTCCGCGGCGCGCGGCCGTGTGTGCATGCGTCGCCATGCACGTATCGTACGGTCGGCGCCCAGGGGTCAGCGGGCCGCGTAGTCGTGGGTTCCCGCAGCGGTCCGCAACTGGTGACGTCCGCGGCCGACCGACCGAATGGTGCCGTTGAGGAAGTCCTCGAACTCGGCGAGTTTGCTGTCGACATAGATGTCGCACTCGCCCCGCAAGCGGTCGGCTTCGGCGTGCGCGGAATCGATCAGGCGGGTGGCCTCGGCGGTCGCTGTCGCCACGATCTCGGTCTGCGACACCAGGCGCTGCTGCTCCTTGATGCCCTCCTGCACGGCCTTCTCGTAGGTCAGGTTGCCACTCTCGATCAGCCGGTCCGCCTCGGACTTGGCCCGGCCGGTGCTGGCCTCGTACTCGCGCTTTGCCGAGGCAGCGATCCGGTTGGCCTCTTCGCGCGCCTCGCCGACCATCCGTTCGCTGTGCTGACGGGCTTCGGCGACCATGCGGTCGGCTTGCGACTTCGCATCCGCGAGCAGGCGGTCGGCCTCTGCCCTGGCGTGGTTGACCATCGAGTCGGCCTCGGCGTTGGCCGTCGACACGGTCGAATCCGAATGTTCCTTGGCCTCACGCAGCAGCGAGTCGCGTGCGTCGAGCACGTCCTGCGCATCGTCGAGTTCGCCGGGAATCGCGTCCTTGATGTCGTCGATCAGCTCGAGGACATCACCGCGGGGCACGACGCAGCCTGCCGTCATCGGCACGCCGCGGGCTTCTTCGACAATTGCGCCCAATTCATCGAGCGCTTCAAAAACTCGGTACACGGCGACACCCTCCAGGCGTAGTTTGACAGTGACCAGTGTGCCTGGTGTTACGCCTGTGACTCAGCTACCGGCACCGGTGTGTCGTTACCAATTACGACTACCGAGCATTATGTCAATCCCCCGGCCCGGCGGGTGCCGGACTCAGGTTCGTTCGGCGAGCTTGGCCTGCACGCGCACATTCACCGGCTCCGGCAGCAGCGCCGAGACGTCACCGCCAAGCATCGCCACCTCTTTGGCCAGCGATGAGGACACAAACGAGTACTGGGGATTGGTGGCGACAAAAAATGTGTCGACGCCCGCGATGTGCTTGTTCATCTGGGCCATCTGCAGCTCGTACTCGAAATCGGTCCCGGTGCGCAGACCTTTGACGATCGCCGTCATCCCCCGCCCCTTGACGAAGTCGACGACAAGCCCCTGCCCGGATTCCGCGCGCACGTTGGGCAGGTGGGCCGTGGACTCCTCGATCAGCGCGATCCGCTCCTCGACGCTGAACATGCCCTTCTTGTTCGGGTTGACGAGCACCGCGATCACCAACTCGTCGAACTGGGCCGACGCCCGCTCGAAGACGTCGATGTGACCGAGGGTCACCGGATCGAAGGACCCCGGACACACCGCTCCACTCATGACGATCGACGCTATCAGCACCCGCGATCAGTCGCGTTCGGCCAGCTCGATGCGGGTGTCGCCGTAGCGGCGGGCGCTCCACACCGACCATCCGGGCGGCCACCGGATCTCGGAACTCGACGCCGCGCGCTCCACCACGGCAACGGTGCCGGACGTCGACCAGCCGCCGGTGTCGAGTGCGACCAGCATGTCAGCGACGACGGTGTTGTCGACCTCGTACGGCGGGTCGGCCAGCACCAGATCCGCCGGCCGGGCCGTGCTGGTGGCCAGCACCGCCGCCACCGCGCCGCGACGCACCGATGCGCCCCGCACACCCAGCGATGAGATGTTCTGCGTGATCACCGCCGCCGCCTTGGCATCGGATTCCACGAAAAGCGCCGACGCCGCACCGCGCGACAGCGCCTCGAGCCCCAGCGCCCCGGAACCGGCGTAGAGGTCGAGCACGTCAAGACCGGCGAAATCGATCCGCGCCGCCAGCAGGTTGAACAGGGACTCGCGCACCCGGTCTGTGGTCGGACGGGTACCCCGGCCGGACTTGTGCTGCGGCACCGCGATTCGGCGCCCTCCCAGAACGCCGGCGATGATGCGGGTCAGGTGACGACCACCAGCAGATCGCCGCCTTCGACCTGTGCGGTCGCTGCCACCGCGACCCGTGAGACGGTGCCGGCTTTGGGTGCGGTGATCCCGGCCTCCATCTTCATCGCCTCGATGGTGGCGATGGTCTGGCCGGCTTCGACGGTGTCACCGTCGGCCACGCTGACAGTGACCACGCCGGCGAACGGAGCCGCCACGTGGTCGGCGTTGTTGCGGTCGGCCTTCTCGGCGGCGGGCACCTCGCTGGCCACGCTGCGGTCGCGGACCACCACGGGCCGCAGCTGGCCGTTGATGATGCACATCACCGTGCGCATGCCGCGCTCGTCGGCATCGGAGATCGCCTCCAGGCCGATCAACAGCTGGACACCACGTTCGAGGGTCACCCGGTGCTCGTCGCCGTGGCGCAGGCCGTAGAAGAACTGGTTCGCCGACAGGCTCGAGGTGTCCCCGTAGACTTCGCGGTGCGCCTCGAATTCCTTTGTGGGGCCGGGGAACAGCAACCGGTTCAAGGTGGCCTGACGCGCCGGCCCGGCCTGAGCCAACGCCTCTTCGTCTTCCGCGGTGAGGTCGGCCGCCACCTTGGCGGGGGCGCGTCCGGCCAGCGCCTTGCTCCGCAACGGTTCGGGCCAGCCTCCCGGAGGGTCACCGAGTTCGCCGCGCAGGAATCCGATGACCGAATCCGGGATGTCGAATCGCGCCGGATCCGAGGCGAATTCATCGGCGGTGATGCCCGCACCGACCAGGGCCAGCGCGAGATCGCCGACGACCTTCGACGACGGGGTCACCTTGACCAGCCGTCCCAGGATGCGGTCGGATGCCGCATAGGCGGCCTCGATGTCCTCGAAGCGGTCGCCCAGCCCCAGCGCGATCGCCTGCTGGCGCAGGTTAGACAGCTGGCCCCCCGGGATCTCGTGGTGATACACCCGCCCGGTGGGCGCTGGAAGACCACTTTCGAAGGGCGCGTACACCTTTCGCAGCGCTTCCCAGTAGGGCTCCAGATCACACACCGCAGCCAGTGACAGCCCGGTGTCGTACTCGGTGTGCGCCGTCGCGGCGACGATCGAGCTCAGAGCGGGCTGGCTC
>NZ_JBAUJR010000487.1:0-11401 GCF_049683935.1 Mycobacterium sp. | reverse complement strand
GTGCTCCTGCGCGACGGCGTGCTCTCGATGGCGCTCCCGAGCGCGTCCGCGGAGAGCGTGGCCTGATGACCTCCGGGAGCGCCTACGACGTCCTGGCCCGCATCCGCGCCAACCGCGCGTCACCGCTACCGGCCGGGGAGACCTGCGAGATGTGCTCCGAACAGATCGCCGACGAACACCAGCACGTGGTCAACGTCGAGGGTCGCCAACTGATGTGCGTCTGCCGTGGCTGCTATCTGCTGTTCACCGACCGGCAAGCCACCCTGCGGTACCGGGCGGTGCCCGACCGCTACCTGGCGTTCCCGGAATTCGCACTCGACCGCCGCCGGTGGGAGGCCCTGCAGATTCCGGTCGGGCTGGCGTTCTTCTTCCGCAACTCCCACCTCGACCGGACGGTCGCCTTCTATCCCGGTCCTGCAGGAGCCACCGAATCCGAACTGGATCTGGAGTCCTGGAACGACCTTCGCGCCGCCGATCCGCGGGTCGACACCCTGGCCGACGACACCGAGGCGCTGTTGGTGCGGGTCCCCGACCAACCCGACGCGCCGCCGGTCTGCCACCTGCTGCCCATCGATGCCTGCTATGAGTTCGTCGGCCGGCTCCGGCTGCTGTGGCGCGGCTTCGACGGCGGGCAGGACGCGCGCCGGTACATGGACGACTTCTTCCAGACCGTCGCCGACCGGAGCAAGGTGATGGTCCGATGACCGGACCGGCGACCTCGGTGACGTTCGCGGTGCTGGATGTGGCGCCCGAACCGTACGCGGTGACCCCCGTCCTCACCGCCAGGGTCGGCATCGCCGCAGTCGGCGACGACCCGATCCACGCGATCGCGCTGCGCTGCCAGGTGCGGATCGACCCGCTGCGGCGCACCTACTCCGACGCGGAGGCCGAGGGCCTGACCGACCTGTTCGGCACGCGGGAGCGCTGGGCCACCACGCAGCACACCTTTCTCTGGCAGCACGCGACCGCCATGGTGCAGGGGTTCACCGGAGCCACCCAGATCGGAATGCCGCTGGAGTGCACGTACGACTTCGAGGTGTCGTCGGCGAAGTATCTGCACGCCCTGCGCGATGGCACCGTTGCGTTGCAGTTCCTCTTCAGCGGAACGGTTTTTGTGCACGGCACCCGTGGCTTCTCCGTCCAGCAGGTGCCGTGGGACCGAGAGGACCGCTACGACATGCCGGTGTCGGTGTGGCGCGACCTGATGCAGCAGCACTTCCCGAACACCGGCTGGTTGCGACTGGACTGCAGCACCGTCGACGCGCTCGCCCACTACCGGTCGACCCACGGGCTGCTGTCGCAGGACGAGGCCATCATGTCGCTGCTCGCCCGGTCGAGCGAGGACGTCCGATGACGACCTGGGACCGGGCCCGCGCGGTCGCCGACGCTGTCCTCTACGAGGGCTATCTGCTCTACCCCTACCGCGCGACGTCGGCGAAGAACCAGTCCCGCTGGCAGTTCGGGGTGCTCGGTCCGCAGGATGCCGAACAGCGTGGCATCGGCGAGAACAACAGCCTCTCGGCGGACGTCCTGGTGCGACCGGGCGACGCGACGGCGCTGTCGGTTGTCGTCCGTTTCCTGCAGCTGCAGCACCGGGCGGTCGAACGGGCCACCGGCGACGGACGTTTCGAGCCGGTCGACGAACTCGTCAGCGGCGACCGATCGTGGTTGACGTGGGACGAGGCCGTCGAGCACGAGATCCCGTTCGGCCCCTTTCGCGTCGCCGCACTGGCTGACACACTGCGACTCCCGCTGGCGGTGCCCCGTGCCGAGGAGGCGGAGATGATCGACGGCGGGCGGTTGCTGCGGACCCGGCGCGAACTCCGCGCCGACGTGACGCTGTCGGCCGAACCCGACGACGGCCTGATCCGGGTGCGTGTCGTGGTGCGCAACATCGCCCCGCCCGCCAGGGACAAGGACGACGCGATCGCGATGTCCCTGATCGGCACCCATGTGGTCACCGAAGTGCACGGTGGCCAGTTCGTCTCGCTACTCGAACCCCCACCCGAGGCCATCGACGCGGTGTCCCGGTGCCACCGGCATCGCTGCTTCCCGGTGCTGGCCGGACCTGCCGGCGCCACCGACCTGATGCTGATCTCGCCGATCATCCTGTATGACCATCCCGAGATCGCGGAACAGAGCGACGGTGCGCTCTACGACTCCTGCGAGGTCGACGAGATCCTCACGCTGCGGATCATGACGATGACCGACGAGGAGAAGGCACAGGCCCGCGCCACGGATCCGCTGGCTGCCCAGATCATCGACCGGTGCGACACGATGTCGCCGGAGGCCCTGCTCAATCTGCACGGTGTGCTGCGAGATCCGCATGCGCAGGTTCCCGACCCAGGGCTGGTCCCCGAGATCCCCGACGGCGTCGACTGGTGGGACCCGATGGCGGACAACGCCGTGAACCCCGGGGTGGACGCAGTGCTGGTGAACGGTATCCGGGTGAGCGCCGGCACCCGCGTCCGGCTGAGGCCCACCCGGCGCGCCGACGCCCAGGATCTGTTCTACGCGGACAGGGTCGCCCGGGTGACGTCGGTGCACGAGACTGTCGACGGGGAGACTCACGTCGGTGTGGTGATCGAGGACGACCCGGCTGCCGACCTGCACGAGTGGTACGGCCGCTACCTGTACTTCGCCCCCGACGAGGTCGAACCTCTCGAAGCCCATGATCTCAGCCCAGAAAGGAGTTCGAGATGGAGGTAGTCGGCTGGATCGCCACGGGAGTCGTGGCGGTGGTCATCGTGGTGGCCGTGATGGTTGGCGTCAGGTCGGTGCCGGATGCCAAGCGGTATCTCAAGATGCGCCGGATGTAGCGGCGAGGAGGCATCACGTCCACCACACTGGTAGCCGGTATCGGCAACATCTTCCTCGGCGACGACGGTTTCGGACCCGAGGTGTTGCGCCAGGTCGCACCACACATCAGCGACCCGGCAGTGCGCGCAACGGATTACGGCATCCGGGGCATGCACCTGGCGTACGACCTGCTCGACGGGTACGACGCGCTGGTGCTCGTCGATGCGCTACCGGATCGCGGTACACCCGGCACCGTGCACGTCTTCGAGGCCGATCATGAGAACCTCTCGGCGGCAACCGGTCTCGATGCCCACGCGATGCATCCGGCGGCAGTGTTCGCAAGCCTCAACGCACTCGGCGGCAGCCCACCGTACACCGTGGTGATCGGTTGCGAAGTCGCCTGCATCGAGGAGGGTATCGGCCTTTCCGCCCCGGTAGCATCAGCAGTGCCCGCCGCGGTCCGCGCCGTACGGCAGGTGGTGGCCGGACTCTCCGCCCGCACCGCTTCACGGGAGGGCTGAGCCATGTGCCTTGGGATTCCCGGACGGGTCCTTCACCTGCTCGACGGCTACGGCGGCCAACTCGCCCTCGTCGACGTCGCGGGCGAGCCCCGCAAGGTCAACATCGGCATGCTGCCCGAGGAGACGTTCGAAGCCGGCGACTGGGTGGTCATCCACATGGGTTTCGTCGTGGAGAAGACAGACGAAGCCGGGGCGGATGCTGCGTTGGCCGGCCTGAAATTGATGGGCAGCGGGGACTCGCCATGACGGGCCGGCTCCGGCGGCGGATCGCCGTGCGTGGTGTCGTCCAGGGTGTGGGGTTCCGGCCCTTCGTCTACACCACCGCCGCGGCGGCCGGCCTGTCCGGCACGGTGCGCAACGACAGTTCCGGTGCCGTGATCGAGGTCGAGGGCGATCCAGACGATGTCGACGGCTTTCTCGACCGGCTGCTTGGCGACCCGCCCCCGCTAGCAGTCATCGAAGCTGTTGACATCCAGGACATTCCGACGGTCGGCGGCACCAGCTTCCGGATCGAGGAGACATCGCGTTCGGACGGCGGTCGCACCCTCGTCTCCCCCGACGTCGCGATGTGCGCGGATTGCAGGGCCGAACAACACGACCCGTCGAACCGTCGATACCGGCACGCCTTCATCAACTGCACGAACTGTGGTCCGCGCTTCACGCTCATCGCTGGGGTTCCCTATGACCGCGCCAACACCACCATGGCCGGCTTCCCGATGTGCGCGGCCTGCGCGGCCGAGTACGCCGATCCGACCGACCGCCGGTTCCACGCCCAACCGGTGTGCTGCCCGAACTGCGGCCCGCGCTTGTCCTACACAGACCGACGGCACCAACGCACCGACGGCGAGGACGGCCTGCGGCAGGCCCGCCGATTGCTGCGGGACGGTGGCATCCTGGCGGTCAAGGGGATCGGGGGTTACCACCTGGCATGCGACGCCGCGAACGACGTTGCGGTGTCTGAGCTGCGCCGCCGTAAACAGCGCGGAGCCAAGCCCTTTGCGGTGATGGTTGCAGATCTGCCAGCGGCGCGCAGGCTGTGTGTCTTCGATGAGGGCGCGCAGCGACTGTTGTCGGGTACGCAGCGACCGATCGTGCTGGCAGTCCGATCGCCGGACGCCCCGGTCGCCGACTCGGTGGCACCACACAATCCTGATCTGGGCGTGATGCTGGCCTACGCCCCGCTGCACACACTGCTGTTCGGGCTTCCCGGTGACGAACCGGGGCCCGTCACCTTGGTGATGACATCGGGCAACCGCGGTGGTGAACCGATCTGCTATCGCGACGACGATGCGACAGCGCGACTGTCGGATCTGACCGACGGTTGGTTGGTGCACGACCGGCCGATCCTGGTGCCCTGCGATGACTCGGTGGTGCGGGTGGTCAGCGGCGTCGAGCTGCCGATCCGGCGCTCGCGCGGGTACGCACCCCTTCCGATCGCGCTGCCGGTGTCCGTGCCGCCGACACTCGCGGTCGGTACCGATCTGAAGAACACCATGGCGCTCGCCGAGGGCCGGTATGCATGGCTGAGCCAGCACATCGGTGACATGGACGACCTCGCCACCCTGTCCGCGTTCGGCGCGGCGACAGCCCACCTCGGTGCGCTGACAGGAGTGCGACCGGAGGTCTTCGTCGCCGACGCGCATCCCCGATACCGGTCCACTTCCTGGGCGCACCGCAACGCCGACGGCCGGCCGGTGCGCACCGTTCAGCACCACCACGCCCACATCGCGGCGGTGATGGCCGAACACGGTCTGGACGGTTCCGGGCAGGTGATCGGCTTCGCGTTCGACGGCACCGGTTACGGGACCGACGGCGCGGTCTGGGGTGGGGAGGTTCTACTCGCCGACTACAAGGGCTTCCAACGAATCGCCCACCTGAAATACGTTCCCCTGCCGGGCGGGGACGTGAGTGTGCTCCGCCCCTACCGGATGGCGATGGCACACCTGTGGGCCGCCGGCGTTCCGTGGGCCGACGACCTGCCGCCTGTGCGCGCCTGCCCGCCGACCGAGAGCGCAGTACTGCTGCATCAACTCGAGACCGGGCTGGGATGTGCCCCGACGTCCAGCATGGGCAGGCTGTTCGACGCGGTGTCCGCGCTGGCCGGGGTCCGCCAGGTGGTGGACTACGAAGCGCAGGCTGCCATCGAACTGGAAGGCCTGTCGCGGGGCGCTGATCCGGGCGGGCTGCGGTACCACTTTCTTGTCGACTTCGCAGCCGGCGCCACCGCGCTGATCGATCCCGCTCCCCTGCTGTGCGCCATCGTCGACGATGTGCGCGCCGGCGTCTCCTGCGGCGTGATCGGCGCCCGGTTCCACGCCGCCGTTGCCCGGTTGATCGTCCACCTCACCGCAGAGTTCGCCCACGAAGGCGCGACGGTCGCGCTGTCGGGCGGTGTGTTCCAGAACGCGCTGCTCCTGGCGAACTCGATCACAGCGCTGCGCAACAACGGTTTCGAGGTGATCACCCATCGTCGGGTACCGCCCAACGACGGCGGCATCGCGCTGGGCCAGATCATGGTCGGAACCTCGGGGTAGCAGAAAGGAGAACTTCTCATGTGCCTGGCGGTACCGGGAAGAATCGTGCGGTTGATGAACCGTGACGGCACACTGATGTCGGTTGTCGACTTCGGCGGTGTCCAGAAGGACGTCTGCCTGGAGTACATACCCGACGCCCGAGTGGGCGAATACGTGGTGGTCCACGTCGGGTTCGCGATTCAGCGTCTCGACGAGGAATCCGCGATCCAGACTCTGGCCGAGTTCGAGCGTCTCGGAGTGCTCAGGGAGGAATTCGGCGACGGGTTCGAACTGGCCGCGCAGCAGGCGGGCCTGACCAATCCCGAGGTGAAGCGATGAAGTACCTGGACGAGTTCAGCGATCCTGAGCTGGCGGGCAAGCTGCTCGATCAGATCCGGGCGGCGACCAGCAGACGCTGGGCCATCATGGAAGTCTGTGGTGGACAAACCCATTCGATCATCCGGCACGGTATCGACCAGCTGCTGCCCGATGAGATCGAGATGATCCACGGCCCGGGCTGTCCGGTATGCGTGACGCCGCTGGAGATCATCGACAAAGCGCTGGAGATCGCGTCCCGGCCCGACGTGATCTTCTGTTCGTTCGGTGACATGCTGCGGGTCCCGGGCAGCGGTAAGGACCTGTTCCGGATCAAGAGCGAGGGCGGCGATGTGCGGGTGGTCTACTCACCACTGGATGCGCTCACCATCGCCAAGGACAATCCCGGCAAGCAGGTGGTGTTCTTCGGGATCGGTTTCGAGACCACCGCCCCCGCCAACGCGATGACGGTGTATCAAGCCAAACGACTTGGCATCAAAAACTTCTCGCTCTTGGTATCGCACGTGCTCGTCCCGCCCGCCATCGCGGCGATCATGGAGTCTCCGACCTGTCGGGTGCAGGCATTTCTGGCCGCAGGCCATGTTTGCTCTGTGATGGGTACCGCCGAATACCCACCCCTGTGCGACAGATATGCCATTCCGATCGTTGTCACCGGCTTCGAGCCGCTGGACATCCTCGAAGGCATCCGGCGAACCGTGCTGCAACTCGAGTCCGGGCGACATGAGATGGAGAACGCGTACCCACGTGCGGTGCGCGCCGAAGGCAACGCCCCTGCAAAGGCGATGCTGCTCGATGTGTTCGACGTGACGGACCGGGCCTGGCGCGGCATCGGGATGATTCCGTCGAGCGGCTGGCGGCTGTCCGCGAAGTACCGTGACTTCGACGCCGAGCACCGGTTCGCGGTCACCGACATCCGCACCGAGGAGTCCGCGGTGTGCCGGTCGGGCGAGGTGCTCCAGGGCCTGATCAAGCCGCACGAGTGTTCGGCGTTCGGCACATTGTGCACACCGCGAAACCCGTTGGGCGCCACCATGGTCTCATCCGAGGGCGCGTGCGCGGCCTACTACCTGTACCGCCGGCTGGAGGTGACGCATGCCTGAGACACCCGGACCGACGGCGATCGACATGGAAGCGTGGGTATGCCCCGCACCGCTGCGCGATGCGCCCAATATCCTGATGGGACACGGCGGCGGCGGGGCGATGTCCGCCGAGCTCATCGAGCACCTCTTCCTGCCGGCATTCGGTTCGGCGGCGGACGCCGCGATGGGCGACTCCGCGGTGCTGCAGGTCGGCTCCGCGAGGTTGGCCTTCTCCACCGACTCGTATGTGGTCAAGCCGTTGTTCTTCCCCGGCGGCAGCATCGGCGATCTTGCGGTCAACGGCACGGTCAACGACTTGGCCATGGCCGGAGCGCAGCCGTTGGCGCTGTCCACCGCGTTCATCCTCGAGGAGGGCACGGCACTGGCCGAACTCGCGCGGGTCGCGCACGCGGTGGGGACCGCGGCGCTCGCGGCTGGGGTGAAGTTGGTGACCGGTGACACCAAGGTGGTCGACTCCGGTCACGGTGACGGCGTCTACATCAACACCGCGGGCATCGGTCTGGTCGACCGGCGCGCCGACATCCGCCCCGAGCGGGCTCGCCCGGGTGATGTGGTGATCGTCAGCGGTGACATCGGCGTGCACGGGGTGGCCGTGATGAGCTGCCGAGAGGGCCTCGAGTTCAGCACCGCCGTCGCCAGCGACAGCGCACCTCTGCACGGTCTGGTGGCGGCGATGATCGACACCGACGCCGACATCCATACCCTGCGCGACCCCACCAGAGGCGGTATCGGGGCGACGCTGAATGAGATCGCCAAGGCCGCCGGTGTGGGAATCTCGTTGATCGAGCGATCTTTTCCCATTCCCGGCGATGTTCGTGACGCCTGCGGACTGTTGGGCCTTGATCCCCTCTATGTCGCGAACGAAGGCAAGCTGATCGCCTTCGTCGCACCCGAGGACGCCGACCGGGTGCTCGCCGCGATGCACGCCCACCCCTACGGCGGCGGCGCCGCGATAATCGGCAATTGTGTCGCTGAGCACGCGGGGATGGTCGTGGCGCGTACCGCGCTCGGCGGCACCCGGGTTGTCGACCTGCCCATCGGCGAACAACTTCCGCGGATCTGCTGAATGGCGGCGACGGCCGGCCCTGCCCATCCTGGACACGCATTGTTCGCCAGGTACGCCTACCCGCCCAATGAACTCGGGTACTGCGGCCCGCCCGGCACCGGGGCCCTGCCCGGAAGGGATGTAACGGAGCTGGCCGACTACGCCCGCGAGTTCGACGGCGCATGGCCCTATCTGCGCGCCATCGCCGATGCTGCCGGCCGGCCGGATCCCCTCGACGAGGAGGTCGTCCGCAGCTACTGGGTGGGCGGGCAGCTGCTGAATGACGTCGATCCCTCGGTGATGCTGGCCCGGCTCCGGGATGCGTTCAGTCGACAGGTGACGGGCCTGCTCGCCGAGGTCACGCCTGACAACGCCCTGGCCAATCACAGTTTTCACGTCTTCGTGGTGTACCCGTGGGCGCGATTTCTGGATCGCGACCCCATCAGACCGTTGAAAGTCATGCAGGACTGCAGGATTCGCTGGGGCCTCGTCGATGAGGTGCGTGACGATCACGCCGTCATCATCTCGCGTCCGCTGACTTTCGAATACGGCGAGCTCAGCCTCGGTGCGCCCGCCACCGAGCGGGTGCGATGGCGCAGGAACGGAGCGTCGCTGGCGCCCGCGCCGGTACCCGGACAGATGGTGGCGGCGCACTGGGACTGGATCTGCGGGCCGCTGACCGCCGCAGAGGCCAGTGACCTCGAAGCGGCGACCCAACGGACTCTGACGTTGGTCAACGTCGCGCTTCCGGCCCCGGACGGCAGTGTGTGACGTTTTCACCACTGATCGCGCGGGACCTCGAAGTCCGCGCACAGCGCCCGCCACACCTCGCGGGGATCCACCCCGTCCTCGATGGCCTGGGCCCCGGTGCGACCACCCAGGCTTGTCAGCACGTGGTCGACGAGCATCGACGACGCCCGGATCGCACCGAACTGGCGCTCCACGAGCTCAGAGAATTCCGTCAGCCGCACAGGCCCAACTTACGCCGACAGGCCGAGTGCGTCGTGGCACACCCGTACCGGATCGGCGACCTCCGCGGCACCGGCACCGGCCCGCCTCGCGGCCTCCCGGTAGCGTGGTGAGCCCAGTATTTCCCGGGTGGCCGCGGCGAGCGCGTCGGGCGTGAGCGGCCTGATGAGCTGCGCACTCCCCTGCCGCACAACACGATTGGCGATCTCCCATTGGTCGCCGCCGCCGGGGACGATGACCATGGGCACGCCGGCGAGCAGTGATTTTGCGACGGTTCCGTGGCCGCCACCGCAGATCAGCAGATCCGCGCGGGAGAGCAGTTCGTCCTGCCGTCCGAGTCCGACCACCGCCCATGGCGGGATCTGCCCCTCCGGTCCTTCCAGCCGCGACACCACCACGCGCGCGCCCTTCGGCAGCACGTCGCCGGGCACGAGCGTCTCCAGCGCGAGTTCGGTGAGCCCACTGGCTCCGGTGTTCGCGGTCGACGGTGCGACCACTACGACGGGTCCGTCCCCGGGCGGCAGCTCCAATACCGATGTCGTCGGCTCGAAATGCAGCGGGCCCACCACGACGGCCTCGGTGGGCCAGTCGGGTCGGGGCACCTCCAGGGCGGGCAGCGTCGCGATGAGGCGCCGCAGCGGGCCCGGATCGACGGCGGGAAGGCCGATCCCGACACGTGCCTCGGACCGCTGGCGCAGACCGGCACGCCAGGAACGCGCACTGAGAGACCGCAGGACGGAGTCACGCAGCCGGCCGCGCAGACCGGCCCCGGGCGCCAGTCCACTGCCCAGCGGCGGAAGGCCCTTCGACGGCCGGTAGAGCGGATGGGTGTTCAGCTCGATCCACGGCAGTCCGAGCAGGTCGGCAGCCAGTCCCCCGCAGGTGGTGATCGAATCCGAGATCACCAGATCGAGCCCCAGGTCCCCGATCCGCTCGCTGTTGAGCACCGCCATGCGCGCCGCCCGCCGGTGGATCTTGGCGCCGGAATCGGCATCGTCGTCCTCGGCCGTCGGATCGAGCCCGTCGAGTTCGAGTGCGTCGATGCCCTCACCCCGCGCCACATCGAGCCATTTCCTACCGGTCAACAGCGTCGGCTCGTCGCCCGCGGCCAGGAAACGCAGGCACAATGCGATCGCCGGAAAGGCGTGTCCGGGATCGGGTCCTGCGACCACGGCGACACGCATGCGGGCTACCCTGCCACAGCATCCACCGTTAGGCTCAGGCGATGACCGACGAGGCACTGCTCATCAACACAGCGACCAACTCCCGTACGGTGCAGGCGTTCTTGTACGCACTCGCCGACGAGGACTTCGACACCGTCGAGTCGCTCGCGGCGCCCGAGTTGATCTGGCAGAACGTCGGCCTGCCCTCCATCCGTGGTCGCGCCCGGATCATGAAGGTGTTGCGACGCGGCGAGGGCAAGGTCGGGTTCGCGGTGAAGTTCCACCGCATCGCCGAAGACGGCACGACCGTGCTGACCGAGCGCACCGACGCGATCATCATCGGGCCGCTACGGCTCCAGTTCTGGGTCTGTGGCACGTTCGAGGTGCACGACGGCAAGGTCACGCTGTGGCGCGACTACTTCGACTTCTTCGACACCCTGGTCAAAGCTCCGCTGCGGGCGGTCGCCGCGTCTGTGCTCCCGTCGCTGCGCCCGACGTTCTGACCTGGCGCCGGTCAGGCACCGCGCAATCGGCCGAGCTCGTCGAATGCCTGCGCCCAGCCGGTCAGCCGGTCGGTGGCCAGGGCCAGCTCGTCGCGGTAGCGCCGTTGCGACATCGGCGAACTCGACATCGACCCCGAGTTGGCCGCTGACACCAGCTGTGCTGCGGCGGTGACCATCTCGTTGTACTGATGGGCACCGCGATCGAGCTGGGACCGAAAGGCGGCGATCGTCGGCGCGAGGTGGGCCCGCGACTGCGGGGCCGCGTTGATGGCCCGCTCCATCGACACCACCTCGGCGGCGGTGGCCGACATCGTCGCCACCGTCATATCCGCGGCCGTCCTCAACTCGTGCAGTTCCTCGGCGGGCAGCATCCGGCCCCGCTCCAGGACGCCGAGCAGCGAGCTCAGTCCACGTTCGGAGGTCGCCAGGGCCGCCATCGGCGCACGGGCGGC
>NZ_JBAUJR010000486.1:0-23555 GCF_049683935.1 Mycobacterium sp. | reverse complement strand
GGAGCAGTGCGACCACCGTCGTTCCAGGACACGTCAGCGGGCAGGATCAACGTCGACACCAGACCGGCCCGGCTCGCGGTGATCGCATCGCAGGCGTCGGCGGCGATGTCGGCGGTGCGCATCGTGCGGCGCACCCACCCGGACACGGTGCCGGCCACCGCATCGATATCGGATTCCAACGGTGCGTCGTAGGCCTTGTGATACGTCGCGTGATCGCCGACCACAACGATCATCGGGGTGTGCGCCCGCCGCGCGTTGTGCAGGTTCGCCAGGCCGTTACCCAGGCCGGGCCCCAGGTGCAGGAGCACCGCCGCCGGCTTGCCGGCCATCCGCGCGTACCCGTCGGCGGCTCCGGTGGCCACGCCCTCGAACAGCGCCAGGACGGCGCGCATCTGCGGCACGCCGTCAAGCGCGGCCACAAAGTGCATCTCCGAGGTGCCCGGGTTGGCGAAGCACGTGTCCACGCCATTGCCGACCAGCGTGCTCAGCAGAGCATGTGCACCGTTCACAGCAGCCAACCTACGCCGGCGCGTCGGACCCGGTGGCTAGCATCGCTGCATGCCGTTGGCCGAGGAACTGATCAATGAAGGCACCGCAACGGCTCTTGTGTCGGCCATCGAGGCGGCCGCCCCGGCAAACTCCCTGACCGCCCTGCGGAAGGTGGCCACCGGGCTGGGCCCGCTGCCGTTGCGCGGACGTGCCGATCTGCTCCGTGATGCGCTTCTGGCCGATGTCCCCGGTGACTTCGCGACGCTGGCCGCGGTGGTGCGTTCGGCCCGGGACGGCACGGCGCCGTTCAGCGGCTGGATGATCTGGCCGGTGTCGACCGCGGTCGCCGACCGGGCTGTGCTGGACGGCGGTCACCCCGCCTTTGATGACGCGATGGCTCTGCTGGCTGATCTGACCGGACGATTGACCGCTGAGTTCGCCATCCGGACCCTTCTGCGTCATGACCCCGATCGCGCGCTGACGATCATCGCGGCGTGGACCACCTCGCCCGACGCGGCGATCCGCCGATTGGCCTCCGAGGGGACCCGGCCATACCTGCCGTGGGCGATTCGGGTCCCGCAACTCGGCGCCAGGACCGACGCCACGATCTCGATCCTCGACGCGCTCTACCGCGACCCCGATCCCGTGGTGCGCCGTTCGGTGGCCAACCACCTCAACGACCTCAGCCGCGACCACGCCGACCCCGTGGTCGACACCGCGCGGCGCTGGCTCGCGGCCGCGGCGCCCGACGGCAGCACACCCGCGGTGGTACGCCACGGGCTTCGTACCCTGGTCAAGCGCGGGCACCCGGTCGCACTGGAGTTGCTCGGGTTCCCCGCGGTCACCGTCACGATCGACGGACCGGTGCTGGAGGAGGCGACGGTGCCGTTCGGCGGGCGCCTCAGGTTCTCGGCCACCATCGGCAATGACGGTGACGAGCCCGCGCGGTTGGCGATCGACTACGCCGTCCACCACCGCAAGGCCAACGGCGGCCAGGCTGCGAAGGTGTTCAAGCTGACCACCAGGACACTGGCCCCGGGCGAGCGGGTCACGATCACGAGGGAACACTCGCTGCGGCCCATCACCACCCGGCGCTACTACCCGGGCGTCCACGGCGTGGACATCCGGGTGAACGGAATCGCTTCCACCCGAACCGATTTCGAACTGCTGCCGGACTAACCCTCGCGGATGTCGTCCAGCCGCGTGGTCGCTTCCTCGAAGCCGCTGACCAGTTCGGCGACGATGTCGGCGACCGGACGGATCTCGTTCATCCGGCCGACGATCTGACCCACCGGCATGGCCACGGCGCTCGGGTCCTTCGCCTCGTTCATCCGCTGGTGAGCCCCGCTGACCAAAATGTTCTGCAGCGGCATCGGCAGTGGCTCGGGTGCGCCGTCGGCGTCCCAGGCTTCAGTCCAGCGCGACTTCAGCAGCCGCGCAGGCTTTCCGGTGTAGATCCGCCGGCGCACGGTGTCGCTGGATGTCGCGGCGAGCATCGCCTCCTGGATCACCGATGCGCCGCCCGCGGTGCGCACCCCGAGGTCGTACTCGGCCGCGGTCAGGAACGCCGACCCCATCCAGACACCCTGAGTTCCGAGCGCGAGCGCAGCCGCGACCTGACGACCGGTGCCGATGCCGCCCGCGGCGAGCACCGATGCCCTGCCGGCGACCGCGTCGACGATCTCCGGCCACAGGACCATCGAGCCGATCTCGCCGGTGTGTCCGCCGGCCTCGTGACCCTGCGCGACGACGATGTCCACGCCGTTCTCGACATGGCGCAGTGCGTGTTTGGCCGAGCCCGCCAGAGCGGCCACCGGGACGCCTGCCTCGTGGGCCTGGTCGATGACGTCCTTGGGCGGTGAGCCCAGCGCGTTGGCGATCAGCTTGATGGGATGCCGCAGCGCCACCTCGACGTGGCTGCGCGCCACCGAGTGCAGCCATCCGAGAACACCTTCGGACTTCGCTTCGTCGTCGGGCAGCGGCGGTACCCCGAGGTCGGCGAGCGTCTTCTCGACGAAGTCGCGGTGCGTCTGCGGGATGAGCTTGTCGATGTCGACACTGGTGCCCTCGGTGGGCACCTTGGCCGGCATCACGATGTCGACGCCGTACGGCTTACCGTCGGTGTTCGCGTCCATCCACTGCAGCACGTTCTCGAGGTCGTCGGCATCGTTGAAGCGGACGCAACCCAGCACACCCAACCCGCCTGCCTTGCTGACCGCCGCGGCCACTTTCTCCGACGGCGTGAAGACGAAGATCGGGTACTCGATGCCGAAGCGCTCGCAGAGTTCGGTTCTCATTGTCATTTCCCCCGTCGCTTCGCTCGCCCCATGGCTATTTCACCCCAGCATGTTTGGCGTGCACGTCATCGGCGGGCCGCTCCTCGGTGGTGTCCTTGGCCCAGCGGTAGTCGGGCTTGCCCGCGGGCGAACGCTTGACCTCGTCGACGTACCAGAGGCTGCGCGGCACCTTGTAACCGGCGATCTCCTTGCGCACGAAGGCATCCAGCTCGGCGAGCGTCGGCCGCACGCCTTCTCTGGGATGCACCACAGCGGCGACATGCTGACCGAAGCGCGGGTCCGGCACACCGACGACGAGCGCGTCGAACACGTCGGGGTGACCCTTGAGCGCGGCTTCGACTTCTTCGGGGTAGATCTTCTCCCCGCCGCTGTTGATCGACACCGAACCGCGGCCCAGCATCGTCACGCTGCCGTCGGCCTCGACCTCGGCGTAGTCGCCCGGGATCGCGTACCGCACACCGTTGATCGTCTTGAAGGTCTCGGCGGTCTTCTTCTCGTCCTTGAAATAGCCGACCGGGATGTGGCCGCGCTTGGCGATGATGCCGCGCACGCCAGAACCCGGGACCACCTCGTTGCCGTCCTCGTCGAGGACGACGGTGTTCCTGTCGATCGTGACCCGGGGACCACCGGTGTGTGACTGCCCCTTGGCCACGATGCTGGTGCCGCCGAAGCCGGTCTCCGAGGACCCGATGGAGTCGGTGATGATCCGGTTGGGCAGCAGCTCGAGGAACTTCTCCTTGATGCTGGTGGAGAACAGCGCAGCGGTGCTCGCGAGCAGGAACAGCGATGACAGGTCGTATTCGTTCCCGGCGTCCTGGTGGGCCAGCAGCGCATCCAGCAGCGGCCGCGCCATCGCGTCACCGGTGAAGAACAGCAGGTTGACCTTGTGCGTGGCGATGGTGCGCCAGACCTCGTCGGCGTCGAACTCGGGCACCAGCACCACGGTCTGGCCGGAGAACAGCGACATCCAGGTGGCGGACTGGGTGGCGCCGTGGATCATCGGCGGGATCGGGTACCGGACCATCGGCCCGCTGGCGGCAGCCTGCTTGGCCAGGTCGTACTCGTCGGCGATCGGCTCGCCGGTGGCAAAGTCGGTGCCGCCGAACAACACCCGGTAGATGTCCTCGTGGCGCCACATCACACCCTTGGGGAAGCCGGTGGTGCCGCCGGTGTACAGCAGGTAGATGTCGTCCTCGCTGCGCGGCCCGAAGTCACGCTCCGGCGAACCCTGCTCCAGTGCCGAGGAGAACTCGACGCCGCCGTAGCGCTCGAAGTCATCGTCACTGCCGTCCTCAACCACCAGGATGGTCTTCACGTTCGGAGTCTCGGGCAGCACGTTGGCCACCCGGTCGGCGTACCGGCGCTCGTGCACCAACGCCACCATGTCGGAGTTGTCGAAGAGGTACTTGAGCTCACCCTCGACGTAGCGGAAGTTGACGTTGACCAGGATGGCGCCGGCCTTGACGATGCCGAGCATCGCGATGACGATCTCGATGCGGTTGCGGCAGTACAGGCCGACCTTGTCGTCCTTCTTGACACCCTGGTCGATGAGGTAGTGGGCCAGCCGGTTGGCCTTCTCCTCCAACTGGGCGTAGGTCAACTGTTCGTCGCCACCGATGAGGGCGATGCGATCGGGCACAGCGTCGATGCAGTGTTCGGCGAGATCCGCGATATTCAGGGCCACAGCTCTAAACTAGAACGTGTTACATTTCCAGACAAGTCTGTGGCACCGACGCTGGAAGGCGGATACTCGTGGCGGAACCCCAGAAGGGCCCCGACGCCCTCATTGAGCAGCGCGGACACACGTTGATCCTGACGCTGAATCGGCCCGAGGCACGCAACGCACTTTCCACTGAGATGCTCTCGATAATGGTCGATGCGTGGAACCGCGTCGACGAGGATCCCGAGATCCGCACCTGCATCCTGACCGGCGCCGGTGGCTACTTCTGCGCGGGCATGGACCTCAAGACCGCCACCAAGGCACCGCCCGGGGACTCGTTCAAGAGCGGCGCCTTCGACCCGACCAAGATCGAGGGACTGCTGAAGGGCCGACGCCTGACCAAGCCGCTGATCGCGGCCGTCGAGGGTCCCGCGATCGCCGGCGGCACCGAGATCCTGCAGGGCACCGATATCCGCGTCGCCGGCGAGAGCGCAAAGTTCGGCATCTCCGAAGCGAAGTGGAGCCTGTATCCGATGGGCGGATCCGCGGTGCGACTGCCCCGCCAGATCCCGTACACGATCGCCTGCGACCTGCTGCTGACCGGCCGTCACATCACCGCGGCCGAGGCGCTGCAGTACGGCTTGATCGGCTATGTGGTGCCCGACGGCACCGCGCTGGAGAAGGCCCTCGAGATCGCCGAGGTGATCAACAACAACGGTCCGCTGGCCGTGCAGGCCATCCTCAAGACCATCCGCGAGGCCGAGGGCATGCACGAGCTGGACGCGTTCAAGCCCGACACCGCCAACGGCATCCCGGTGTTCCTGTCCGACGACGCCAAGGAAGGCCCGCGGGCCTTCAAGGAAAAGCGGGCCCCCAACTTCCAGATGAAGTAAAAACTCCGCCGAAACGGTATTCCGCGCGGCCCAAGTGGCCTCGAAACCGCGTGGAATACCGTTTCGGCAGAACGTCAGTCGAGCACCCGCGCCGTCGGCGTGAACACCACCGGCATGGCCTCGGGACCGCTGACGAAGTTGGCCGGCCGCAGCGGCACCTCCGCTCCCTCGGCCAGTCGCAGGTCGGGCAACCGCTGGAGCACCCTCGTGGTCATCCGGGAGAGCTCGAGGCGGGCCAGCTGGTTGCCGAGGCAGAAGTGCGTTCCGAACCCGAACGCCAGGTGGTTGTTCGGGTTCCGGTCGATCCGGAAGTTCTCGGGATCACCGAAGACGCTCTCGTCGAAGTTGGCGGACTCGAACATCAGCATGATCTTCTCGTCCTTGCGCAGCTCGGTCCCGTGGAGCTCGGTGTCGCCGGTGAGCACCCGGCACATGTTCTTCACCGGAGAGGTCCAGCGCAGCATCTCCTCGATGGCGCCGGGCAGCTTGTCAGGATCCGCGACCAACGCCTCCCACTGGTCGCGGTGCCGCAGCAGCTGCTCGGTACCGCCGGAGAGCGTGTGGCGGGTGGTCTCGTCGCCGCCGATCAGGATCAGCAGCGTCTCGAAGACGATCTCGTCATCGGACATCCGCTGGCCCTCGACTTCCGAGTTCACCAGAACGGAGAACAGGTCGTCGGTGGGCTCGGCACGCCGTTTGGCGATCACCTCCATCGTGAACGCGGTGTAGGCGGCGAAGGTGTCCATCAGCTTCTGCACTGTCTGCTCGTCGACGTGCGAGCTGAGCCCGCCCACGAGATCGTCGGACCACTTCAGCAGCATGTCGCGCTCGTCGGGCAGAACGCCGAGCATGTCGCCGATCACGGCCATCGGCAGCGGTGCGGCGATGTCACGGACGAAGTCGCATTCGCCGCGTTCGCACACGGCGTCGATCAGCGTGTCGCAGAGCGTCTCGATCGACGACAGCCTGTCCATCACGCGCTTGCGGGTGAAGCCGGCGTTGACGAGCTTGCGCCGCAACAGGTGTGCCGGATCGTCCATGTCGATCATGTAGGGCATGCCGGGCTGATCCGGGCGGATACCGCCTGCACTGGAGAACAGTTCCGGGTTGCGTTCGGCGTCGAGAACCGCCTGGTGGCTGGTGGCCGCGGCCAGGCCGTTGCGGTCCCGGAACACGGGCTGATTGGCCCGCATCCACTTGTAGGCCTCACGTGCCGCGGGGCCGTCAGCGTAGAAGCGGCCGTCGGCGAGGTCGACATCCGGACGGGCGTCGAGACCGGCTTCGACAGCGGGGGATGTGGACGTCATAACACTCCTGGGGTTGGTGCTCACTGGGAAATCACGCGGGCGTTGGCGAAGGTCATGTCCACGTTGGCAGCCGAACTGGACATCAGCGCGCGTTTGGGCAGACCCAGCGAGGCCAGTTCGGCCGCGTACGGGTGGTCGCCGAGACGGAGCTTCACCCCGCCGGGCCGGTAGCGCACCCCGGTGAGCAGCATCTCGCCTGCGGTTTCGCGGGTGACGCCGTCCAGATGCGAGTACGTGTTGTGCACCTGCCTACTCGACGTAAAGGTCGACGGCACCGGCAGGCCGGGCTGGAACTCCATGCTCACGGCAAGCTGTCCGTCGATGCTCACGTCGAACCCGAACGAGCGGCCCTTGCGGATGGTGAAATCGGCCAGCACCTTCGGGTAGCCCCAGATCGTCCGGCCGGCCTCCAGCGTGAAGGACTGGTCGACCGGAAGGTGGTGGACGAATGCGCCGGCCGACTGCAGCGCCGACAACCCGCTCGCGGTGGACCCCGGAGGATTGACCATCACGTTGGTGCCGTACTCGTAGTACTGGCCGAGGTCGGTGTCCTCGTAGCGCATCAGCATCAACACCACCAACGCGCGCCCTCTGGCGAACCGACACACCTGCAGGCCGCTGTGGTCGATCATCCGCTGCGCAGCGTCGGCGTCGACGACGAACATCGCGGTGTGCTGATAGGCGGTGCGCACCCGGACCGGCATGGTGAGAACAGAGCCGGCGATGGTGTGTTGCGAGAGGTCGGTCACACCGTCAATCTAGAACGTGTTCTAGACACCCTGCAAGAACTGTCTACACAAGACCCGCAAGATCGCGGATCTGATCGGATGAGCGGGCACCCACCACCATCATGGTCACGCCCGCGGCCTCCCACGCCTTGATCTGCTCCTGGACGTAGGCAAGGTCGCCCACGATCGCGGAGTCGTCGACCAACTCGTCGGGGATGACCGTGGCCGCCTCGTCTTTGCGGTCGTTGCGGAAAAGCCGAGTGACGTCGTCGACGACCTCGGCATAACCCATCCGGCGGTAGACATCGGCGTGGAAGTTGGTGTCCTCTGCGCCCATCCCGCCCATGTAGAGCGCAAGGTGCGGCTTCATCATCTCCATGACCGCCGGGCGATCGTCGGTGACGACGACCTGCGCCGTCGCGCAGATCTCGAACGTCTCCCGGGTACGCCGCGCACCCGGACGGGCGAAACCCTCGTCCAGCCACTCGTTGTACATCCCCGCGATGCGCGGTGAGTAGAAGATCGGCAGCCAGCCGTCACAGATCTCGGCCGCGAGGGCGACGTTCTTGGGCCCCTCGGCGCCGAGCATCACCGGGATGTCGGCGCGCCGCGGATGCGTGATCGGTTTGAGGTTCTTGCCCAGCCCGGTGGTGCCCTCGCCGGTCAGCGGCAGCGGATAGTGCGGGCCGTCGCTGCGGACCGGGGCTTCCCGGGCCCACACCTGACGAAAGATGTCGACGTACTCGCGGGTGCGGGCGAGCGGCTTGGGGAACTTCTGCCCGTACCAGCCCTCGACGACCTGGGGCCCGGATACGCCCAGCCCGAGGATGTGGCGACCGCCGGACAGATGGTCGAGGGTCAGCGCCGCCATCGCACACGCGGTCGGGGTGCGGGCGGACAGTTGGATCACCGAGGTGCCCAACCGCATCCGCGTCGTCTCGCGTCCCCACCACGCCAGCGGCGTGTAGGCATCCGAGCCCCACGCCTCGGCGGTGAACACGGTGTCGAAGCCGACCTCCTCGGCGGTGGCGACCAGTTCCGCGTGGTTGGTGGGCGGCTGCGCACCCCAATATCCCAACTGAAGACCCAGCTTCACTGCACCCGTCCTTTCGGGCCGCCCGGCCCGCTCCTTGAAACCAAACTTAGAACCTGTTCTACTCGATGCCGTGACCACCAGCCAAAGCAGCCCGGTGCAGATCGATCCCCATGAGCCGCCACTTTCGGCGCCACTGAGGCTGTCATTCGACTACACCCGTTCAGTAGGACCACTCCTCGGCGAGTTCTTCACCGCTCTGCGCGAGCGACGCATTGTCGGGGTACGCGGGTCGGATGGCCGCGTCCACGTTCCGCCCGCTGAGTATGACCCCGTCACCTACGAAGCCCTGACCGAGGTCGTCCCGGTCGCCGGCGTCGGCACGGTGCTGTCGTGGACCTGGCAGTCCGAGCCGCTGGAGGGTCAGCCTCTGGATCGACCGTTCGCCTGGGCGCTGATTCTGCTCGACGGGGCCGACACCCCACTGCTGCACGCCGTCGATGCGGGTTCATCGGATGCCATCGGCACCGGCGCGCGGGTGCACGCGCACTGGGCGGACGAGACGGTCGGTGCCATCACCGACATCGCGTACTTCGCCCTCGGCGACGAGGAAGAGGACGTCCCTCCCCCGGCGGAGGGACTCGACCCGGTGACCCTCCAGGTCTCGCCGAGCAGCATCGAGATCCAGCACACGGCGTCACGTCCGGAGAGCGCCTTCCTGCGCGCGCTGGAGACCGGCAAGCTGCTCGGGGGCCGGACCGGCCCCGGCGGGAAAGTGTATTTCCCTGCGCGGGAAGCGGATCCGGCGACCGGCCAGCAGCTCGACGAGTTCATCGAGCTCTCCGACGCGGGCACGGTGACGACGTTCGCAATCATCAACATCCCGTTCGCCGGACAGCGGATCAAGCCGCCCTACGTCGCGGCTTACGTGCTGCTCGACGGTGCGGACATCCCGGTCCTGCACCTCGTCGCCGATATCGCCGCCGACGAGGTCCGGATGGGAATGCGGGTGAAAGCCGTGTGGAAGCCCCGCGAAGAGTGGGGCCTCGGTATCGACAACATCGAGTACTTCCGGCCGACGGGTGAGCCGGACGCCGACTACGACACCTACAAGAAGCACCTGTAAAGGGACACGAGACTCATGGCTTTGGGAGAAGAAGTAGCCGTCGTCGGGTTCGCGCACGCACCACATGTGCGCCGCACCGACGGGACCACCAATGGCGTCGAGATGTTGATGCCGTGTTTCGCCGAGATCTACGCCGAGCTGGGACTCAAACAGACCGACATCGGCTTCTGGTGCTCGGGATCGTCGGATTATCTTGCCGGCCGAGCATTCTCGTTCATCTCCGCCATCGACTCGATCGGTGCGGTGCCCCCGATCAACGAGTCTCACGTGGAGATGGACGCAGCCTGGGCACTGTACGAGGCCTACATCAAGCTGCTGACCGGTGAGATCGACACCGCACTGGTCTACGGCTTCGGCAAGTCCTCGGCGGGCATTCTGCGCCGGGTTCTGGCGCTGCAGACCGATCCCTACACCGTCGCCCCGCTGTGGCCCGACTCGGTCAGCATGGCCGGCCTGCAGGCCCGGTTCGGGCTGGACTCGGGCAAGTGGACCGCCGAGCAGATGGCCCAGGTGGCGCTCGACGCGATGGCGGCCGCCCCGCGGACCGACTCGGTGGAGCCGGCGAGCAGCATCGAGGAACTACTGGAACGGCCGTACTTCGCAGATCCGTTGCGCCGCCATGACATCGCCCCGATCACCGATGGCGCCTCGGCGATCGTGCTGGCCTCCGGGGACCGCGCCCGCGAGTTGCGGGAGCGACCGGCCTGGATCACCGGGATCGAGCACCGCATCGAGACGCCCGTGCTGGGCGCCCGCGACCTGACGACGTCACCGTCCACGGCGGCCTCGGCGCGCGCCGCGACCGGTGGGGACGCCTCGTCCATCGAGATCGCCGAGATCTATGCCCCGTTCAGCCATCAGCAGCTGATCCTCAAAGAGGCGATCGGGCTCAACGGATCCACTCGGATCAACCCGTCCGGCGGAGTGCTCGCCGCCAACCCGATGTTCTCCGCGGGTCTGGAGCGCATCGGCTTCGCCGCCCGACACATCTTCGAGGGCAACGCTTCCCGCGTTCTGGCTCACGCCACCAGCGGGCCTGTGCTGCAACAGAACCTGGTCGCCGTGCTGGAGGGAAAGTGATGAGCAAGAAGCTCGCTGCAGTTCTGGGCACCGGTCAGACGAAATACGTCGCCAAGCGCAAGGACGTGTCGATGAACGGCCTGGTGCGCGAGGCCATCGATCGTGCCCTGGTCGACGCCGGCGTCACGATGGCCGACATCGACGCGGTCGTGGTGGGCAAGGCCCCGGACTTCTTCGAGGGCGTGATGATGCCCGAGCTGTTCATGGCCGACGCCACCGGCGCGACCGGCAAGCCGCTGATCCGGGTGCACACCGCCGGTTCCGTGGGCGGCTCGACGGCGATCGTGGCAGCCAGCCTGGTCCAGTCCGGCAAGTACCGCCGCGTGCTGACGATGGCGTGGGAGAAGCAGTCCGAATCCAATGCGATGTGGGCGCTGAGCATTCCGGTGCCGTTCACCAAACCCGTCGGTGCCGGCGCGGGTGGCTACTTCGCACCGCACATTCGCGCCTACATCCGTCGCTCCGGTGCGCCGACGCACATCGGCGCGATGGTGGCGGTGAAGGACCGACTCAACGGCACCCGGAATCCGCTGGCGCATCTGCATCAGCCCGACATCACGCTGGAGAAGGTGATGGAGTCCCCGATGCTGTGGGACCCCATCCGCTACGACGAGACATGTCCGTCCTCGGACGGGGCGGCCGCGATGGTCATCGGCGACGAGCAGAGTGCCGACGCCCGGGTCGCGGACGGCCATCCCGTCGCATGGATCCACGCCACCGCACTGCGCACCGAACCCTTGGCCTACTCCGGCCGTGATCAGGTCAACCCGCAGGCGAGCCGCGATGCTGCGGCGGCGCTGTGGAAGGCGGCCGGGATCACCAGCCCCATCGACGAGATCGACGTCGCGGAAGTGTATGTCCCGTTCTCCTGGTATGAGCCGATGTGGTTGGAGAGCCTCGGCTTTGCCCCCGAGGGCGAGGGCTGGAAGCTCACCGAGGCCGGGGAGACCGCGATGGACGGCCGCATTCCGTTCAACCCGTCGGGCGGGGTGCTGTCGTCGAACCCGATCGGCGCCTCGGGCATGATCCGCTTCGCGGAGTCGGCCATCCAGGTGATGGGCAAGGGCGGCGAGCACCAGGTCGAGGGCGCCCGCAAGGCGCTCGGCCACGCCTACGGAGGTGGCGCGCAGTACTACTCGATGTGGGTCGTCGGAGCCGATAAGCCAGCCGATAAGCCCGTCGCCGCCTCATGATGCAGTACACCTGCAGCGTCGCGATGGGTCCGGTCGACCAACTCGTCGAGATCGCCAGAACCGCGGAGGAAGTCGGCTTCGACTCCATCGCCCTGCCCGACTCGTTGTTCTACATGGAGAAGCAGGCCGCCGACTATCCCTACACACCGGACGGCTCCCGGATGTGGAACGAGGACACCCCGTGGGTCGATCCGCTCATCGCGGCCGGCGCGATGGGTGCGGTGACCTCCACGCTGCGCTTCTACACCAACGTGATGAAGCTCGGCTCCCGCAACCCGCTGCTGCTGGCAAGGCAGGTCGGTTCGGTGGCGAACCTCACCGGCAACCGGTTCGGATTCGGTGTCGGGATCGGCTGGGCTCCTGAGGAATTCGAATGGTGCGGGGTGCCCTACGCCAAACGCGGCAAGCGGGTCGACGAGATGATCGAGGTGATCAAACTCGTCCTCGGCGGGGGCATGGTCGAATTCCACGGCGATTTCTACGATTTCGACCGACTGCAGATGAGCCCGGCACCGAGTGTCCCCGTGCCGTTCTATGTCGGCGGGCACACCGACGTCGCACTCAAGCGTGCCGCGCGGGTGGGTGACGGCTGGACCAGCGCGATGATGACCGGCGACCAGTTGGCCGAGACCATCGGGAAGATCAACGCGCTGCGCGGCGAGTTCGGAAGAGCGGAGCAGCCGTTCGAGTTCCAGGCGGTGTGCATCGACAAGTTCGGGGTCGACGGCCACCGCGAACTGGCCGAGGCGGGCGTCACCGACAACATCGTCATCCCGTGGGTCTTCGACGGCCTGGGCTTCGACGCCCCGATCGAGAAGAAGAAAGACTCACTGAAACGGTTCGCCGACACCTACATCCACTCGGGCTGGCAGGAGAGTTAGTCGCCGGCGGACCGGTAGCGCAGACCGTCGAGGAGCAGGTTCACCATCCGGTCGGCGTGACCCGAGGACTCGGCGTCGGCAGGCATGCACAGGTTGGCGACCGCACGCAGGAGATCGCCCGGCGCGACGTCTGCGTTGATCTTGCCTGCCTTCCCCGCGGCATCGAGCAGCGACCTCAGCGCAGGTTCCATACGTTCGTCGAAATAGCCGGGCAGCGCGTCGAACGCCGAATCGCCAGAATGCAGCGCGGCAGCCAGTCCGCGCTTGGTGGCGATCAGCGTGGTGTAGCGGCGCAGCCACCTCGCCAGCGCTTCGTCCGGTTCGTAGGTAGTCCCGAGGCGGTCAGCCGCGCCGGCACACGCATCGATCTCCTTTTGGAACACCGCGACGATGAGATCGGAGCGTTGCGGGAAGTGCCGGTAGAGCGTTCCGACGCCGACGCCCGCTCGCACAGCGATCTCCCGGACCGGCGCGTCGACGCCCGATTCGGCGAACACCGCCGTGGCGGCGTCGACGACCGCCTCGATGTTGCGCTGGGCGTCAGCCCGCACCCGACGCGGCGGATCATCGTCACCCGCCGCTGACCGATCGCCCATTCGCCCTTCTCTTGACTAAACGGAACTATGTTCCATATTGTTAGCGGAACAACGTTCCGTTTATCTGCCGTCTCGACCTCGAGGAGAGTAAGCATGTCCCCTGAGACCCTGCACCACAACCAGCATCCACTGGGATCGGGATTTTCCGCGGCCGCCACGGCGGACGAAGTCCTCGACGGCATCAGCTTGGAAGGCATCAACGCGGTGGTGACCGGTGGACACTCGGGCATCGGCCTGCAGGCAACCCGCGCCTTGAGCAGAGCCGGGGCCTCGGTTGTCGTCGGTGCCCGAAACCCCGCTCGCGCAGCGGCCGCGGTCGGCGGGTTCGACCGTGTCGAGGTCGGCCGACTGGATCTGCTCGATCCGGCCTCGATCACCGACTTCGCCACCGGGTGGCTCGGCACCGGCCGACCGGTGCACATGCTGGTCAACTGCGCAGGCTTGCCTCCAACCGCCCAACGGATGGTCGACGGCCGCGGTTACGAAGCCCAGTTCGCGACGAACCACCTCGGCCATTTCCAGCTGGCAGTGGAGCTGTATCCGGCCCTGCGCGCCGCAGGCGGTTCCCGGGTGGTCAGCGTGACCTCCGGCGCCCACCGGCTGTCCGACATCCATTGGGATGACCTGCATTTGGTCACCGGATACGACGCAGGGACCGCGTACGCACAGTCGAAGACGGCCAATGTCCTGTTTGCCGTGGAGCTGGACCGTCGGTGGTCCGACGACGGCATCCGGGGCTACGCCCCGCACCCGGGAGTGGTGGTCGGCACCAACCTCAACGGCTCGGTCGGTGAGGACGCGCTTCGGGCGATGGGTCTGATCGACGAGGCGGGACAGCCGATCATCATTCCCGAGCACGGCCGGAAGACCGCTGCGCAGGGAGCGGCCACGATCGTCTTCGCCGCGGCCAGCCCGCTGCTGGCGGACATCGGTGGGGTCTACCTGAAGGACAGCGACGTCTCCCCGGTGGACACCGAGGACCGCCCGATGACCAACAGTCCCGACCTGGACATCCCGGCCGAGGTGGCGCCGCACGCCATCAACGCGTACTCGGCTCGGCGGCTCTGGGAGCTCAGCGAGCAACTCCTCACCGGGTGACGGTCCTCTGCGCCGGAATTGCATTCCAGCAGGCCGTTTCTCGAGAAATGTCTGTTGGAATGCAATTCCGGCTAGATCGGCGTCCGGCAGCCGTGCCACACCGTGTTCACCAGTCGCACGACCGCGTCGTCGTCGAGCGGTGCCATCCCGAACATCAGCCGGTAGTACGGCGGTGACACCAGGGCGTCGACGGCGACCTCGACGTCGACGTCGGCGGGCAGTTCGCCGCTGCCGACGGCCTCGCGCATCGTCGCTGCGACCGCAGCGCGGCGCGGGACGATCCACTGTTCGAGCAGCGCCCGCTCGATGGCGGGATCCGAGGGGGATGCCCCGATCACGTTGCGCAGCAGTGGGCCGACAGCAGGATCGGCCAGTATCGAGTTCAGCGCGCAGACGTGATGGGTGATCGCCTGCACCGAGGTGCTGCCCGGCGGGCGGGTGATCGACGCGCGCACCGAGTCGAGCAGACCCTCCAGCACGATCGCCGACGCCGACGGCCACCACTTGTAGATCGTGGTGCGGCTGACCTCGGCTCGTTTGGCGATGGCGTCGACCGTCGCCGCCGCGGGCCCGCCGCTCAGCGCCAGGTCGGCGGCAGCCCTGAGGACGGCACCGCGCACGGCCTCGCTGCGCGGTCGGCCGCGGCGATTCGTGTCCTGCCGGTCGACCACGGGCTCAGCTTATTGCCGGTCGGCGCGTCGCCCCGACGAGTACGACGAACAGGCATCCGACCGCCGCGAGCGCGCCGAAGCCGAACATCACCGGATACGTCGACGCGGCCCAGTTCTGCGACAGGAAGGCCAACGCCGCGGGCACGGCGAAGCCCAGGTAGCTCAAGCTGTAGAAGACCGCGGTCAGCCCGGCGAGATCGTCCGGTCCGGCGATGCGCTGAATCTCCTGGAGGCCGGCCAACAGCGCCATCCCGTACCCGGCACCGAGCATCGCGGCCGCGGCCAGCGCCGCCCAGATCGTCAACACCGATGCCGCCCAGGCGGCGGACCCCATGCCGAGAGCGAGCAGCACCAGCCCGGCCAGCACCGCGCGCAGACCGCCGTTGCCCAGTCGTCGTCCCATGTGTTGAACGGTGAAGCCGACCCCGAGGGTGACGACGCACATCAACGCCGAGAACGCGATCGGAGCGCCGGCCACCCGGTCGGTCATCAGCGCGGGCAGCACCGCGTACGCCGAAGCACCAGCGCCGAACACCCACGGAGCGACGGGGAGCACCACCACCAGAAACCACCGGCGATGGAACTCCCCCGAAAGGGCATTCCACGAGCTTGACAAAGAGGGCCAGAAGCGAAAGCTCGAGTGTTGCCCTGCCGGAACGCCGTTCGGGCGGGGCGCGCGGGTCTCGGGTGCGGTCAGCAGCAGCGCGGCGGCCGTGAGAGCCAGCACGATGTTAATCGCGTAGGCCAAGACCGTCGGCGCGGGTGCCCACTGGGCGAGCACGCCGGCCACCCCGGCACCCAGGCCGAACCCGGCCGTCAGACTCATCGCGGCGCGCCGGGCCCCGGCATCACCGTCGTCCCACGGAGGACTGGACAGTTCCTTGATCCAGCTTCCTCCCACAGCCATCGCCAGCCCGAGTGCGATGCCGCTGAACACCCGTCCCACCGCAAGCGTCAGTGCGGAATCGGCTCCCAGCGCCAGAATGGTCGAACCGAGTGCGGCCAGCACCGGCGCGGGAAGCATCAACGGGCGACGGCCGAACCGATCCGACATGGGTCCACCGATGAGCAACGCGGGCACGATGCCGAGTACGTAGGCGAACAGCAGCAGGTCGACCGTCAGCGGGGAGAACCCGCCGCCGGACCGGTACATGACCAGCAGTGGCGTGAACTCGTTGCCACCCCAGGCGATCGCACAGGTCGCGGCGGCAACGGTGAGCCAGCGCCTCGGCTGCAGACCGGCCGCCGCCCCGGCCGTCTGCCGGCTGGTCAGCGCCGTCACGACGTCACTCCTGAATTACTGCACACGCTGTTCACTATATAGGCCCGGGAGATCGGGCGAAACCAGGTGCCGGGAACGGGTACACGTTCACAGCGCGTGTTGTCGGCAACAATTTCCGCAGGTGGACGCCGATCGGATTGCGCCGACAGCCAGAAAAACTGTAACGTGTTCTAATTCGAGACCCATACAAGCGGGAGGCCCACCGTGAGTACTGACACATCCGCGGGAACCGCGGGTATCCGCGAGATCGACACCGGCGCGCTCCCCGACAGGTACGCGCGGGGCTGGCACTGCCTCGGACCGGTCAAGGACTACCGCGACGGCAAGCCGCACGGCATCGAGATCTTCGGCACCATGCTCGTCGTCTTCGCCGACTCCCAGGGCGAGCTCAAGGTTATGGACGGCTACTGCCGACACATGGGCGGAAACCTGTCCCAGGGCACCATCAAGGGTGACGAGGTGGCATGCCCGTTCCACGATTGGCGCTGGGGCGGCGACGGCAAGTGCAAGCTGGTGCCGTACGCCAAGCGCACGCCACGGCTGGCCCGGACCCGAGCATGGGAGACCGACGTGCGCGGCGGTCTGCTGTTCGTCTGGCACGACGCGGAGGGCAATCCACCTCAGCCGGAAGTCCGGATCCCCGAGATCCCCGAGGCCGCCGACGACGAGTGGACCGAGTGGCGGTGGAACACGATGCTCATCGAGGGCTCCAACTGCCGCGAGATCATCGACAACGTCACCGACATGGCCCACTTCTTCTACATCCATTACGGGCTGCCGACGTACTTCAAGAACGTCTTCGAAGGACACATCGCCAGCCAGTACCTGCACAACGTGGGACGGCCGGACATCGACGACATGGGCACCACCTACGGTGAAGCCCACCTCGACTCGGAGGCCTCCTACTTCGGGCCGTCGTTCATGATCAACTGGCTGCACAACAACTACGGCGGCTTCAAGGCCGAGTCCATCCTGATCAACTGCCACTACCCGGTCAGCCAGGACTCGTTCATGCTGCAGTGGGGCGTGATCGTCGAGAAGCCCAAGGGGCTCGACGAGAAGACCACCGACAAACTCGCCAGGGTGTTCACCGAGGGTGTCAGCAAGGGCTTCCTCCAGGACGTCGAGATCTGGAAGCACAAGACCCGCATCGACAACCCGCTGCTGGTCGAGGAGGACGGCGCGGTCTACCAGATGCGTCGCTGGTACCAGCAGTTCTATGTCGACGTCGCCGACGTGACGCCTGAGATGACCGACCGCTTCGAGATCGAGGTCGACACCACCGCGGCGAACGAGAAGTGGGCCGTCGAAGTCGAGGAGAACCTCAAGCGCCAGGCCGCCGACAAGGAAGCCTCGGAGCACCCCACTCAGGTTTCGTGACATGAGCCAGGAGCGGCGACCGCCGGACGTCGATCGGCTGGCCCGTTCGATGTTGCTGCTGCACGGCGGACACGACGACGACGACCACGACCACGGGTCGGTCGCGGACGACCAGCGGACCGGTTCGTGGCGCAAGGCACCGGATTTCGCCTCCGACCCCGACCGCGCCGCCGCGGTGCACGAAGCGACCAGGCTCGATCGTGAGCGCTACCTGACCTCCGGGCTGGTGTCGATCGACTGTCGCTTCTGCCACGTCGCCGTGTCGGTCAAGAAGTTGGGTCCGACGCACACCGCGGTGCAATGGAACTCCGAAGCCACCCAACGGTGTGCGCACTTCGCCGAGATCCGTGAGTCCGGCGGTGACCCGGCCAGGTCCCGGTCCTGCCCCAGGTTGGCCGACAGCGTCAAACACGCGATCGCCGAGGGTTGCCTGGAGGAGTACTCCAGCGCCCCCTCCCCCGGCGACGGCTGACGACGTCAGCGGGCCAACCAGCCGCCGTCCACCGGGATCACCGCGCCGTGGACATAGTCTGCCGCGGTAGAGGCGAGGAAGAGCACCGCACCGACCATGTCATCGGGTGTGCCCCACCGGCCGGCCGGTATGCGCGTCGAGATCGCCTCGTGGCGGGCAGTGTCGGCGATCAACGCTTCATTCATGTCGGTGGTGACATAACCCGGCGCGACGGCGTTCACGTTGACGCCGTGAATCGCCCATTCGTTGCAGAGCGCCTTGGTCAGCTGCGCCACCGCCCCCTTGGCGGCCGCGTACGCCGGCACCCGGTAGCCGCCCTGAAAGCTCAGCAGCGACGCCAGGTTGATGATCTTTCCCCTGCCCCGGCGCACCATCGGAGCGCCGAAGCCCTGGCACAACTGGAAAACCGACCGCAGGTTGACGGCGAGCATGGTGTCAAAATCCTCGAGTGGGTAATCGACGGAATCATGGCGGATCTGGGTTCCGGCGTTGTTGACGAGGATGTCGACGGTGTCGTCGGCGAGCACCGACGCCACCGCAGCGGCGACCGATTCCTCCGACGCGAGGTCGATGCTGTGGTGCGTCAACCGTCGGCGGTGTTGCGCGGCAACGGAGTGCAGGTCGGACCCGGGGTCGGCACGCTGCAGGGTGATGACGTCGGCTCCCGCCCTCATCAACCCGGCCGCGAGCGCGTAGCCGATTCCGCGCGACGCACCGGTGACGACCGCGGTGCGGCCCGTCAGTTCAAATGGCGAGTCAGACATTCGACGTAACCGCTCCTCGGTGTACCGACGACATGCAATGTCGGTACAACGTTATCGAATGTCGACGGGGGTGGATTGCGGGCGGTGGGTGCCTGTACTCAGAGCCCCGCGAAGCGCGCCTTGACCTGCTCGTCGGTCAGTCCGTAATCCGCAAGTGAATAGGTGTGTTTGGGCGCCCGGGGACCCTTCTGGCTCTCGGCATGGCTGTCGGTGATCGCCCGCCGCGCGGCGTCGGTGAAGTCGATACCGAAGTGGCGGTAGATGCCTTCGACACTGGCGATCGGATCCTTGATGAAGTCGAAGTAGTCCACGTCGCAGAACTGCGCTGGATCATGCTTGGCCCGCTCGGTGTTGAACAACTCGAGCCCCCGCGACCAGGTCTCCATCGAGTCGGCGCCGATCACATCCCCGACGAAGGTGTTCGACCAGCCCTCCGTGGTGTGCTGGGCCAGCGAGCACATCGAGGCCATGATGGTCTCGGCAGGTCGGTGGCATTGCACCACCAGCGCATCGGGGTACACCGCGAAGATCGCGTCGAGTGCGAACAGGTGACTGGGATTCTTGAGCACCCAGCGCTTCTCCGGTTCGTTGAGCCCGATCAGTTGGAGGTTCTTCCGATGCCGCTTGTACGACTTGGTCCAGTCCTGTTGCGACAGCCACCGCGAGTAGGTGGGCAGGTGCGCGAGAGTCTCGTATGAGACCGAGTGCAGGGATTGGCGCAACAACTGCCAGCACTCCTCCACCTCGTCGGCGGTCATGTAGTGCAGCCCGGTGTAATCCGGGTTCTCTTCGTGGGCCTTGGCGAACTGGGCGTCGATCTGCTGGAAAACCGGATTCTGAGACCAGGTTTCACGCGGTGGCCGCGGTTGCGGAAACTCAGCCAGCCACAGTTCCAGACCCTGGTGCCGCGGGTCTGCGGTGAGCAGCCGATGAATCACCGTGGTGCCGGTGCGCGGCAGTCCGGTCACGAAGATCGGGCGTTCGACGGCGACGTCGGTGTGCTCGGGATACTGCTTGAACGCGGCCTCGGACACCAGGCGAGCCACCAGGGCGTTGCGCGTGAAGAACCGGTGCATCTTGCTGCCGATCTCGGTCAGGTCGGCGTCGCGGGCGAACGAGTCCAGCAACACCTCGAGCGCTTCGCGGTAGTTGTCGTCGTCACTGCCGAAGTCGTCGAGGCCACACGCCTTGGTGGCCGAGGCGTGCAGGTCCTCGACGGTGCCCACGTTGGTTCGCGTCATGCCTTGTACTCTCCGCAGTTCACGTCGAGGGCCTGCCCGGTGATGCCGCTAGACAGGTCACCGGCCATGAACAGGATGGCCGAAGCCACCTCGTTCTCGGTCGGCAGCCGCTTCAGATCGGAGGCGGCGGCCGTCGCCTTGTAGATCTCGTCGACGGTCGTACCGTACTTGCCGGCCTGGTGGGTGAAGTAGCTTTCCAGCGTGCCGCCCCAGATATAGCCGGGCAGAATCGAATTCACCCGGATGCCCTGGTCCCCCAACTCGGTGGCCAGCGACTGCGACATGGCCAGAAGCGCCGACTTCGCCATCTTGTACGCGCCGTACTTGGCCTGTGAGTGCCGCACCACCATGGAGTTCACGTTGACGACGGAACCGTTCGCCTCGGCCAGCGCGGGCGTGAACGCCTGGATCAACCGCAGCGCGCCGAACACCGTCAACTCGATGGCGTCGCGCATGTGGTCGAAGGTGGTGTTGGCCAACGGCTTCATCGACGGCACCCGAAAGGCGTTGTTGATCAGCACGTCGACCCTGCCGTAGGCCTTCAGCGACTCGTCGACGAGGTTGTTCACCTGCGCCTCGTCGGTGATGTCGGTGCCCACCGACAGTGCCCGCCGGCCGAGGCCGGTGACCTCCTTGGCGACATCCTCGAGTCGCTCCACGGTGCGGGCTGCCAGCACCAGATCGGCGCCCTCCTGGGCACAACGCCGTGCCAGCGTCGTACCCAGCGCAGGTCCCACGCCGCTGATGACGACGACCTTGTCCTCGAGCATTCCAGCCATCGCTAACCCACCATTCTTTCGCCGATTTGCCTCTGCCGGAGTGCGATCCGCGCCCGCCAGTCGTCTTCAGAGATCTTGTTGGACTCGTAGTGGGGCAACGCCGCGGCGACGTCGTCGAAGGCGACGAGATCGACGGTCGGGCCGTCGGCTTCGGTGAGCTCGCGCGAGACCCGTTGCCAGCGGAACTGCAGGAAGCCCTTGCGGTGGCCCAGTGTCTCCACCCAGTTGGTCACGCCCGGGTTCCTGTCCGACACCACGATGCGGATCTTGCCATCCGGATCCGCCTGCGCCTGAGTGCCGTTCAGCGATGTCTGGTGGTTGATGTAGTCCAGCGAGATGTACCACAGGCTCCCGAGTTGGAACCCCAGATACGGTGCGTCGCTGACGGGCAGCGTGATGATCAGCGCCTGATCCCCGGCCAGGTCGAACTGCCCGGCAGACGAGTACTGGGTCGCCAGACCGCCGGGCGTCAGTCGCGGTGACACCATCGTGTTGGCAGGACTGTCGGTATAGAACCACTGCGGAAACTGCAGCCAGGTCTTGACCCGCTGCACCAACTGTTTTCCGGCCACGGCGTAGCGCTTCCGGATGAGTTCCTCGGTGAGCGGCGGCGGTGCGGTGCCCGCGGTGTCGGTCCGCGCGATCGCGAAGGTCCCGCGCTGTGCGGACCAGTCGTTGTACACCTCGCGGATGACGAGTTGTGACGGACCGGGAGGTGTGAACCGCCACTCGAAGGTCCCGTCAGCGGCGATGTCGAGCTTGCGGTCGTCGAAGGCCGTCTCGCTGTCGGGCACGTTGTCATCGGTGTACTCACCGCCCAGCAGTTGGAAGCTGACGTCGGTGGTGGTGCCGCGTTTACCGGTGACGACGTACTCGTTGCCGGGTGCCACCCGGGTGCCGAAGTACATCGTGTCCGGGTTGTCCAGGCCCATCTTGGTGAAGGGACCGGTGCCACTGTGCAGGAACGGGTGGTCGCGGTCGTAGTCGAACGCCACATGCGTACAGGCCGCGATGCAGCCTGCCAGGTACTGCAGACCCTCGAGCAGGTCGGCTTCGGACTCGATGAAGGGCGCAGCGGCAACGAGGCCCTCGGCCTCGGCGATCGCGTCGGACAGCGGCTGTGAATACACGCCTCGAAACTAGAACGCGTTCTAACAAGAGTCAATATATCGACCGGCTCGTTCCATATATGGAACGAATGTAGTCTGCACAGGTGCCATCCGAAACCGCCGGACGCGCCTCCCCGCCCACCGAGCGCGTGGTGGCGATCTTGGACTACCTGGCCGGACGTCCCAGGGAACGGCTGGGCGTCTCGGAACTTGCGCGGCGACTGGGGCTGAGCAAGCCGACCTGTCTGGGAATCGCCACCTCGCTGACCGAGGCCGGCTACCTGGTGCGCGACGCCGCCGACAAGACCTACCGCCTGGGGCCGTCGTTGATCACGCTCGGACACCGCGCGCAGGAGTCGCTGCGGGTCAGCCCGGCCGCGCGCGTGGAACTGCGCCGGCTGTCGGAGAAGTTCGGCGTCTCCGCAGGGCTCTCGGCCGTCATCGACGACCGCATCACGCTGCTGGACCTCGTCGCACCGGCCGGCGCAACGCCGGGCGTCGACGTCGGCCAGAGCTACCCGTTCGCGCCGCCGGTCGGGTTGATGTTCGTGCTGTGGGACGACGAGGCCGTGCGCAACTGGTTGGCGATGGAACCGACGGTGCCGCTGCACGCGTCGCGCACCGATCCCGACCGGCTGCACCGGGTGATCGAACGATGCCGCGCCGACGGCTACCTGGTCGAGCGCCTCACCCCCGGAGGCCGCAGGCTGTACTCACTGCTGGCAGGGATGTCCAGCACGATGCCCGACGAATTGCGTGCACTTCTCGGCGAGTTGGTCTCCGACATCGGCGAACGGGTGTACCTGCGCGAGGAGAAGCCCGGCCGCCGACGTCACGACATCAGCGTCATCTCCGCACCCGTGTTCGATCACTATGGACGCCAGGTGATGGTTGCGTCGATGCGCATCGGTAAGGCGTTGACGGACAACGAGATCCGCGACCACGCCAAAGCGTTGATCGGCACCGCCGACGCGGTCAGCGCCCAACTGGGTGGTGCTGGGCCGATGCGGTACGGGCCCGGGTCCGCCCCGGTCAGCTGACGGCCGCGACCACCAATGGCAACACCTCGGGCGCACCGGCCTGTCGCACGATCCGCGCAGCCATGGTCAGCGTCCACCCGGTGTCGGTCATGTCGTCCACCAGCAGAACCGGCCCCGTCAGCTCGGGCAATTCGGGCGGATCCCAGGAACCTGCCAGTGCCGCAACACGATACGCCGAGTTGGCAGCCGTCACAGGCCGACGCTCGACGGCATAGCCGAGCGTCCCGAGATGCTCCAGCCTTCCGAGTTCGGCGAGCCTGCGTGCCAACGAGTCGATGAGCAGCGGATGCCTTTCGGAGGCCATTGCCATCACGGCTGTCGGCCTGGTCTTCCAGTCCCACGCGGCAAGCACGTCGGCCGCGCCGCGCACCACGTCGTCGGGAGCCTCGGCGTCGGGGCCGTCGAGCACCGCGCGCAACCTCGCCCCCCACCCCAG
>NZ_JBAUJR010000485.1:0-28025 GCF_049683935.1 Mycobacterium sp. | reverse complement strand
CGGCGGTGAGGTTCTTCATGATTGTTGCCCTTCCCTGTGTGGAGGTCGGAGCCGTGGAGCGAATCTCGCGGTTCTGACGTTTTCTTGGTGTTCTGATGGCCTAAACCGGCAGGTCAGGCGTTTAATTCCGGTGGCAGTAATTGATCGATCCGGTGGCAGGACCCTTGCGCCGGCCACCGCCGGCGGGCACGGAGGAGGACCCTTCAGCGGAACTCGTCGGCGGAGGCCTCGATCCAATCGGACCGCCACGATTCCGGCGGATCCTCGAGCAGTTCACCCGGCATCAGCCAGTTGTAGATCTCGGCGTAGGTGCGCGAGCGCTGGCTTTCGACGCGGCGGTTGAGCATCGCGGGGGACAACTCATGGAATCCGGTCAATCCCATCGATGCCACGATCTGAGCGGCACTGGCCACTGTTGCGCGCTGGAAGTTGAAGACCCGCGTGGTCTTGTCGGTGACATCGAGAGCGCGGGTGCGGGCGGGATCCTGGGTCGCGACTCCGGTCGGGCAGTGATTGGTATTGCACTCCAGCGCTTGGATGCAGCCCACCGCGAACATCATCGCCCTGGCGGCCAACGTGAAATCCGCGCCCTGGCAGATCCTGCTGACGATGTCGACGCCACTGGCGACCTTGCCCGACGCTCCGATTTTGATCCGGTCCCGCAGTCCCGCACCCACCAGGCTGTTGTGCACCAGCATCAGCCCCTCGGTCAGGGGCATGCCGACGTGGTCCTCGAATTCCTGTGGTGCCGAGCCCGTTCCACCTTCAGATCCGTCGACGATCACGAAGTCCGGCGCGATCCCCGTGGCGAGAATGCCCTTGCAGATCGACAGAAACTCAGAGCGTGCACCGACGCAGAGCTTGAACCCCACCGGCTTGCCGCCGGAGAGGGCGCGCAGTGTAGAGATGAACTCCGCCAGTTCGATCGGATTCCGGAAGGCGCTGTGCGCCGGCGGTGAGACCACCGTGTGTCCCACCGGCACCCCGCGGGTGGCGGCGATCTCGGCGCTGACCTTGGCGCCGGGAAGCACCCCGCCCAGGCCCGGTTTGGCTCCCTGGGACAACTTCACCGACACGGCTTTGACCGAAGGCAGCGTCGCCTTCTCCGCGAAGGCCGCGGGGTCGAACCGCCCCTCGGCATCACGGCATCCGAAATAGCCCGAACCGATCTCCCAGATCAGATCCCCACCGCCGCGCAGGTGATACGGGCTGATCCCGCCCTCCCCGGTGTCGTGGGCGAACCCGCCGCGCGCCGCTCCGGCGCTGAGCGCCTCGATGGCGTTGGCCGACAGCGCCCCGAAACTCATCGCGGACACGTTCAGCAGCGCGATGTCGTAGGGGCGACTGCAGTCGGGGCCGCCCAGTCGGACCCGCGGATCCAGGTCGTCGGCGAACCGTGCCCGTAGCGAATGGCGCAGGAACTCGTACCCCATGGCGTTGACGTCGCGCTCGGTGCCGAAGGGCTCGTCGCCCTTGGTCCCCGCGGCGCGTTCGTAGACCATGTCGCGCGTCTCGCGGTCGAACGGTGACGCTTCGGTGTTGGCCTCGATGAAGTACTGGCGGATCTGCGGTCGAATCGACTCCATCAGCGGGCGGGCGCGTCCGACAATCGGGTAGAGCCGGTAGACGGTGTGCCGGGTCTGCAGCAGGTCCCAGGTTCCCAGCGCCGCCAGGGCGATCAGAAGCACGGCGGGCAGCACCCACCAGCCGTGGTGGAACCCCGACAGCGCGGCGGCCGCAATGCCCAGTACCCATACTCCGCCGACGATCAAAGGCCGGATCAGCACCGCGTGAGGGTATCGCGCCAAGCGACAAACGGATGCGAAGTGCGCTCAGAGCATCGCCTATGATCGCCGGGTGGCTGATCAGCCAGTAGACCTTTCAGACGATGCGCTGGCCGACGCGGTCAGCGCGGCCAGGCATGCCTTCGACCAGGCAGCGAGCCTCGACGACCTCGCTCGTGCCAAGACCGAGTACCTCGGTGACCGTTCGCCGGTCGCGCTGGCGAGGCAGACCCTCGGGTCGCTGCCCAAGGCCGAACGCGCCGATGCCGGCAAACGGGTCAACGTCGCACGGACCGAGGTCCAGAGCGGCTACGACGCACGACTTGCGGTGCTGCGCGCCGAGCGTGACGCCTCGGTCCTGGTCGCCGAGCGCATCGACGTCACGTTGCCCTCCACCCGGCAGCCGATCGGCGCCCGTCACCCCATCACGATCCTGGCCGAGCACGTCGCCGACACGTTCGTCGCGATGGGCTGGGAGCTGGCCGAAGGCCCGGAGGTCGAGACCGAGCAGTTCAACTTCGACGCCCTGAACTTCCCGCCGGACCACCCGGCGCGCAGCGAACAGGACACGTTCCACATCGCGCCTGACGGGTCGCGGCAGGTGCTGCGTACGCACACCTCGCCCGTACAGATCCGCGCGCTCCTCGAGCGGGAACTGCCGGTCTACATCATCTCGATCGGCCGCACGTTCCGCACCGACGAACTCGACGCGACCCACACCCCGGTCTTCCATCAGGTCGAGGGACTCGCCGTCGACAAGAACCTCACGATGGCCAATCTGCGCGGCACCCTCGACGCGTTCGCGCGGGCCGAGTTCGGGCCCGAGGGCCGCACCAGGTTCCGGCCGCACTTCTTCCCCTTCACCGAACCGTCGGCCGAGGTCGACATCTGGTTCCCGAACAAGAAGGGCGGGCCGGGCTGGGTGGAATGGGGCGGATGCGGCATGGTCAACCCGAACGTTCTGCGTGCCTGCGGAATCGATCCTGAGGTCTATTCGGGCTTCGCGTTCGGCATGGGCCTGGAGCGCACCCTGCAGTTCCGCAACGGTATCCCCGACATGCGCGACATGGTCGAAGGCGACGTGCGCTTCTCGCTGCCGTTCGGGGTGGGAGCCTGATGCGCCTTCCCTACAGCTGGCTGCGCGACGTCGTCCAGGCCGGCACCCCGGGCTGGGACGTGTCACCTGCGGAGCTCGAGCACGCGCTGATCCGCATCGGTCACGAGGTCGAGGAGATCATCCCGGTCGGTCCGGTCACCGGCCCGCTGGTGGTCGGCAGGGTGAAGCACATCGAAGAACTCACCGAGTTCAAGAAGCCCATCAGGGCCGTCAAGGTCGACGTCGGTGAAGATGAGCTGCGTGACATCGTCTGCGGTGCAACAAACTTCGCCGTCAACGATCTTGTCGTCGTGGCGCTGCCGGGCAGTATCCTGCCCGGCGACTTCGCCATCGCCGCGCGCAAGACCTACGGCCGTACCTCCGACGGGATGATCTGCTCGACATCGGAGCTCAACCTGGGCACCGATCACTCCGGGATCCTGGTGCTGCCGCCGGGAACCGCCGACCCGGGCGCACCCGCCGCCGAGGTGCTGGGTCTCGACGACGTGGTGTTCCATCTTGCGATCACCCCCGACAGGGGCTACTGCCTGTCGGTGCGCGGGTTGGCGCGCGAGATCGCCAACGCCTTCGACCTCGACTACGTCGATCCGGCCGATGTCCCGGCGCTGCCCGTCGAGGGTGAAGCGCTGCCGGTGGTGATCGAACCCGGCACCGGTGTTTTGCGTTTCGGGTTGCGCCCGGTCACTGGGATCGACCCGCAGGCTGTGTCACCGTGGTGGCTTCAGCGACGGCTGCTGCTCAGCGGTATCCGCGCCATCTCACCGGCGGTGGATGTCACCAACTACGTGATGCTCGAGTTGGGCCACCCGATGCACGCCCACGACCGCAGCCTGATCACCGGCGGCTTCCGGGTGCGCTTCGCCGACCCGGGGGAGACCGTCGTCACTCTCGACGACGTCGAGCGTCGTCTGGATCCCGCCGACGTACTGATCGTCGACGATGTGGCCACCGCCGCGATCGGCGGCGTGATGGGTGCCGGTACCACCGAGGTCCGTGCCGGCACCACCGACGTGCTCCTGGAAGCCGCGGTGTGGGATCCCGCCTCGGTGTCCCGAACCCAACGACGCCTGCGTTTGCACAGCGAAGCCGGACGTCGTTACGAGCGCACGGTCGATCCGGCGGTATCCGTCGCGGCACTCGATCGCTGCGCTGTGCTACTGGCCGAGATCGCCGGTGGCACCGTCGCTCCCACGCTCACCGACTGGCGGGGCGATCCGCCTGTCGACGATTGGTCGCATCCGTCGGTGAGTATGCCGATCGACCTGCCCGATCGCACCGCGGGTGTCGCCTATCCGCCGGGTGCCGCCCAGAAACGCCTCACCCAGATCGGTGCCTACGTGGTCGTCGAGGGCGACCGGGTCACCGCCACCCCGCCGAGTTGGCGTCCCGACATCCGCCAACCCGCGGATCTGGTCGAGGAGGTGATGCGACTGGAAGGTCTCGAAGCCATTCCGTCGGTGCTTCCGCCCGCCCCTGCCGGACGCGGGCTCACGCCGTCCCAGAAGAGACGCAGAGCGGTCGGAAAGTCGTTGGCGCTCAATGGTTATGTGGAGATCTTGCCCACCCCGTTCCTCGCCGGTGGCATTTTCGACCAGTGGGGTCTGCCCGACGACGACGAGCGCAGGCGGACCACCCGGGTGCTCAACCCGCTGGAGGCCGATCGGCCCGAACTCGCCACCACGCTACTGCCGGGTCTGCTGGAGGCGTTGGTGCGCAACGTGTCCCGGGGTGCAGTCGACGTCGCGCTGTTCGGTGTCGCGCAGGTCGTGGAGCCCACATCACAAACCCGCGCCGTGGAGCGCATTCCGAATGACCGCAGGCCTACCGACGACGAGATCGCTGTTCTCGATGCGTCCCTGCCGCGTCAGCCGCAGCATGTCGGAGCGGTGCTGGCCGGCCTTCGCGAACCCGCGGGACCATGGGGTCCGGGTCGGCCGGTACATCCCACCGACGCTTTCGAAGCGGCACGCATCATCGGTAGGGCGTGCGGCGTCGAGCTGACCCTTCGCTCGGCCCAACGGCTGCCCTGGCACCCGGGCCGCTGCGCCGAGGTTCTGGTCGGCGACGTGGTCGTGGGGTACGCCGGCCAGCTACACCCCGCAGTGGTCGAGCGGTGCGGACTTCCCAGGGGCGCGTGCGCGCTCGAGTTGGATCTTGATGCCATTCCGATCACCGAAACGCTGCCGGTACCTGCAGTCTCGCCCTTCCCGGCCGTATTCCAGGACGTCGCACTCGTGGTCGCCGACGAGGTGGCGGCGCAGAGTGTGGTCGAGGCGGTGCGTGCCGGTGCCGGTGAGCTTCTCGAGGACGTCCGGCTGTTCGACGTGTACACCGGCCCGCAGGTCGGCGAGGGACGCAAGTCGCTGGCGTTGGCATTGAGGTTCCGCGCAGGCGATCGCACCCTCACCGAGGAGGAGGCCAGCGCAGCCCGCGATGCAGCGGTGGCGGCGGCCGGTGAGCGCGTAGGTGCCGTTCAGCGGCGATGATCATCCGCGACGAGCGCGAACCGGACGTCGCCGTCATCCGTGAGCTCACCGCGGCGGCTTTCGCCGCTGTGCCCCAAAGCCGTCAGACGGAGGCGGCGGTGATCGACGAGTTACGGGCGGCCGACGCCCTGACCCTCTCGCTCGTGGCAGTCGACGACAGGAACGAGATCGTCGGCCACGTGGCGGTCTCGCCGGTCTCCATCAACGGCGACGCCGCGTGCGGCTGGTACGGCGGCGGCCCCCTGTCGGTGCGGCCCGACCGTCAGTGCGACGGCATCGGCACTGCGCTGGTGCGTGCAGCGTTTGATCGACTCAGCGATATCGGGGCGCGAGGCTGCGTGGTGGTAGGCGATCCTGAGTACTACGGCAGGTTCGGATTCGTCAGTGGCGCGCCGTCGCTGGTCATGCCGGAGGTGCCGCCCGAGAATCTGCTGGTGCTGGCGCTGCGCGATCAGATTCCTGCTGGGACGGTCGCGTTCCACACCGCGTTCGGCACTCGAGACGACCCTCAGCCACGTTGACCGGTATCGGAGACCTGCCCTGAGGCGAGCCCATACCGCCCGGTCATCTGGTCTCTGAACATTGTGGTGCGAGGCGGCGCGAAGGTGGTCGCAGCGAAGATCACCACGGGCGCCAACAGCGCGACCCACCCGGTCCACACCACGACCGGACTGCCGCTGAACGCCGACCCTGCATGGGACACGCACAGCCCCACCACCACGGCGACGATGAATATCGAGCCGTCCACCACCAACCGGGTGCGTATGTCGACGTGAGGCAGCAGAGCGGCCGTTGAAAAGTAGAGACCGAGAATGAGGGCGCACATCGTGTAGAAGCCGACCGCGCGTGCGGCGGCGAGTGCCGGCGGGTGCTCCGAGGCCGCCATCTGGACGGCGGTCATCGCCAGCAGCGGCCAGTAGGCCATCTTCAGGTGTTCCCAGACGCTCTCGTTGATCGGGCAGAGCACCGCGAGCATCCGACGCCGGCCGCTCCACTCGAAACAGAAATGCAGGAGCGTTCCGCCGACGATGACGACCGGGATCCCGAGCAAATCCCAGGCCAGCGCGCTGTCCGCCATCTCCTCGAGGATACGCGTGTAATGAGTTTGCAACTTTCTGCATAACCATGCATCATCGCTGCATGACATCCGTCGCGGTTGCCGGTGCCAGCGGTTATGCCGGGGGAGAGATCCTGCGGTTACTCCTCGGCCACCCCGCTCATGCTGCGGGCAGGCTCACCATCGGCGCGTTGACCGCAGCGGCCAGCGCGGGCACCACCCTGGCCGAGCACCACCCGCATCTGCTGCCGCTCGCGGATCGGACGCTGGAGCCCACCGAGGTCGAGACACTCGCCGGGCACGACGTCGTGTTCCTCGGTCTGCCGCACGGGCATTCGGCGGCGCTGGCCGATCAGCTCGGACCGGACACGCTCATCGTCGACTGCGGTGCGGACTTCCGGCTCACCGATTCCGCCGACTGGATGCGGTTCTACGGCTCCGAGCATGCCGGCAGTTGGCCCTACGGACTCCCCGAACTGCCCGGGGGCCGCGACTGTCTGCAGGGTGCCAAGCGGATCGCCGTCCCCGGCTGCTATCCGACCGCGGCACTGCTGGCTCTGTGGCCCGCGCTGGCCGAGGGGCTCATCGAGCCCGCGGTCACCGTCGTCGCCGTCAGCGGCACCTCCGGGGCGGGGCGCGCCGCCAAGGTGGATCTCCTCGGCTCCGAGGTCATCGGTTCGGCACGGGCGTACAACATCGGGGGCACCCACCGCCACACCCCTGAGATCGCGCAGGGCCTTCGGGCCGTCACTGCGAGCGACGTCACCGTGTCGTTCACCCCAGTGCTGATTCCTACGTCGCGCGGCATCCTGGCCACCTGCACCGCGCGCACCGCCGCGTCGGTATCCGAGCTGCGGGCTGCTTACGAAAAAGCCTACGACGACGAGCCTTTCGTGTATCTGCTGCCTGAAGGCCGGCTACCGAAAACCGGGTCGGTGATCGGTAGTAATGCCGCCCAGCTCGCCATCGCGGTCGACGAGGACGCCCAGACGTTCATCGCGATCGCGGCGATCGACAATCTCGTCAAGGGCACCGGAGGAGCGGCGGTGCAGTCGATGAACCTCGCGCTGGGCTGGCCCGAGACCGAGGGTCTCTCGACGGTGGGGGTGGCACCGTGACTCAGATCGTGCGCACCCAGGGGGTGACCGCCCCGGCGGGATTCCGGGCCACCGGCATCGCGGCGGGTATCAAGGCTTCCGGCGCACTGGATCTGGCCCTGGTGTTCAACGAGGGCCCTGATTACTCCGCAGCGGGAGTGTTCACCCGCAACAAGGTCAAAGCCGCCCCGGTGCTGTGGTCGCAGCAGGTGCTGACGACGGGACGGCTGCGCGCGGTGATCCTGAACTCCGGCGGCGCCAACGCCTGCACCGGGCCGGCAGGCTTCCAGGACACCCACGCCACCGCCGAGGCGGTCGCTGCCGCGCTGTCGGGCTGGGGCACCGAGACCGGTGCGATCGAGGTTGCGGTGTGTTCCACGGGGTTGATCGGAGACCGGCTCCCGATGGACAAGGTGCACGTCGGCGTGCAGGAGATCGTGCACGAGATGGCGGGTGGCCTCACCGGGGGCGAGGAGGCCGCGCGGGCCATCATGACCACCGACACCGTGCCCAAACAGGCTGCGCTGCATCATCAGGACCGGTGGACGGTCGGCGGAATGGCCAAAGGGGCAGGGATGCTGGCCCCCTCACTGGCCACCATGCTGTGCGTCATCACCACCGACGCCCTCGCCGACGCGGCTGCGTTGGACCAGGCGCTACGGCGTGCCGCCGCGCGCACCTTCGATCGGCTCGACATCGACGGGAGCTGTTCGACCAATGACACGGTTCTGCTGCTGTCCTCAGGCGCCAGCGAGATCACGCCCACCCAGGACGAACTCGACGACGCGGTGCTGAAGGTCTGCGACGACCTGTGCGCCCAACTGCAGGCTGACGCCGAGGGTGTCACCAAGCGCATCGTCGTCGCGGTCACCGGCGCCGCCAGCGAGGACGATGCGCTGACTGCTGCCCGCGTGGTGGCACGGGACAGCCTGGTCAAAACTGCGCTGTTCGGCTCCGACCCGAACTGGGGACGGGTGCTGGCCGCCGTCGGCATGGCGCCGGTCGTCCTCGATGCCGATCGAATCACGGTGTCCTTCAACGGTTTCCCGGTGTGCATCGACAGCGTCGGGGCACCGGGCGCGCGGGACGTCGACCTGTCGGCGAAGGACGTCACGGTCACCGTCGATCTGGGGGTCGGAACCGCTTCGGCGGAGATCCGCACCACTGATCTGTCGCACGCCTACGTCGAGGAGAACTCGGCCTACAGCTCATGACCACGACATCGGACAAGGCGCAGGTGCTCGCCCAGGCGCTGCCCTGGCTCAAAGCTCTCCACGACAAGATCGTCGTGGTCAAGTACGGCGGCAACGCAATGACCGACGACGCGCTGAAGAAGGCCTTTGCTGCCGACATGGTGTTCCTGCGGAACTGCGGCATCCACCCGGTCGTGGTCCACGGCGGCGGCCCGCAGATCAGCGCCATGCTCAAGAAGTTGGGCATCGCCGGCGATTTCAAGGGTGGCTTCCGGGTCACCACACCCGAGGTGCTCGACGTCGCACGGATGGTGCTCTTCGGACAGGTCGGCAGGGAATTGGTGAACCTCATCAATGCCCACGGCCCCTACGCGGTCGGCATCACCGGCGAGGACGCGCAACTGTTCACCGCGGTGCGCCGCACCGTGCTGGTCGACGGCGTCGCCACCGACATCGGACTGGTGGGCGATGTCGCGAGGGTCAACACCGACGCCGTGCTGGACCTCATCGAAGCGGGCCGGATCCCTGTGGTGTCGACGATCGCGCCCGACACCGACGGTCTGGTCTACAACATCAACGCCGATACCGCCGCGGCGGCTCTCGCGGAGGCGCTCGGCGCCGAGAAGCTGCTCATGCTCACCGATGTCGAGGGCCTCTTCACCAACTGGCCGGATCGCGGCTCGTTGGTCAGCCAGATCGACGTCGCCGCACTGACACAGCTGCTCCCGACTCTGGAGGAGGGCATGGTGCCCAAGATCGAAGCATGTCTGCGCGCCGTCAACGGCGGCGTGCCGAGCGCACACGTCATCGATGGCCGCGTGGAACACTGCGTGCTGGTCGAACTGTTCACAGACGAGGGCGCAGGCACGAAGGTGGTAGGTGTATGACCCCGAAGACCGAAAACGCGCCGCTGCTCGACCGGTGGTCGGCGGTGATGATGAACAACTACGGCACCCCACCCCTGGCACTGAGCAGCGGTGACGGCGCCACGGTCACCGACGTCGACGGCAGGTCCTACGTGGACCTGCTGGGCGGAATCGCGGTCAACGTGCTCGGGCACCGCCATCCCGCGGTCATCGACGCCGTGATCCGGCAGATGAACACGCTGGGGCACACCTCCAATCTCTACGCCACCGAACCGGGAGTGGCATTGGCCGAAGCACTTGTCGGCCTTCTCGGTGCTCCGGCCCGGGTGTTCTTCTGCAACTCGGGAACCGAAGCCAATGAAGTCGCCTTCAAGATCACCCGGCTGACCGGACGCACCAAACTTGTTGCCGCACAGGGCGCTTTCCACGGCCGCACCATGGGGTCGCTCGCGCTCACCGGCCAGCCGTCCAAGCAGGCGCCCTTCGCCCCGCTGCCCGGCGAGGTGAGCCACGTGCCGTACGGGGACATCGAAGCACTTGTGGGCGCTGTCGATTCCGATACCGCCGCGGTCTTCCTCGAGCCGATCATGGGGGAGGGCGGCGTGGTCGTCCCGCCCGCCGGTTACCTGGCGGCCGCACGTGAGATCACCGCGGCGCACGGCGCGCTGCTGGTCCTCGACGAAGTGCAGACCGGGGTCGGGCGAACAGGTGCTTTCTTCGCCCATCAGCATGACGGGATCACCCCCGATGTCGTCACGCTCGCCAAGGGGCTCGGCGGCGGGCTGCCGATCGGTGCGTGCCTGGCAGTCGGGCCGACCGCCGACCTGCTCACCCCCGGACTGCACGGCAGTACCTTCGGGGGCAACCCGGTCTGCACCGCGGCCGCACTGGCCGTTCTGGGTGTGCTCGCTGACGAGCACCTGATCGAACGCGCCGAGGTGCTCGGCAAGACGATCAGCCACCGGACCGAAGCGCTGGGCCATCCGCTGGTCGACCACGTCCGTGGCCGCGGACTGTTGCTCGGCATCGTGCTGACCGCCGAGGCCGCCAAGCCCGTCGAGATCGCCGCGCGCGAAGCAGGTTTCCTGGTCAATGCGGCTGCGCCCGACATCGTCAGGTTGGCACCACCTCTGGTGATCACCGAGTCCGAGGTGAACGGCTTCCTCACCGCGCTCCCCGCGATCCTGGACCGGGCGGGGGAGTCATGACGCGGCACTTCATGCGTGATGACGATCTGAGCCCCGAAGAGCAGGGCGAGGTCCTGGCGCTGGCAGCGGAACTGAAGCTGGCGCCGTTCAGTCGTCGGCCGTTGGAAGGCCCGCGTGGTGTCGCGGTGATCTTCGAGAAGAACTCCACCCGCACCCGGTTCTCGTTCGAGATGGGTATCGCTCAACTCGGCGGGCACGCCGTGGTGGTGGACGGCCGCAGCACCCAACTCGGCCGGGAGGAGACCCTCGAGGACACCGGCCAGGTGTTGTCGCGCTACGTCGACGCCATCGTATGGCGCACTTTCGCCCAGGAGCGGCTCGCGGCCATGGCCTCGGGGTCGACCGTGCCGATTGTCAACGCCCTGTCCGACGAGTTCCACCCCTGCCAGGTGTTGGCCGATCTGCAGACCCTGGCTGAACGCAAGGGTGCTCTGAAAGGGTTGCGGCTCAGCTACTTCGGCGACGGCGCCAACAACATGGCGCACTCGCTGATGCTGGGCGGCGTCACCGCCGGTGTCGATGTCACGATCGCCTCCCCGCGCGGCTTCGAGCCTCACCCGATGTTCGTCGCGGCGGCCGAGACCCGCGCGAAGCAGACCGGCGCCACCGTGACGCTCACCCACGACCCGATCGCGGCCGCGGCCGGCACCGATGTTCTGGTGACCGACACGTGGACGTCGATGGGGCAGGAGAACGACGGCCTCGACCGGGTGCGCCCGTTCCGGCCCTTTCAGCTCAACGCCGCACTGATGGCACACGCAGATTCTGAAGCGATTGTGCTGCACTGCCTTCCCGCGCACCGCGGCCACGAGATCACCGACGAGGTCATCGACGGACCGCAGAGCGCGGTGTGGGACGAGGCGGAGAATCGCCTGCACGCCCAGAAGGCGCTGCTGGTGTGGTTGCTCGCTCAGGGTTCGCCATGACCAGCGCGGCGACCCGCGCCGGACGGCAGGCCAGGATCCTCGCACTGCTGTCCACCCAGTCGGTGCACAGTCAGACCGAACTGGCGGGGCTGCTGGCCGACGAGGGCATCGACGTCACCCAGGCGACGTTGTCCCGGGATCTCGAAGAGCTCGGCGCGGTCAAGCTGCGGGGCGCCGACGGCGGCGTCGGCGTTTACGTGGTTCCCGAGGACGGCAGCCCGGTGCGCGGCGTCACCGGGGGTACCGAGCGGGTCTCGCGCCTGCTGGTCGACCTGTTGGTGTCCACCGACGCCAGTGGCAACCTCGCCGTACTACGTACCCCCCCGGGTGCGGCACACTATTTGGCTAGCGCCATCGACCGCGCGGCGTTGCCGTACGTGGTCGGCACCGTCGCCGGCGACGACACGATCCTGGTGGTCGCGCGGGAACCGATGACCGGCGCCGAACTCGCGGTGACGGTCGAGAGCCTGTCCCATGCTCGCTAGAGCCTGAATCACACATACACGAAGGAGTTTTTATGTCCGAGCGCGTCATCCTGGCGTATTCCGGCGGTCTGGACACCTCGGTGGCGATCAGCTGGATCGGCAAGGAGACCGGTCGCGAGGTGGTGGCCGTCGCCATCGACCTCGGCCAGGGCGGCGAGGACATGGAGGTGGTGCGCCAACGCGCGCTGGACTGCGGTGCCGTCGAGGCCGTCGTCGTCGACGCGAGAGACGAATTCGCCGAGCAGTACTGCCTGCCGGCGATCCAGTCGAACGCGCTCTACATGGACCGTTACCCGTTGGTGTCCGCTCTGAGCAGGCCGCTGATCGTCAAGCATCTGGTCGACGCCGCACGCGAGCACGGTGGCGGCATCGTGGCGCACGGCTGCACCGGAAAGGGCAACGACCAGGTCCGCTTCGAGGTCGGTTTCGCCTCGCTGGCACCCGATCTCGAGGTGCTTGCCCCCGTGCGCGATTACGCCTGGACTCGGGAGAAGGCGATCGCCTTCGCCGAGGAGAACGCCATTCCGATCAACGTCAGCAAGCGGTCCCCGTTCTCGATCGACCAGAACGTCTGGGGTCGCGCGGTGGAAACCGGCTTCCTCGAGCATCTGTGGAACGCACCGACCAAGGACGTGTACGACTACACCGAGGATCCGACCATCAACTGGAGCAGCCCTGACGAGGTGGTCGTCGGCTTCGACAAGGGTGTCCCGGTGTCTGTGGACGGCCGCGCGGTGTCGGTGCTGCAGGCCATCGAGGAACTCAACCGTCGCGGCGGCGCGCAGGGCGTGGGGCGCCTCGACGTGGTCGAGGACCGGCTCGTCGGGATCAAGAGCCGCGAGATCTATGAGGCGCCCGGCGCGATGGTGCTGATCACCGCGCACACCGAACTCGAGCACGTCACGCTGGAACGCGAACTGGGCCGGTTCAAGCGCAACACCGACCAGAAGTGGGGAGAGCTGGTCTACGACGGCCTCTGGTACTCACCGCTGAAGACCGCGCTCGAGTCGTTCGTCGCGAAAACCCAGGAGCACGTCACCGGCGAGATCCGGCTGGTCCTGCACGGTGGGCACATCGCGGTGAATGGACGCAGAAGCGCCGAGTCGCTCTACGACTTCAATTTGGCCACCTACGACGAAGGCGACACGTTCGACCAGTCGGCGGCCAAGGGATTCGTCCATGTGCACGGGCTGTCGTCGAGCCTGTCGGCCCGCCGGGACCTGGCCCAGTGACCGCGAGCGCGCGTGTCTGCACAGCAACGCGCCGCAGGATGCGTACAAAACTGCGCGCTCGCGGGGCCTTGAGGACGTGCTCATGAGTACCAACGAAGGCTCGCTGTGGGGCGGCCGGTTCGCCGACGGTCCGTCGGACGCCCTGGCGGCGCTGAGCAAGTCGACACACTTCGACTGGGTGCTCGCGCCGTACGACGTCGTCGCCTCCAAAGCCCATGCGCGCGTGCTGTTCCGGGCCGGATTGCTGACCGAGGAGCAGCGCGACGCCCTGCTGGTCGGACTGGACAGCCTGGGAACCGACGTCGAGGACGGCAGCTTCGGGCCGCTGGTCAGCGACGAAGACGTGCACGGAGCGCTCGAGCGCGGGCTCATCGACCGTGTCGGCGCCGAACTGGGCGGCAGACTACGTGCCGGTCGTTCCCGAAATGACCAGGTGGCCACGCTGTTCCGGCTCTGGCTGCGGGACGCCGTCCGTCGTGTCGCCGAGGGCGTGCTGGAGGTCGTCTCGGCGCTGGCGACCCAGGCCGCGGCGCATCCCACCGCCATCCTGCCCGGCAAGACCCATCTGCAATCCGCGCAGCCGATCCTGCTGGCCCATCATCTGCTGGCGCACGCCCACCCGCTGCTGCGTGACGTCGACCGCCTCGTCGACTTCGACAAGCGCGCCGCGGTCTCGCCGTACGGGTCAGGTGCGTTGGCGGGCTCCTCGCTCGGACTCGACCCTGATGCGATCGCCGAGGAACTCGGTTTCGACGCCGCCGCGGACAACTCCGTCGACGCCACGGCGTCGAGAGACTTCGCCGCCGAGGCGGCCTTCGTGCTGACGATGATCGGCGTCGACCTCTCCCGGCTGGCAGAGGACATCATTCTTTGGAGCACAACGGAATTCGGATACGCCACGCTGCACGACTCGTGGTCGACGGGCAGCTCGATCATGCCGCAGAAGAAGAACCCGGACATCGCCGAGCTGGCCCGGGGAAAATCCGGCCGGTTGATCGGCAACCTCACCGGGCTGCTGGCGATGCTCAAGGCGCAGCCCCTGGCCTACAACCGCGATCTGCAGGAGGACAAGGAGCCGGTCTTCGACTCGGTGGCCCAGCTGGAGCTTCTTCTGCCTGCGATGGCCGGCCTGGTCGCCACCTTGCGCTTCGACACCGACCGGATGGCCGAGCTCGCGCCGCTCGGCTACACCCTGGCCACCGACGTCGCCGAGTGGCTGGTCCGGCGCGGGGTGCCGTTTCGGGTCGCGCACGAGGCAGCAGGGGCCGCCGTTCGCGCGGCGGAGGCTCGAGGCGTCGGCCTCGAGGAACTCGAGGATTCCGAATTGGCCGGCATCCACGCTGACCTGACCCCCGAGGTGCGCGACGTGCTGACCATCGAGGGGTCGGTGAACTCCCGCGACGCCCGCGGCGGCACCGCACCCGTTCAGGTCGCCAAGCAACTCAACACCGTGCGCGACGTCAGCGACAGGTTGCGGATCCGACTCCGGCGCTGAGGGTCGATACCATCCACCGGTATGGACGCCAACACCGGCGAGGCGGTGGCCGATCTCGGCCCTCGTCAGCGTGCGCGGCGATGGCTGGCACAGCGCAAGCTGCGGCAATGGTGGAAGGCCGGCGTCGCGGCGATTCTGGCGATCGCGGCGCTCTTCGGTGGCCTCGATACCGTCAACACGTCGGTGACGTCGTTCAAGCCGGGGGAGAAGTTCAGCGACGGAGAGTTCACCGTGACGGTCGACCGGGCCAGAGTCGTCCCCGAGGTGCGGGCCGGGACCCTCGTGGTGGCGCCGGCGAAACCTGGCCGGGCCTACCTCGGCGTGGTGGCGACCCTGCGTAACGACGGCACCATTCCCGGCCGACTCGAGGGGGAGCTGAATCTGCGTGGCCAGCCCGGCAGTCGGTTCGTCGGGGTGATGCGTCTCGCGGACAGCTCGCACATCATCACGCTGGGGCCGAAACTGGAGGAACAGGTCGCGTTCGTGTGGGAACTGCCCGAAGATGCTTTGGCCGCTGGTGATTTCGCGACCCTGCGGGTGTGGCAGAAGACGTTCAAGCAGGGGTTCGTGGTGTACGGCGAGCTGTGGGTGGACAGCGTCACCGAGTACGGCGAGGTCGTGGTCCCTGTCGGCGGTGCGTTGTGACGGCAGGAACGCGACTGCGCACCGCGGTGCCCGCAGTGGTGACGGCCGCCGCGGTGGCCGTCGCTGCGGTGGTGTGGCACCACCTCCCCGAACCTCTCGACGTGTACGGACCTCTCGATGTCACCGGCGCACTGGGACAACCTGTCGGCGGACGCGCCATCGAGATGACCGTGACCGGGGTGCGCATCGGTCCTCAGGCGCAACGGCCGTCGAAGCCGCCGGTGCCCGCGGTCGGTGAGTGGGTGGTCGTCGACGCCGAACTGTCCGCCACGTCGGAGCCCGTCAAGCCGAACGCGGACCTTCGTGTCGGCCCGAACACCTACATCCCCTCCGATCGGTTCCTGCCCACACCGCTGGGCACCGCGCTGGCGCCGGGGATCGAGCAGCGTGGCTCCTGGGTGTTCGACGTGGCTCCGGATCTGCTCGACGGCTCGCTTCCGGTGACCCTGCGGGTCTCGCAGGGGGACGGTCGCCTCGACTCCCGCCTCGTGGTGTCGATCCCGATCACCGATGCCCGCCACGAGGATCCGGTGGCATTGGAACCAGTCCGGCTGGGATCGTGATCCGCCGTCCGCTGCCGCTGTGGCAGCGCAACCTGATCGGGGCCGTCGTGGCTGCCGCGGCACTGACCGTCTACACCGTCACCGACCTGTGGCCGCCGTGGGCGCACTATCGCGACACGATCCGTCCGGAGCACGTGGTGGCCGCCGGGCAAGCGCACACCATCGACGGGCAGACCTGGTCGATCGGCGAGGTGAAGCATTTCGGTCAGAGCCCGGCGCCCTACGCTCAACCCCTGCCGGTGGGCACCGTGCTGACCGTGGTGACGGTGGAACGTCCGGGGGTGACGCCCCCCGGCCAGGCCTGTGACGGCGTCCTCACCGACGGCGAACATCGTTGGCGCGGACAGACACTCAGCACCTACTCGATACCGATGGCGCCGGACGCATGGTTCAACTGCACGCAGCCCGGACCGCTTCAGTGGGCCTTCCTGCACCCCACGGAAACCGTGCCGACCGCCGTCGACGTCACGGCGCCGGACGGGGTGATTCTGGTGCGGCTGCAACTGTAGGAGCGCGCTGCACGCAGTAGGCGAGCATCGTGGCGATCAGGCAGATCCGAAGCGGCTCGACGATGAGCTGCGAGATCAGCGCCAGCGTGTTGATGGCACCGTTCCAGAACAGGAAGGGATGTGGACCGATCAGCGAGGCCATGCCGCGGTACAGGTATCCCGACCCCAACTGCGGGCGGTAGAAACTGCCCGACATGTCCAGCCACGCCAGGCAGAGATAGGCCAGCACATACAGCGACAGCGCCAGCAGGCCGGCGTGCAGCAGCAGCTTCGCCGAATCGGCGATCGGCTTGAACTTCCCCAACTGTGTTTCCGTGTAGTCGCCGAACTCCGTGCGCAGCTTGCCCGGAACGCGCTGCCATCGGGTGTGCACGCGCGTGCCCGCGACGTCGCGGACCGTCGACCGCCAGTCCGCCGTCGTGGAGACGCCGTACACGATGCCCGCCACGGCCAGCCAGATCAGCGGCACCGCGGCGCCACCCAATACCGTGCGCAACGCCCACATCGCGGCATCCCACATGGTTTCGAACAGCTGAAAATGGGAGAACGCCGCTTCCCGGGTGTTGTTGAACCACACCACGATCCGACGCTGCGCGAGCCAGCCCGCGGGGTTCAGCAGGATCGTCAGACCCTGGTTCACCGACAACGTCAGCACCAGGAACACCCACAGTGCATCGACGTAGATCCGCACCCCGAGGAACCACCCCGGCAGCTTGTCCTTGAACCACGTCAACAGGTAGCGCGCCATCAGGGCCGCGGCGATCACCAGCCAGGTGGCGGTGCTGACCGGAAGCGATTCGGGATGAATCTCGGTCAGTCCCGGCGTCATCATGGCCTCGCCGATGCGGTAGTCCAGCCTGCGGGCCTCGAAGGCCAGCCAGTCCTCGCGGAACATCTGCCATGCCAGGTAGATCGCGAAGAACGGCACGATGATCGTTGCGAACACGTCGATCTGGCGCGATGACCGCCGGGGTTGTGCCGTGAGCACCGGGATGCCGGATCGCAGCACCAGGAACATCGCGACGTAGGAACCCAGGCGCGCCATCCCGGCGAGCGGCATGATCAGCGACGCCCAGAGCTTGTTGTCTTGTCCGGCCCAGGCCGCCAGCTCGATCACACCCTGGCGTCCGAGGAACCCGAGCAGGTAGCAGGCAGCGAGCTGCGGCCAATAGCGCAGACACAGCACAACCGGCTGCACGAGGTAGGTCATCCGCTGTCCTCGGCAGCCGCCAACCAGTCCTCCTCCAAGCTGTCCTTGCGTGCGAGCAATTCACTGAGCTCGGAGTTCAGTTCGCCGGCGCGGACGTGGTCGGCGGCGGCGTGTGCCATCGATTCGTGCAGGGACGCGATCCGCTGGTCCAGCTTCGTCAGCTGGTTCTCGATGCGCGCCATCTCCTTGCCGGTCCGCCGTTCCCGTGCCGCCGAGGTCTCCCCACGCGTGGCCGCCGGAGCTGCCGATGTGCCGGGATCGGTTGCGGCGCGGTCCAACAGGTACTGCTCGATGCCTCCGGGCAGCAGATCACACCGGCCGCCCCCGGTCAGCGCGTAGGTCACGTCGCTGACCCGTTCCAGGAAGTACCGGTCGTGCGTCACGACGATCAGTGTGCCGGGCCAACCGTCGAGGTAGTCCTCGATGACGGTGAGGGTGTCGATGTCGAGGTCGTTGGTGGGTTCGTCGAGCAGCAGGACGTTGGGTTCGTCGAGCAACAACTGCAGGAACTGCAGCCTGCGTCGCTCGCCGCCGGACAGCTCACCGACCCGGGCGGTCAGCTTGTCGCCGATGAACCCGAAGTCCTTCAACAGCGTGTCAGCGGTGATCTCCCGCCCGCCGGCCAACTCGGTGACCCGTCGGCGATTCTCGACGGCGTCGATGACGCGCTGTGCGCCGTCGACCTCGTTGAGCGCCTGGCTCAGATAGCCGATCCGCAACGTCAAACCCCGCTTCACGGTGCCCGCCGAAGGACTCAATTCGCCCGCGAGCAGGCGCAGCACCGACGTCTTGCCGGTGCCGTTGACGCCGACCAGCCCGATACGCATCCCGGGACCGATCGACCAGTCGATACCGTCGAGCAGCGTGCGCGGCGGGTCGCCGACGTCGAGACGGACGCGGTGCAGGTCGAAGACGTCCTTACCCAGCCGCGCGGTGGCGAAGCGTTGCAGCACAAGCGAATCCCTGGGCGGCGGTTCGTTCGCGATCAGGTCGTTGGCCGCCTGGATGCGGAACTTCGGCTTCGACGTTCGCGCGGGCGGTCCACGCCGCAGCCACGCCAGCTCCTTGCGCATCAGATTCTGGCGCCGCGCTTCGGTGCCCGCCGCCACCCGCATGCGCTCGGAGCGGGCCAGCACGTAGGCGGCGTACCCGCCTTCATAGGCGTCGACAACGCCGTCGTGCACCTCCCAGGTCTTGGTGCAGACCGCGTCGAGGAACCACCGGTCGTGGCTGACGACGACGAGCGCCCGCGCGGGTCGCGAGCGCAGGTGCTCGGCCAGCCACCCGATCACCTCCACGTCGAGGTGGTTGGTGGGCTCGTCGAGCACCAGCACGTCGTGGCCGGCCAGCAGGACTTCCGCCAATGCGACCCGACGGCGCTCACCCCCGGACAGGCCGGTCACGTCGGCGTCGAGATGGACCCCGGACAGAAGGTGCTCCACGACGGCGCGGGTGTCGGCCTCGGCGGCCCAGACGTGATCGGGCCGGCCGCCGGTCACCACCCCGCGCACCGTGGCGCCGACGGGGAAATCGTCGGCCTGGCGCAGGTAGCCGACCGACAGGCCGGAGGTGTGGGTGGCGCGGCCGGAATCTGGATCCCCGACGCCGGTCAGCACCTTGAGCAGCGTCGTCTTGCCGTCGCCGTTTCGGCCCACCACGCCGATCGCATCACCCTCTTCGACGCCCAGGCTGACAGCGTCGAGAAGTGTGCGGGTTCCGTAGCCGACCGTGGCTCGTTCGAGGTTGATCAGGTTTGCCATCAGGCGCCGATGATAGGCGGGGCCTGTGCCATGATGACGTCGCAGGCGGCGGGATACCGAAGAGGCAAGTCTGGCGATAGGGGAGCACGGTGGTGGACCTCTCGGCGATCACCGGGCCCGTGGGGCGACTGGTCGCCACCGCGCAGAACGGCCTGGAGGTGCTTCGCTACGGCGGGTTGGAGACCGGTGCGGTCCCGTCGCCGTTCCAGATCATCGAGAGCGTCCCGATGTACCGGTTGCGGCGTTACTTCCCGCCGGACAGCCGTCCGGGTGCCAAGCCTGCGGGGCCTCCCGTGCTGATGGTGCATCCGATGATGATGTCGGCCGACATGTGGGATGTCACCCGCGACGAGGGCGCGGTCGGCATCCTGCACCGGGGTGGGGTCGATCCCTGGGTCATCGACTTCGGGTCACCGGACAAGATCGAGGGCGGCATGCAGCGCAACCTCGCCGACCACGTCGTCGCGTTGAGCGAGGCCATCGACACGGTCAAGACGGTGACCGGCCGCGACGTCCACTTGGCGGGCTACTCGCAGGGCGGCATGTTCGCCTACCAGACAGCCGCCTACCGCCGGTCCAAGGATCTGGCGAGCATCGTCGGCTTCGGCTCGCCCGTCGACACCCTTGCCGCGCTGCCGATGAACCTGCCCGCCAGCCTGGCGCCCGCGGCCGCCGATTTCATGGCCGATCACGTGTTCAGCCGGATCGACATCCCGGGTTGGCTGGCGCGGACCGGTTTCCAGATGCTCGACCCGATCAAGACCGCCCAGTCGCGGCTGGACTTCCTGCGCCAGCTGCACGACCGGGAGGCGTTGCTGCCCCGGGAACAGCAGCGCCGGTTCCTGGCATCGGAGGGCTGGATCGCCTGGTCGGGTCCGGCGATCTCGGAGCTGCTCAAGCAGTTCATCGCACACAACCGGATGATGACCGGCGGCTTCTCGATCCATGGCGACCTGGTCACGCTGTCGGACATCGACTGCCCGGTGCTCGCGGTGATCGGCGAGGTCGACGACATCGGCCAGCCGGCGTCGGTTCGTGGCATCAAGCGGGCGGCGCCTCAGGCGGATGTGTACGAATTCCTCATCCGTGCAGGTCATTTCGGTCTGGTCGTGGGGTCGAAGGCAGCTACCCAGACGTGGCCGGCGGTCGCGGCCTGGGTTCGTTGGCTCGACAGCGGCGGCGACATGCCCGAGGGGGTGACGCCGATGCCGCTGCAACCCTCGCTGCACACCGAAAGCGGCGTGACGCTGACCTCGCGGCTGGCGCACAGCACAGCGGCCGCCACCGAAATGGCGTTCAGTCTGGCCCGGTCGGCCGCCGGCGCGTTTGTCGCTGCGAACAAGTCGGCACGCACCCTCGCGGTCGAGACCGCGCGCACGCTGCCGAGGCTCGCCCGCCTGGGCCAGGTCAACGACCACACCAGGATCTCGCTTGGCCGGATCATGTCCGAGCAGGCGCGGGACGCTCCGCAGGGGGAGGCGCTGCTCTTCGACGGTCGCGTGCACACCTACGAGGCGGTCGACCGGCGCATCAACAATGTGGTGCGTGGGCTCATCGGTGTCGGTGTCCGGCAGGGCGCCCGCGTCGGCGTGCTGATGGAGACTCGTCCCAGCGCCCTGGTCGCCATCGCGGCGCTGTCCCGACTCGGCGCCGTCGCCGTGCTGATGCCGCCCGACGGGGACCTGGCGGAGGCGGTTCGGCTGGGGGCGGTGTCGGAGATCATCGCCGATCCGAGCAATCTGGATGCGGCAGGTGCGCTGGACATGCGGGTCCTGGTCCTCGGTGGCGGCGAATCCCGCGATCTGCACCCGGCCCAGAACGCCGAGGTCGTCGACATGGAGAAGATCGACCCCGACCTCGTGGACCTGCCCGGCTGGTATCGGCCCAATCCCGGGCTGGCGCGCGATCTGGCCTTCATCGCGTTCAGCACGATCAGCGGGGAACTCATCGCCCGCCAGATCACCAACTACCGGTGGGCACTGTCGGCGTTCGGTACGGCGTCAGCCGCCAACCTCGGCCGCAACGACACGGTCTACTGTCTCACCCCGCTACATCATCAGTCGGGGCTCCTGGTCAGTCTCGGTGGAGCGGTTGTCGGCGGTGCGCGCGTCGCACTGTCGAGGGGTCCGTGTCCGGAGCGCTTCCTACAGGAGATCCGCCAGTACGGCGTCACCGTGGTGTCCTACACCTGGTCGATGCTGCGGGAGGTCATCGACGATCCGGCGTTCTCGTTGACGGGCACCCACTCGGTCCGGTTGTTCATCGGCTCCGGGATGCCCGCCGGTCTGTGGAAGCGGGTTGTGGAGGTTTTCGGACCGGCGCATGTGGTCGAGTTCTTCGCGACGACCGACGGGCAGGCCGTGCTGGCCAATGTCTCCGGCGCCAAGATAGGCAGCAAGGGCAGGCCGTTGCCCGGCGGCGGCGAGGTCGCACTCGCCGCGTACGACCCGGAGGACAATCTGATCCTCGAGGATGACCGGGGTTTCGTGCGCCTCGCCGAGACCGACGAGGTCGGTGTGCTGCTGGCGCACCCCCGGGGTCCGGTCGACCCGCTGGCCTCGGTCAAACGGGGCGTCTTCGCCCCGGCCGACACCTGGGTGTCCACCGAGTACCTGTTCCGCCGTGACGACGACGGCGACTACTGGCTGGTCGACAACCGCGACGGCGTGATCCACACGCCCCGCGGACCGGTCTTCGCCGCAACGGTGAACGACGCGGTCGGCCGACTCGGGTCTGTGGACATGGCCGTCACCTACCCCGTCGAGGCCGGTGGCGAGACGGTGGCCGTGACGGCACTGGCGTTGCGGCCCGGTGGCAGCGTTCCCTCTGCCGACCTGTCCGAGGCGCTCGCCGACCTGGTGGTGGGCAATGCACCCGACATCGTCCATGTCGTGGCCGAGATGACCCTCACCGCGACCTACCGCCCGCTGGCCGGCCCGTTGCAGCAACAGGGCATCCCGAAGCCGTCGCGTAACGCCTGGTATCGCGACCCCGATAGCCATCGGTACAAGCGGTTGACAGCTGCGGTGCGCAGCGAGATCGTCGGCAGTCAGCAGTGATGCCCGGCGGGGGCCGCGCTGTTAGGCTCGCGCTGAATCGCCGTCCACGAGGAGTACTCATGTCATCACGAATCTGGCGCCGCTCCGCAGCCGCCGCGTTGGCCGGCGCAGCAGCGGTCACCGGCCTGGTAGTGGTTGCTGCGCCCACGGCGTCGGCGCAGCCGGCCGAGCCGACGACAGAGAACAGGGCGCCGGTGTCGCCCGACCAGATCCTGATGATGATCTCGCAGGAGTACCAGACCGGATCCGGGGGCGGTCAGGTGTCCAAGCTGATCGACCAGGTGATCACGCTCCGCTCGCGGGGCATCCGGCCGTCGGCTGCCAGCACCCGAGCACTGGCAGCAGGCCTCGAGGCGCGGCCCAATCAAGGGCCACTGATCGAGGCGCTCCAGGCGACGCTGGTCGATCAGCGCAAGCAGTTCTCGCGGCAGGGTGTCCAGGCGGCCGCGCCCGGTGCTCCGGCTCCGGCCACCCCGGGTAGTCCCCATTCGACGATGGGACCCAACTGGGGCCCGGGCAACCCGATGCAACAGGACACCCCGATTTTCCAGATGCCCGGCCGCTGAGCACGATGGCATTGGACGGCACGCTGCTCGCCATCCTGGTCTGTCCCGAGGATCGGGGTCCGCTGCTCCTCGTCGACGGCCACCTCTACAACCCGCGATTGCGGCGCAAATACCGTATAGACGACGGCATCCCGGTTCTCCTCATCGACGAGGCGGTATCGGTTGATGACGACGAACATGAGCGGCTGTCGGCCGCGAGTAAGTCCTAGCCCAGATGCGGTAGGTCGCCTGTCAGGTAACGCTGCAGGTTGGGCGCCACCGTGTCGACGATCTGCTCCACCGGCAGGGAGTTGAACGGCTCCAACTCGAGGATGTAGCGAGCCATCACGACGCCGATCAATTGTGATGCCACGTACTGCACCCTGATCCGTCCGCTGCCCGGGGGATCGTCGACGCGACTTCCGACCTCGGCGACGATCACGTCCTGCAGGAATGACCGGAACAGCGAGACCTCGGTGCCGCCTGCCAGGATCGACCGCAGGGTGGCGATGAATCCCTTTCCCGCCTCGGAGTCCCACAGCGGTAACAGCAGCGAGGGCAGCACGCGGCCGATCTGGTCGACCGGGACCTCGCGCAGCGGGCCGATGATCGCCATGGGGTCGACGGGGATGTGGATCGCCGCCGCGAACAACTGGGTCTTGGTTCCGAAGTAGTGGTGCACCAGGGCGGGGTCGACACCCGCGTCGGCGGCGATCGACCGGATCGAGGTGTTCCCGATTCCGTTGCGCGCGAACAACTCCCGCGCGCTCACCAGGATTCGGTCCCGGGTGTCCGACGGGCCGGGAGGCCGCCCGGGGCGTTTGCGGTCCGGCGTGGTCGTCACTGTGTCTAGGGTGTCCTTCGCCTCAGGGTCGCCGCGGCGAGGCCGAGCGCCAGCACCGCGAACCCGATGACCACCACGATGTCGCGCACCGCGATCGATGTCAGCTCGGGGTGTGCCGCGACCTCTTGCAACGCTTCCAGAGCGTAGCTGGCAGGCAGTGCATTGCTGATCCACTGCAGCCAGTCGGGGAGCAGCGCGCGGGGGACGATGATGCCGCACAGCAGCAACTGGGGTGCGATGACCAGCGGCATGAACTGCACCGCCTGGAACTCGGTGCGCGCGAATGCACTGCACAACAGGCCGAGTCCGACACCGAGGACGGCGTTGGCGATCGCGATGACGAACACCCACACCGGACTGCCCGCGGTGTCGAGCCCGAGAAACCAGAAGGCCACCACACACGCGAGAGTGGCCTGTGCGGCGGCGGCGATCGAGAAAGCGGTGCCGTAGGCGGCCAGCAGGTCGAAGCGACGCAGTGGCGTCGTCAAGATCCGCTCGAGCGTTCCGGAGACTCGTTCGCGCTGCATGGTGATCGACGTGATCAGGAACATCACGATCAGCGGAAAGACACCGAGCATGATGAGACAGGCGTTGTTGAACGGCGACGGAGCCCCGGGACGTTGCGGCACATCGACAAACATGAAGTACATCAAGGTGATGATCAGGCTGGGAACCACCAGGATCATCGCGACACTTCGGTGATCGCCGGCGAGCTGTCGCAGAATCCGCGTGGTTGTGGCGAGATAGCCCCGGGGGCTGAGCGAGCTCAGGCCGTCCCTGCTTCGGTGTCTCGCCGGATGATGGACAGAAACGCCTCCTCCAATGACTGACATCCGGTGTCCTTTCTCAGTCGGGACGGTGTGCTGTGGGCGAGGACCTGTCCGTCGCGCATCAGCACCAGATCTGCGCAGTGCTCCGCTTCATCCATCACGTGGCTGGACACCAGCAGGGTGGTGCCGTTGCGGGCCAGCCGATCGAACCGGTCCCACAGGTCAGCGCGCAGGACGGGATCGAGTCCGACGGTGGGTTCATCAAGAACCAGCAGTTCCGGGTGGGCGACCAGAGCGCATGCCAGCGAAACCCTGGTGCGCTGTCCACCTGACAAGTTGTCGGCCAGGGCTGTCTGATGGTCTTCGAGTCCAACAGCGGCGATCGCCTCGCCGACATCGTCGTTGTCGCGGCCGAACAGTGCGGCAAAGTAACGAACGTTGTCGACGACCCTCAGGTCCGGGTAGATGGTGGGCTGCTGGGTCACATAACCCACTCGGGACCGCAGCGCCGACGATCCGGCGGGTCGGCCCAGCACCGTCACCGATCCGCGGCTCATGACCTGGGTGCCGACGATGCTTCGCATCAGCGTGGTCTTGCCGCAACCCGACGGACCCAGCAGTCCGGTGATGACCCCGCGCGGAACCTGCACGGTGATGTCGTCAAGGGCGACTCGGCCGCCCCGAACCACCCGCAGATCTTCGATGTCGATGGCCGAGGATGCCGCCGACGATAATTCATCGAGCGATGAAGTCATCATGCGATGAATATGCTCTTGCCCGCAGGAGCTGTCAATACCCAGCCGTACGATGTGGCCGATGGTCCGAGAAGCCGAGCGGCTGGCGACCGACCCGCCGGCCTGCGCCCAGTTGCTGTTGGGTTCGGTGCTGACAGGTCGCGGGGTCAGTGCACTGATCGTCGAAACGGAGGCTTACGGCGGGCCTGCCGACGGGCCATGGCCTGACGCCGCATCCCATTCCTTCCGCGGCCCGGGAACGCGAAACTCAGTGATGTTCGGGCGTGCCGGGTTGCTCTACACCTATCGCAGCCACGGTATTCACGTCTGCGCCAACGTCGTGTGCGCGACAGCCGGGGTTGCCGGCGCAGTGCTGCTCCGGGCTGCGGTGATCGAGTCCGGTTCCGAGAGAGCCCGCGCCCGTCGAGGTGAGCTGGTCAGCCAGCAGGCCTTGGCGCGCGGGCCCGGAAATCTCTGCTCGGCGCTGGGAATCACCATGAGCGATAACGGAATCGATCTCTTCGCCCCGGATTCTCCGGTGCGGCTTGCCCTGGGAGCCGCCCAGGTCGGCGCGACCGGACCGAGAGTGGGTGTCAGCAAGGCCGCCGATCGTCCCTGGCGGATGTGGCTGGCCGGCCACCCTGAGGTGTCGCCCTACCGACGGAGCCCGCGGGCACCGGCTCCCGGCGACAGCGACTAGTACGGAAAGATCAGAGTCTGTGACTTCCGCGTCCTCTGAAGCTTCCGCGTCGACGGCACCATCCATCCTCGGCGAGCTGGAATGGCGCGGCCTCATCGCGCAGTCCACCGACCGGGACGGATTGGCCGCAGCGCTGGCCGACGGTCCGCTGACCGTGTACTCGGGATTCGACCCGACGGCCCCCAGCCTGCACGCCGGACATCTGATACCGCTGCTCACGTTGCGGCGTTTCCAGCAGGCCGGGCACCGGCCCATCGTTCTCGCCGGTGGGGCGACCGGAATGATCGGGGATCCGCGCGACGTCGGCGAACGCTCGCTGCACGCCGCCGACACCATCGCCCAGTGGGCCGACCGCATCCGTGGGCAACTCGAACGCTTCGTCGAATTCGACGACTCACCGACCGGAGCAGTAGTCGCCGACAACCTGTCGTGGACGAGTGAACTCTCGGCGATCGAGTTCCTCCGCGACGTCGGAAAGCATTTTTCGGTCAACGTCATGCTCGACCGTGACACCGTGCGGCGCAGGCTCGAAGGAGAGGGGATCTCCTACACCGAGTTCAGCTACATGTTGCTTCAGGCCAACGATTTTGTTGAGCTGCACCAGCGATACGGTTGCAGCTTGCAGATCGGCGGCTCCGATCAGTGGGGCAACATCATCGCCGGCGTCCGATTGGTCCGGCAGAAGGCCGGTGCCACCGTGCACGCGCTGACCACGCCGTTGGTCACCGACTCCGAAGGCAAAAAATTCGGAAAGTCCACCGGCGGCGGCAGCCTGTGGCTGGACCCGACGATGACCAGTCCGTACGCCTGGTACCAGTACTTCATCAACACGGCGGACGCGGACGTGGTCTCCTACCTGCGTTGGTTCACCTTCCTGTCGGCTGAAGAGCTGGCAGAACTCGACGCTGCCACCGCCGATCGCCCGCACGAGCGCGCCGCACAGCGGCGCCTCGCCCGGGAGCTCACCGATCTCGTCCACGGCGAGGCTGCGACCGCAGCCGTCGAACACGCCAGTCAGGCGTTGTTCGGGCGCGGCGAGCTGGCGGCACTCGACGAAGCAACGCTGTCCGCGGCGTTGCGCGAGGCAGCTGTGGCAGAGCTCGTGCCCGGGGGAGCGGACTCGATCACCGACCTACTCGTCGCCACCGGGCTGGCCGCCAGCAAGGGCGCCGCACGTCGAACGATCGCCGAGGGTGGGGTATCGGTCAACAACGTGAAGATCACCACAGACGAGTGGGTCCCGCAGCCGTCGGACTTCTTCCACGGTAAGTGGCTGGTGCTTCGACGCGGGAAGCGGAATATCGCCGGCGTCGAGCTCGTTGGATGATCTACCGGAGCCGTTGGCTCTGGTCACAGACCTATACCGCCGGTCGGGAACAAACCCGACGGAGTCCGCGTTGGGTCTTTCAGCAGTCAACGCACCGCTTCGGTGCGCACGCTGGGAGCAGTTCGAAAAACCCGCCCCAGCAGGCCATTTGACTCAGAGTTATCCCTGGCGTAACTTATCGGAGTCGCCGCGAGACGGGCCCAAAACCCGGAGCGCGCGGCGGCCTCCAGCAGGAAGTGCCACTCCGGTGGGTTCCTGATCGTCCGCACTACGAGCTAGCGGCTTTTAGCCGCGGGTTGGTTGCGCGGCCGCCTGGGTGTGTTGTTTGAGAACTCAATAGTGTGTTTGGTGGTTTTTGTTTGTTGTTTTTTGTTGTGTCCTTATTTTCCCGTTTGGGGGCATGACGTTGTTTT
>NZ_JBAUJR010000484.1:0-13976 GCF_049683935.1 Mycobacterium sp. | reverse complement strand
GGCGCCGACGGTGGGACCACCGGTGGGACCCATAGCCGCGAGTTCGTCCGCGGCCGCCTGGGTGCAGTCCAGGTTCAACAGCATGCGGCCGCCGCTGGTCATCTTCTGCGAGTCCACCAGGCAGTTGAACTGCGGCAGGACACTGCCGGTCGAACCACCGAAGTAGGCCTTGACCCCTTGGCTCTTCAGAATCGCCAGTGCTTTGCCGTACGGCTCACCGGTGACGTTGTACGGCGATGGCTGGGCAGGCTGCGACATCGCCACGCCGGCGCCGATCAGCGCCGCACTTCCGGCCACGACGAGCCCGCCGCTGAATACTGCAACGCGGTTTCTCACGACAACTATCTCCTCGGCTCAGTGTGCGGTGCGAACATATCGCAGCGGTGCTGAATGTGAAACCGCTGCAGAAGCCCGCGGTGTTACATGCGCGGTGTCACACCGGGGGTTTGACCCCCGCCCGCATCACCTCGCACAGGGCGGCGGCGCGCGGATCGGTGAACACCTGCTCGAGCAACATCTGCCGCCCCTGCGGATCGCCGAGCGGAACCCGCCAGTTCGGGTACTCGTCGACGGTTCCCGGCTGGTTCTGGGTGCGAACCTCGCCGACGGCGTCGGCAAGCGACAACGACAACAGCCGAGACGGGGTCCGCCCCAGATACCGGTGCAGGGCCAGCACGACCTCGTCGACGTCGAGTTCGCCGTCCTCGTCACCGCCGAGCAGACCGACTCTGCGCAGTTCGGACATCCAAGCCCGCTGCTGTGCCCGGTCACCGGCCAACTCCTCGTCGGCGGGGCGGGTCAGCAGCCCGAGGGCGTCCCGCAGCCGGACGTGCTCTCCGGCGAGGTAACCGCGGGTAGGGGGCAGGTCGTGGGTCGTGGCGGCCGACAGGCAGGACTCCCGCCACCGTTCGGCGGGTAGCGGGCCGCCGGTTCCGTCGCGGTCCATCTCGAACCACAGGATCGAGGTCCCCATCAGACGGCGATCACGCAGGTAGTCGCGGACCCACGGCTCCACCGTCCCGAGATCCTCGCCGACGACGACCGCGCCCGCGCGGTGGGCCTCCAACGCGACGATCCCGATCATCGCCTCGTGGTCGTAGCGGACATAGGTGCCCGCGGTCGGCGGCGCATCCTTCGGAATCCACCACAGCCGGAACAGCCCGATGATGTGGTCGATGCGCACTCCGCCTGCGTGCCGCAGCACCGCGCCGACGAGCGCGCGGAACGGCTCGTAGGCCGCCTCGGCGAGCCGGTCCGGCCGCCACGGAGGCTGCGACCAGTCCTGTCCGAGCTGATTGAACTCATCCGGCGGCGCTCCGGCGGTGACACCGAGGGCCAACACCTCCTGCAGTGCCCAGGCATCGGCGCCGTCGGGATCCACCCCGACCGCGAGGTCGTGCATGATGCCCAACTCCATACCCGCCTGTACCGCGTCGGCTTGCGCGGCGGTCAACTGGTCCTCGACCAACCACTGCAGCCAGCGGTGGAAATCCACTGCCGAGGGGTGCTCGTCGACGAACCGGGCCACCGCAGCGGAGCGCGGATGCCGCAGATCCTCCGGCCACTGATGCCAGTTGCCGCCGTGGCGCTCGGCGAGCGCGCACCAGGTGGCGAAGTCGTCGAGACTGCGGCCCTGTCGATCCAGGAACGCCTGGTAGGCGATCTCCCGCCCGGCCGACGGCTTGACGAGGTAGATGCTCTCCAGCGCCTCTCGTTTGGTCTTCCACGCGCGGTCGCGGTCGATCTGTCCGGCGCGGTCGGCACGACCCTGCACCTGGGCCTGCGCTTTGCGGATTCGGCCCCGATGCCGCACGTAGGCGAACTCGGGGACCGCCTCCACCCGCAGGTACATCGGGTTGACGAATCGGCGCGAGGTGGGCAGGTACGGCGAGGGCTCCATCGGCGCGATGGGTGCCGCCGCGTGCAGCGGGTTGACCAGTACGAATCCCGCGCCGTGAGTCGCGGCCGACCAGACGGCCAGATCGGAGAGGTCGGTCAAATCGCCTACTCCCCAGGAGTTTCGGGAGCGAACGCTGTAGAGCTGGGTGGACAGGCCCCACGCGCGGCGGGAGCCGAGGCGGGCCGGGGGCTCCAGCGACGCCGGCGCAACGATGACCGTCGTGCTGGTATCGGCGGAGCCGACCTGCAGATGCAGTCGGTGGTAACCGATGGGCAGATCGGCGGGTAGTTCGAAACTGGCCTCGCCCACCAGCCTGCCGTCGAGATCGTAAGGGGGTCTGTTGTTTTCGAGCTGTCGCAGACCCGTTCGGACGCTGCCGTCTTCCAGGCGCATCCACAGTCTGACCGGATCGTTGTGTGTGACATGCACCCAGAACGACGTGGTGGCGCCGGTTCGCCCGACGATCACCGGCGGGAGCGCCCGGGACCAGTGGGCACGGTCGTGGGCGGCGATCGCCGCGGACCGGTCGTCTTCGACCGCTGCCGGCACCCCGAGCGCGTCGAGCACCGAGATCAGCGTCGACGCCGGCACGGTCACGGGGCGGCCCGTCCAATCCGCATACCCCGTGGCCACCCCGTAGCGATGCGCGAGATCGATCAGCGATGCGGGCAGGTCGGTGTCCTCGGAGGCGACGGGCATGCCGCCAATCTTGCCCCCTCAGTCGACATCGCGGAGGACCAAGTCGTCCCAGGTGTCGCGGCGCACCACCAGCCTCGCGTCGCCATCGGCGACGAACACGACCGGGACGCGTCGCGCACCGTTGTACTGATTGGACATCGTGTAGCAGTACGCGCCGGTGACCGGGACGGCGAGCAGGTCGCCGACCGCGGGGTCACTCAGAGCCACGCCGTCGATGAGCTCGTCACCGGACTCGCAGTGCCGTCCGACCACGGTGACCGTCTCACCGCCGCCCACCCGCGACACCAGCGTCGCCTCGAAACGCTGCCCGGTCAACGAGACCTCGAGGTTGTCGCCCATGCCACCGTCGACGGCGACGTGGACGATCTCACCGCGCTTGATCGTCGTCACCCGGTACACCGTGCAGGCGTTGCGCGCGACCATGCTTCGGCCCGGCTCGACGATCAACCTGCTGCCCTCGGGAAGCAGCGTGCGCGCCTGAGCCACCATTGCCTCGGCATAGTCGTCGAGCGTCGGTGCGTGCTCGGCATAGGTGTAGCGCACCCCGAGTCCGCCACCGAGGTCGTACGTCTCGAAGGTGCCGAGTCGGGCGATCGGCGCCACCGCCTCGGCCAGTTGATCGACGTCGAGCAGCTGCGAACCCACGTGCGTGTGGACACCCTGCATGTGCAGATTCGGGCTGCGCTCGATGCGGGCGATGGCGCTGCGGGCGTCCTCGGGCAGCAGACCGAACTTCGAGCGGGCGTGGCCGGTCGCCTGGGAGGCGTGGGTGGTCGCCTGCACACCGGGAATGACCCTGACCAGACACTGCTGCCGGCTGCCTGCGGGCACCAGGTGCTCCAGCCGGTCGATGTCGTCGAAGTTGTCGACCACCACAAGCCCGACACCACGATCGACGGCCATCGCGACCTCTTCGTCGGTCTTGGCGTTGCCGTGCAGCACGAGGCGGGCAGGGTCGGCGCCCGCTTTCAACGCGGTCAGGATCTCGCCTCCGCCGGCGACATCGAGATGCAGACCTTCCTGCACCATCACGCGTTGAACGGCAGTACACGGGAACGATTTCGAGGCGAACGCCACATCCGCACGCGGCCACCGGCTACGGAATGCGCTCAGGTAATCCCGGGCCCGTCGGCGGAGCGCGTGTTCGGCGACCACGATCACCGGGGTGGCGAACCGGCCGGCCACCTCGTCGAGGCGGCACCCGCCGACGACCACGGAGCCGTCGCCGTCGAGTCGGGTCCCCGGCGGGAAGAGCGAGATCAGCTCGTCGGCCTTGGGGGAGAGGGCGTGGCTCACGGTCCCAGCGTGCCACCCGACGGCTTCGGTAGTGTCCCGAACCATGGCGCCGGAACCGCAGAGCGCCGCAGCGCCCAACGGGCGGGCTCGCGTCGCCGTCGCGGCGCTGTTCCTGACCAACGGCGCCCTCTTCGCCAACCTGCTACCTCGGTATCCGGAGATCAAGTCGGACCTGGCGATGTCCAACGCCGGCTACGGAGTCGCCGTCGCCGCGTTCTCGGCCGGGGCGCTGCTGGCCGGGCTCGCCGCGGCATCGCTGATCCGCCGCTTCCAGTCCGCACGCGTGGCCGTCGCCTCCACAGTGGTCCTCGCAGCGTTCATCGTGATCGCCGCATCCGCCCCGTCACCCCTGGTGTTCGCCGCGGCGTTGTTCGTCGCGGGCGCGGGTGACGCCATCACCGACGTCGCGCAGAACGTCAACGGCCTTCGGCTGCAACGCAATTACGGACGATCGATCATCAACTCGCTGCATGCGGTGTGGGCGGTCGGCGCGGTCGCGGGCGGCTTGATGGGCGCGGCGGCAATCGCCCTACACGTCCCGCGCCCGATTCATCTGGGCGTTGCGGCAGTGGTGCTGTGCTCGGTGGTCGCGGTGGCCTATCCCCACCTGCTGCACGGGCCCGACCACGAGGACCACCCGTCGCCGCACAGCACCCGCTGGCGGGAGGTGAGAGCTCCGGTGTACCTGTCATTGCTCGCGCTGGTCGGCATCGCGATCGCCGGCGCTTCCGTCGAGGACGCGGGAAGCTCCTGGGCCACGCTCTATCTGCGCGACAGCCTCGGTGCGCCGGGTTCGGTTGCCGCCCTGGGATATGTCGCGCTGGTCGGGTTCATGTTCATCGGGCGGCTGATCGGCGATCGGCTCGTCGACCGATTCGGCGAGCGTGCCGTGGCCCGGGCGGGCGGCCTGATCGCCGCCGTCGGAATGGGCACCGCCCTGGCCTTTCCGACGGTGCCGGGAACAGTCGCGGGTTTCGCGGCCGCCGGGCTGGGGGTGGCGACCGTGGTGCCCGCCGCGATGCGTGCTGCCGACGAACTGCCCGGCCTTCGGGCGGGCACCGGGTTGACCGTGCTGACCTGGCTGATGCGGGCGGGGTTCCTCGGTGCACCATTGATCGTCGGTGTCGTCGCGGACGCGACCAGCCTGCGGGTCGGACTGCTCATCGTCCCGGTCGCCGGTGTGACGCTGATGGCGCTCGCCGGAGCGCTCGCTGCGACGAGGCGCCGCGGGACCGTCTGAAGGAGAGCGCGGTTCTGACCATGTGCCGCGGCCCTCCGCCTTAGCCTGAACTGCACATGTCGCCATCCTGGTACAGTGGCGTACCAAGTACCGATCGAAGGAGTTCGGCATGACCGCGGACGCGACGACTCGCGACAGGGCAGGCGGACGGCCCGTGGTGGACACCACCTACGGCCCGGTGCGCGGCGTGGACGACGGAACCGTCAAGGCCTGGAAGGCGGTTCGTTACGCCGCACCGCCGGTCGGGGAGCTCCGGTGGCGGGCGCCCGAGCCGCCATCGGTGTGGTCGGAGCCCGCCGACGCCGGCCGGGTGGGCCCGGTGTGCCCCCAACCGACCGACCCGAGGATCCCGATCGATCTCGGCGCCCCCCAGGGCGAGGACTTCCTGACGCTCAACGTCTGGGCGCCGCCGGGCACCCAGCCGGGTGACGCCAAGCCGGTGATGGTGTGGGTGCACGGCGGCGCCTACATCCTCGGCTCGGCCAGCCAGCCGCTCTACCACGGGCGAACGCTGGCCACGGGCGGCGACGTCGTGGTCGTGACGGTCAACTACCGCCTCGGCGCTCTGGGTTTTCTGGAGCTCTCGGCGTTGGGTGCGGATTCTGAGCGGTTCGCCACCAACGTCGGCCTGCGCGACGTGCTGGCAGCGCTGGGTTGGGTTCGGGAGAACATCGCGGCCTTCGGCGGCGACCCCGACAGGGTCACCCTGTTCGGTGAGTCTGCCGGCGGGGGCATCGTCACCAGCCTGCTGGGCAGTCCGGCAGCCGCGGGACTGTTCAGCGCAGCGATCGCGCAGAGCTCACCTGTGACGTCGTCCTACGATGTCGGTCGCGCCGGGCGTGTGGCTGAGCGCTTCCTGGAGGTGCTCGATGTCGGGCATGGGGACCTCGGCCGACTGGCAGAACTGCCGGTAGAGGCGATCGTGGCGGCGTCGAGAACGGTCTTCGACGAAGTGCCGGTGCGCACCCCGGGCAGGCTGGCGTTCGCGCCCATCGTCGACGGCGACATCGTGCCGGACTACCCGGTGAAGCTCGCCAGGAAGGGTCTGACCCACCCGATTCCGATGATCATCGGCACCAACAAGAACGAAGCTGCGCTGTTCCGGTGGATGAAGTCACCGCTGATGCCCATCAAGCCGGAAACCATCAAGGCGATGTTCGCCGAGATCGCAGCCGAGCAACCGGCGCTGCAATTGCCCGAGGAGACCGCACTCGGTGGCACCTACCGCGGCCGTGGCACCGTGAAGGGCTTGGGACTGGCCAGCGATCTGGGCTTCCGAATGCCCTCCATCTGGTTCGCCGACGGCCACCGCGCGGTCGCGCCCGTGTACCTGTACCGCTTCGACTTCGCCACGCCGATGCTGCGGATGCTGCGACTGCATGCCGCGCATGCCACCGAGCTTCCTTTCGTATGGGGCAATCTCGGCGCAGTGCGCCGGGACCCGATGTTCGCGATGGGCGGCAGAAAAGCCGGCGAGGCGGTCTCGAAGCGGGTCCGCACCAGGTGGACGAATTTTGCGACGCACGGCACACCGTCCGGCCTGGTTGGTGAACCGACGTGGCGGCCCTACGGCGCCGACGATCGCGCCACCCTGGTGATCGACAAACAGGATTCGGTGGTCGACGATCTCGACGCCGATGTGCGCCGTGCCTGGGGCGACGACGTCCTGAGCTTCCTGTAGCGATCTAGACTTTCACCGGAGGTGCCGGCGTGGAATTCCTCGACGTACTGCCGCAGCAGATGCGCGACCCCGTGCTCTTCGCGGTCCCGTTCTTCCTGCTGCTGCTGACCATCGAATGGACTGCGGCGCGGAAACTGGAGAACCTCAGGGATCACGCCGACGCCGGCCGACCGGGAGCAGGGGCGTACCTCACCCGAGACTCCTGGGCCAGCATCTCGATGGGGTTGGTCTCCGTCTTCACGATGGGCGCCTGGAAGTTCCTGGCGCTGTTGGGCTATGCGGCGATCTTCGCCTTCCTCGCACCGTGGCACCTGTCTGCCACGCAGTGGTACACGTGGGTGATCGCGATCGTCGGTGTCGACCTGTTGTTCTACGCCTACCATCGCACCGCGCACCGGGTGCGGCTGATCTGGGCGACCCATCAGGCTCACCACTCCAGCCAGTACTTCAACTTCGCGACGGCGCTGCGACAGAAGTGGAACAACAGCGGGGAGATCCTGATGTGGATCCCGTTGCCGCTCTTGGGCGTTCCGCCGTGGATGGTTTTTGTGAGCTTCTCGATCAACCTGGTCTACCAATTCTGGATACACACCGAGCGCATCGGTAAGCTCTGGCGGCCCATCGAGTTCGTCTTCAACACCCCGTCGCATCACCGGGTGCATCACGGGATGGATCCGGAGTATCTGGACAAGAACTACGGTGGAATCCTGATCATCTGGGACCGGCTGTTCGGCACCTTCCAGCGTGAGTTGTTCCGCCCGCACTACGGGCTCACCAAGCCTGTCGAGACGTTCAACATCTGGAAGCTGCAGACCCGCGAATACGTCGCGATCGGCCGCGATGTCCGCGCCGCCCGCGGTGTCCGGGACAAGCTCGGCTACATCTTCGGCCCGCCCGGGTGGCTGCCTTCCGGGGCGGGCGAACGGGCCGGGCAACAGTCACCTGCCTACGTCCCCCGATAGCGTGGCTGAACAACAACGCCGCCCGGGGACAGGCCGTAGTGTTCGTGATGTGGAGACGGTCTTCGACGCTCATGTCGACCCCGCACTGGTCGACCGTTCACTCGCCGGAAGCAGCTTCGGGTCGATGTGGCTGGATGTACCGAGACCGGAATTCCCCCGGGCGCCGGGTCCGGTCACCTGCGACCTGCTGGTGATCGGCGGGGGTTACACAGGACTGTGGGCCGCACTGCACGCTGCGCGGCGCCATCCTGACCGGCGCATCGTGCTCGTCGAGGCCGACCGGATCGGCTGGGCCGCCTCGGGGCGTAACGGCGGCTTCGTCGAGGCGAGCCTGACCCACGGGATCGAGAATGGAAAGTCCCGCTGGCCCAACGAGATCGAGACCCTCGAGGACTTGGGCATCGAGAACCTCGACGGCATGCAGACCGAGATCGCCGAACTGGGCCTCGATACCGAGTGGCAGCGCACCGGAATGCTGGCGGTCGCGACCGAACCACATCAGGTCGAGTGGCTCGAACAGGCCGCCGCGGAAGACCAGGGCCGGTTCCTCGACCAGCAGCAGGTCCGCGACGAAGTACGGTCGCCGACGTATCTGGCGGGTCTGTACAGCGCCGATACGTGCGCGATCGTCAACCCTGCCAAGCTCGCCCTGGAACTGGCGCGGGCCTGTCGTGACGTCGGCGTCGAGATCTTCGAGCACACCACCGCCACGCAGATCAACTCGGGCGGTGCCGCGCTGCGGGTGCACACCGACGGTCCGACGATCACCTGTCGTCAAGTGGTGTTGGCCACCAACGTCTTTCCCAGCCTGCTCAAGCGCAACCGCCTGTTCACGGTGCCCGTCTACGACTACGTCCTGGCCACCGAGCCGCTGACCGACGCTCAGGTGGACCGCATCGGCTGGCAGCGCCGACAGGGAGTGGGCGACTCCGCCAATCAGTTTCACTACTACCGCATGACGATGGACAACCGGATCGTCTGGGGCGGCTACGACGCCGTCTACCACTTCGGGCGGCGGGTGGATTCGGGCTACGAAAACCGCCAGGACATCTTCCGCCGGCTGGCCGGGCATTTTTTCATCACCTTCCCGCAACTCGACGATGTGCGGTTCACCCATCGCTGGGCGGGTGCGATCGACACCAACACCAGGTTCTGTGCGCACTGGGGACTGGCCCGCGAAGGCCGCGTCGCCTACGTGAACGGCTTCACCGGACTCGGCGTCGGCGCTGCCAGGTTCGCCGCCGACGTGTGCCTGGATCTGTTGGACGGGGCGCAGACGCCGCGCACCCAGCTGGAGATGGTGCGTAAGAAGCCACTGCCGTTCCCCCCGGAGCCGCTGGCCAGTGTCGGGATCCAGGCCACCAAGTGGTCCCTGGACCGCGCGGACCACTCTGCGGGCCGCCGGAACCTGTTGTTGCGCGCGCTGGACGCCGCTGGGCTCGGCTTCGATTCCTGATCGCCGTATCGCTCCCGCGTTGCGCGGTGGCCGCTAGTGTCAGACGTGCCTGCAACGAGAGGAAACCGACATGGCAGACACGCTCCGGCACGGCGAGAAACTCGAACGGGGACAAGGGTTAACGTCACCCAACGGTGCATACACACTCACGTTGCAGGACGATGGCAATCTGGTGCTCGCCAGTCGCGGCCAGGCCGTGTGGGCGACCGGCACCGACGGCCAGGGCGTTGTTCGCGCCGAGGTCCAGAAGGACGGGAACTTCGTTCTCTACACGGAGGCAAAACCGGTGTGGCACAGCGACACCAAGGGCACCAAGGATGCTCGGCTGACTCTTCAGGACGACCGAAACCTTGTTCTCTACGGAAAAGACGGCGCGAAGTGGGCTTCGAACACCGAGACCGATCAGGCTCCGCCGCCGCCGGTGACAGAATCAGCCGCCGAACCCGAGGCCGCGACTGAGGCCTCGACGAAAAGCGAGGAATCGGCAGCAGAGCCCGCACCCGCACCGGAGGCGGCCCCGACTCCGCCGCCCCCGCCTTCGCCGCCTCCGCCGCCGGCACCGAGGACGTACACGGTGGTTTCCGGCGACACCCTGTGGGCGATCGCCGAGAGGTTCTACGGAGACGGCAACAGGTACCGGGCGATCGCGGAGGCCAGCGGGATCGCGAATCCGGACCTGATTCACCCCGGACAGGTCCTCACCATCCCCTGATCCAGTCGTCGCACCGTTGTGTAACGACCCTTTTCCAGATCGCGATGTCCCCGTTACGTAAGCAGTGCGTGCGGGTATCACCCGTCGGGAAGAAAGCGGAGGGGGCGCTATGTCTGATCGGTCGTCAACACGATCGTCACGTCGGGTACTGCAGCTTCTGCTCGCGGTGGTCGCTCCCGTCGTGGCGTTACTGCTGCCCGCGGCAACCGCATCCGCCCAGCCCGGGGTGCTGGTCCATCCCGGCATGGAGATCCATCAGGACTCCGTGCTGTGCACCCTGGGTTATGTCGATCCCCAGACGCGGACCGCGTATACCGCGGGCCATTGCCGGGCCTCCGGAACAGTGTCGGACAAGCAGGGCAATCTGATCGGCACCCAGGGCTCGTTCCGCGACAACACCCCGGACGGCACCACGGTCGACACCAACCATCAGATCGCCGACTGGCAGGTCATCCACCTGACGCCCGAGGTCGCGGTCAACAACGTGCTGCCCGGCGGGCGGGTGCTGATCACCGATCCGGCGGTGCTTCCCACGGTCGGCATGCCGGTCTGTCACTTCGGCGTGGTGACAGGGGAGAGCTGCGGCAAGGTGGCCGCCGTCAACAACGGCTGGTTCACGATGTCCGATGGTGTGGTCAGCCAGAAGGGCGACTCGGGCGGCCCGGTGTACACCCCGACAGCGGATGGGCGCACCGTGCTCATCGGGATCTTCAACAGCACCTGGGGCGCTCTGCCGGCCGCGGTGTCGTGGCAGGTCGCCAGCCAGCAGGCCCAGCAGGACACCATCTCCGCGGCATCGGCCAGCCTGCCCGCGCTGAACTAACGGACCAACTCGAACACCGGGATCGACGGCGCGACGGCACGTTGCTCGTCGGTCGTGGAAGCGGGCGTCAGCCCACCGACGTGGCCCTTGAGCTGCCAGTACCACCGCTCGACATACGGAGTCAGCAGTGCGGGCTTGGCGTCGTCAGCGATCTCGACCACCCGTCGCCGACGTCCACGCCTGAGCGGACCCACCTCGACCTCACCCGCTGCGCGGACGTTGCGTGCCCACTGGGTGTTTCCGCGAGGCGACACCACATAGTCTCGGCCGTCGACGGTCAGCAGGTTCACCACCACACCGCGGACCTCGCCGGTGCTGCGTCCGCGAACCCGTAGCGCGGTGCTGCCCTGGATGCTGACACCCGCCTCGGCGAGCCGGCGGATCACGTTGTTGAAGAGCCGGGCCGCAAATCCCGGGGTGTCGTAGCGATCGGACACGGTGTTCTCCTTTCGAATACTGAAACGAGAGCGCTGCTCTCTTCAACTCACAGTGCCATCACGCGACGCGAAAATCAAGAGCACTGATCTCGTTTTGTGCAAGACTGGCACGGTGGGCAAGCGGCAGGACTCGCGCCAGCGGATCGAAGGGCGCATCGTCGAACTCGGACGACAGCATCTGATCACCGAGGGTGCAGCCGGGCTGTCGCTGCGTGCGATCGCCCGGGACCTGGGCATGGTCTCGTCGGCGGTGTACCGCTATGTGGCCAGTCGCGATGAACTGCTGACTTTGCTCTTGGTGGACGCCTATACCGACCTGGCCGACACCGTCGGGCGCGCTCGTGACGTCGCGCCCGAGGGCGCGCGCGCGAGGATCACCGAGATGGCCAGAGCCGCCAGGGGCTGGGCGATAACGCAGCCCGCCAGTTGGGCGCTGCTCTACGGCAGCCCGGTGCCCGGCTACCACGCGCCCAGGGAACGGACGGTCGGCCCCGGGACGCGCGTGGTCGGCGCGCTGCTCACGGTGGTCGACGAGGGCGTTGCCGCCGGTGAGATACCTGACGTGAAAGGTACTGTGTCGCCGGAACTCTCGACAGATTTTGATGGATTGCGCGCCGAGTTCTCGATCACTGTCGGCGACGCGGTGGTCACCAGGAGCCTCGCCTTGTGGGCGGCGTTGGTCGGCGCCATCAGCCTCGAAGTGTTCGGGCAGTACGGTCCGGACACCTTCACCGATCCCGCGGCGGCTTTCGACGTCCAGATCGCTCTGCTGACCGACATGCTGGCGGCGAATTAGAACACGTTCTAGCCAGTGCGCGCCACTGGCGATATTCTCGTAGCGATGCCTGACCAGACACCTGTCCAGATTGCGTGGGTCACGCGCGACCTCCCGGCCACCGAAGCTGCGCTGACCACGCTGGTCGGCGCCAAGAAGTGGGTCCGGATGCCCGGCGTCCACTTCACCCCGGACACCTGCTCCTACCGCGGGCAACCCGCGGACTTCATCGCCGACATCTCGTTCAGTTATGCCGGAGACACCCAACTCGAACTGATCGCTCCGGTGACGGGCCGGAGCGTGTACACCGAGTTCCTCGACAACCGCGGGCCTGGCCTGCACCACATCTGCGTCGAGGCCGCCGATACCGAGTCCTTCGAGGCTGCAGTCGCCGACGCCGAACACGCGGGCGCACCGGTTGTCATGGCGGGAACCATGCCCGGCGGGATGCGGTTCGCGTACGTCTCCGCCGAGGACTCCGGGGTGCCATACCTCGAGATCGCCTACATACCACCGGACATCCGCGCGTTCTTTGACCATGTAAAGCGGGAGACCACGTGAAACAGGAGCAGAATTGACCATGCAGCACATCCCGGAAACCGTGCCCGCCCGCGAGGTCACCTCGTGGTCCGACGAGGTGGACGTCGTGGTCCTCGGATTCGGTATCGCAGGCGGTTGCGCGGCCGTCAGTGCCGCAGCGGCCGGGGCGCGCGTCCTGGTGCTGGAGAAGGCGGCGGCAGCCGGTGGCACCACCTCGATGGCCGGCGGCCACTTCTATCTCGGCGGCGGCACCGCCGTCCAGCAGGCGACGGGTCACGACGATTCGCCGGAGGAGATGTACAAGTACCTGGTGTCGCAGTCGCGTGACCCCGAGCACGACAAGATCCGCGCCTACTGCGAGGGCAGCGTCGAACACTTCAACTGGCTCGAGGCACTGGGCTTCGAGTTCGAGCGCAGCTACTACCCCGGCAAGGTCGTGGTCCCGCCGGGCACCGAAGGGCTGTCCTACACCGGCAACGAAAAGGTGTGGCCGTTCTGCGAGCAGGCGACCCCGGCGCCCCGCGGGCACTCCGTGCCGGTCCCCGGCGAATTGGGCGGCGCGTCCATGGTGATCGACCTCCTGGTCAAGCGCGCTGCCGACCTGGGTGTGCAGATCCGCTACGAGACCGGTGCGACAGCGCTCGTCATGGACGACGACGGTGCGGTGGCCGGGGTGCGCTGGAAGCACTTCACCGAGACCGGTGAGATCAAGGCCAAATCCGTCGTCATCGCCGCGGGTGGCTTCGCGATGAACGCCGACATGGTGGCCGAATACACGCCCGCACTCGGTCAGGAACGCAAGACCAAACACCACGGCACGGTGGCCCCGTACATCCTCGGCAACCCCAACGACGACGGTCTCGGCATCAAGCTGGGTGCCTCGGCGGGCGGCGTGGCGACGAATCTGGACCAGTTGTTCATCACCGCGGCCGCGTACCCGCCGGAGATCCTGCTGACCGGCGTCATCGTCAACTCCGACGGCAAGCGGTTCGTCGCCGAAGACTCCTACCATTCGCGCACCTCTGCGTTCGTGCTCGAACAACCGGACCAATCGGCATATCTCATCGTCGACGAGGCGCACATGCAGATGCCCGAGATGCCGCTGATCAAGTTCATCGACGGTTGGGAGACGGTCGCCGAGATGGAGGCAGCCCTGGGGATCCCTGCGGGCAACCTCGCCGCGACCCTGGACCGCTACAACGGCAACGCCGCCGAGGGCGTGGATCCGGACTTTCACAAGCAGCCGGAATACCTTGCCGCACAGGACACCGGCCCATGGGCGGCCTTCGACCTGACGTTGGGCCGGGCGATGTACTCCGGGTTCACGATGGGTGGTCTGAAGGTCTCGATCGACGGCGAGGTGCTCCGCGAGGACGGCAGCGTGATCCGCGGCTTGTACGCGGCCGGCGCCTGCGCCTCCAACATCGCCCAGGACGGCAAGGGCTACGCCAGCGG
>NZ_JBAUJR010000483.1:0-23380 GCF_049683935.1 Mycobacterium sp. | reverse complement strand
GACCCGAACGCGCCCCCACCACCGCCGGGGGATCCGAACGCGCCGCCACCACCGCCGGCCGACCCGAACGCAGCGCCGGTCGATCCCAATGCGCCACCGCCGCCGCCGGCTCCCGAGCCCGGCCGCGTGGACAACGCCGCAGGCGGCTTCAGCTATGTCGTGCCCGCCGGCTGGGAGGTCTCCGACGCCACCCAGTTGTCGTACGGCCAAGCGTTGCTGACCAAGCTGCCTCCGGAAGGATCGCCGCCGGATGCACAGCCGCCCAACGACACCAGCGTGCTGCTCGGCAGGCTCGACCTGAAGCTGTTCGCCGGCGCCGAGACCGACAACACCAAGGCCGCCCAGCGGTTGGCCTCCGACATGGGCGAGTTCTTCATGCCGTTCCCCGGAACGCGGGTGAACCAGCAGACGGTGCCATTGGAAGCCGGGGGGATGACCGGCGTCGCGTCGTACTACGAGGTCGAGTTCACCGACACCGCCAAGCCGAACGGTCAGATCTGGGCCGGCGTCGTCGGCGCGCCAACTGCTGCCGGGACGCCTCGTGGGCAGCGGGCACCCGAGCGATGGTTCGTCGTGTGGCTGGGTACCGCGGCCAACCCGGTACCGCAGCAGGAAGCGGTGACGCTGGCCAACTCGGTGCGGGCGTGGACGCCTCCGCCCCCGCCCCCGCCCGCGGATCCGAACGCCCCACCACCGCCGCCGGATCCCAACGCACCTCCGCCGGACCCGAACGCCCCGCCGCCACGGCCCGAGGTCGGAGTGCCGGTTCCCGTCGACCCGAACTCGGCCCCCGGGATGCTCCCGCCGGCATAGCCGACGGCCAACGGTGATCGTTTCCGTTTCGGTGGCCGGACCGTTACCCGTGAGGGGTATATCTGAGTCATGGGTCAGCAGCAACCGCTGCCGACTCCGCTGGCAACAGGCAGGAGATCTCCATGGACATCGTTGTTGCTTCTGACTTTCTCGCACGGTCGTCGACCATGACGAGCGTGGGATGGATCGGCTACATCATCATCGGTGCGATCGCTGGATGGATCGCCGGAAAGATCGTCAAAGGCGGCGGTTCCGGCATTCTGATGAACATCGTCATCGGGATCATCGGCGCACTGATCGGCGGCTTCCTGCTCAGCTTCTTCCTCGACACCGCAGGCGGCGGTTGGTGGTTCACCCTCTTCACCGCAATCCTGGGCTCCGTGATCCTGTTGTGGATCGTCGGCATGGTGCAGAAGAAGAAGGTCTAGCCACACCCGCGGGCCTCGTGGCTCCGTGACCGGACCGTCGATGCGCGCCTGGCAGGTGCACCGGCCCGGCCCGATTACAGAGCACCCGCTCGTTCGGGCCACGCTTGCCGTTCCGCGGCCGGCACCAGACGAACTGCTCGTGGCCGTGCGTGCCTGCGGTGTGTGTCGCACCGACCTGCATGTCACCGAGGGTGACCTGCCGGTGCACCGCCACAACGTGGTCCCCGGGCACGAAGTGGTGGGGGAGGTGGTCGCGCTGGGATCCGATGCAGCCGCCGGGTTCGCGGTGGGTGACCGTGTGGGCATCGCATGGTTGCGCCATACCTGCGGGGTGTGCGCGTACTGCGTGCGCGGTCAGGAGAACCTCTGCGCCGAGTCCCGGTACACCGGTTGGGACGCCGACGGGGGCTATGCCGAGTTCGCCACGGTGCCTGCTGCTTTCGCACTCCGTCTGCCCGCCGGTTACTCCGACATCGAGCTCGCGCCGCTGCTGTGCGCGGGCATCATCGGATATCGTGCGCTGCTGCGCTCCCAGCTGCCCGCGGGTGGTCGACTCGGCATCTACGGGTTCGGCGGCAGCGCTCATCTCGCCGCCCAGGTGGCCCTGGCACAGGGCGCGGAGGTGCACGTGATGACCCGGGGCGAGAGGGCCCGCGAGCTGGCGCTGTCCCTGGGGGCCGCCTCCGCACAGGGGGCAGGCGATCGGCCGCCGGTACCGCTGGACTCCGCGATCCTTTTCGCGCCCGTCGGGGATCTGGTGCTGCCGGCCCTCGAATCGTTGGATCGGGGCGGGACCTTGGCGATCGCGGGTATCCACCTCAGCGACATCCCGATGCTGAACTACCAACGCCATCTGTTCCAGGAGCGACAGCTTCGGTCGGTGACGTCGAACACCCGTGCCGATGCACAGGCCTTCCTGGACTTCGCGGCACGTCATCGGCTCCAGGTCACCGGACCCGGTTACCCGCTCGACCGGGCGGACGAGGCGCTCGCCGATCTCTTTGCCGGGCGGGTCTCGGGGGCCGCCGTGCTGATCGTCTAGCGCTCAGAGCTCGGCCAGTGCCGCCCCGAGACGCCCCCGCAGATCTCCCCGCCCGAATCTGTAGAGGGGACCGGCCCCGTCCGAGAGCACCAACCTCAACCGGGCCATTCCCAGCACGCCGACCGGCCAATGCGAATCGAGTCGCCGGGCGGCCCGGTCGATGAGATCCTCGGCGCCGGCGACGTTCGGGATGTTCACGCAGACCCGGGAAGACCACGAACCGCCCGGCTGCTGTGCCTCGCGTACCGCCCGGCGCAGCGAAGCCGCGATGGCGTGCCGTTCGGTTCTCGACGCCAGGCGTGCGCGGTGGACGGCCAGCGCACTTCCGGGTTTTGCGACGACTCCTACGGCGAGCAATCGGTCGTAGTCGGTGGCCCGCATCCGGGCAATGAGTCGGGCGATCGGCGACGGCCGGCACTCGGGGGGCCGCGCGGGTGCACGACGTGCGATGGCGAGTCGCAATTCCTCGGGGGTGATCCTGTGATCAGCCATCATCTCGACTCTCCGGGCGGACGCTAGGTGACTGTCCAAAACGTTATACCGGTCACGCATGACCAGTCAAGGCCGTATACCAGTCATCAGTGTTAAGCTCTCGGCATGGGTGCTGCGCCTCGGCTCTGGCCGGGTGACGATGAGACGAAGCCCGCACCGCCCCCGTTGCGGCGGATCCAGGCACTGGTCAACACCGTCGAGCGGCCCGACGGCGCAGACCGACTCGCCACCACCGAGGACGCACGGCCCTGGTTGATCGCCAACGAGTTGCTGGCACCGACAGCCCACCTGAGCGAAGCCGACTTGGCGCTCGTCGTCGACGCCCGGGAAGCGTTGCGGACGTTGCTCGTCGGCAATGCCGGTGGCCCGGCACCGACACCACGCCAGCTCGCCCCGTTGCAGCGCATCGCGGCAGCGGCGGCCGTGCATACCGCTGTCGAGGCCGACGGCCGGGTGCGGCTGACCGTTTCGGGCGATGGCATGCCCGAGCGCCTGGCGGCACTGCTGCTTCCTATCCGCGATGCGCAGAAAGACGGAACCTGGTCGTTGCTCAAGGCGTGCGGCAACAACGAGTGCCAGTGGGCGTTCTATGACCTGTCGCGCAATCATGGGGGAACGTGGTGCGACATGTCGTCGTGTGGCAACAAACTGAAGAACCGCGAGTTCCGCGCGCGCAGAGCGAAAGCGCGCAGTCGTGCCTGATCCGCGTCAGGACAGGTGCCACACCATTGCGGCAGCAAGCGCACCCAACCCGTTGAGCGACCAGTGCAGTGCGATGGGCGCGATCAAGCTTCCGCTGCGACGGCGAAGCCAGGTGAAGACGAAACCGGCTGCGGCGGTTGCCAGTACGGCACCGACCACGCCGACGACGGTGCCGAAGACCCCGCCGCCGAGAATTTTCGTGAAGCCGACGTTGCTCGCGGTCAGCCCCATCGATGTCGCGATGTGCCAGAGGCCGAACAGCAGCGATCCGGCCGCTGCGACACCGCGCCACCCCCACGCACGGTCGAGGGCACCGTGCAGAACGCCGCGGAAAGCGAGCTCCTCCGGGATGACGGTCTGCAGCGGGATGATGATCATCGACGCGATCAGCGCCCCCGACAATGTCGCGTAATTGTTGTTCAGGAACATCGGTCGCGTCCAGGGCAGCAAGGCGCCGATGGCGATCACCGTCCCGACGAGTGCCACCGCCGCGAGCGCGTAACCGGCACCTGATCTCCAGTGCTCGCGCCCGAGCCCCAACTCTGTCCAGCCCAATCCCGTCGAGCGGACCAGGACCAGCAGCCCGACGGCCGCCGCGGGCACGGCAACCACGCTCGCCCACGGCGTGGTGAAGTGGGCCAGCACGTTGGTCAGCACCAGGACCACAACCACGATCGCGATATCGGCGTAGATGCGGAAATGGTGCAACGCCGAAAGCTGAGCGACCAGCGGATGGGGCTCTGCTGCTGCGGCGACCCCACTGACGTCAGACATAACCGCTCAAGAGTACCGCCCGCGGCATCGTTGCAGTTCAGCTGTGGTTCACCTCACGGCGGCGCGCCGGTCACTCGTTGTCCCCGCCCGTGTCTGCTGCGCCCGCGGCACGCCCGGGCGCTACTCCGGCTTCGGCGGCTGCCGGCCACACCCACTCCTTGACCTCGGGTATGTCGTCGCCGTGCACGCGGGTGTACTCACGGGCGGCGATTCGCTTGTCGGCCATCTCCTGGCGCAGCGTCGCGCAGGTGGACCCCAGCGCCGGCACCCGGTCGATGACGTCCATGACCAGGTGATAGCGGTCCAGATCGTTGAGCATCACCATGTCGAACGGTGTCGTCGTGGTGCCCTCCTCCTTGTACCCGCGGACGTGCAGGTTTCCATGGCCGGTGCGTCGGTAGGTGAGGCGGTGAATGAGCCACGGGTAGCCGTGGTAGGCGAAGATGATCGGTTTGTCGGTCGTGAAGACCATGTCGAACTCCCGGCTCGACAGCCCGTGTGGATGCTCGGTGCTGTCCTGCAGTCGCATCAGATCAACGACGTTGACGAACCGGACCTTCAGTTCTGGCAGGCGGGTGCGCAGGATGTCGGCGGCTGCCAGCGCCTCCACGGTCGGTACGTCCCCGGCGGCAGCGATCACGACATCGGGATCGGTGCCCAGCACCTCGGTGCCCGCCCATTCCCAGATGCCCAGCCCGCGGGTGCAGTGCGCGATCGCCTGCTCCATGGTCAGGAAATTGGGCGCAGGCTGCTTGCCCGAGACGACGACGTTGACGTACTGGCGAGATCGCAGGCAGTGGTCGTAGGTCGACAGCAGCGTATTGGCGTCCGGCGGAAGATAAACCCGCACCACGTTGGCGCTCTTGTTGACGACGTGGTCGATGAACCCCGGGTCCTGATGGGAGAACCCGTTGTGATCCTGGCGCCAGACATGGCTCGACAACAGGTAGTTCAAGCTCGCGATGGGGCGCCGCCACGGGATGTGGTCGGTGACCTTGAGCCATTTGGCGTGCTGATTGAACATCGAGTCGATGATGTGGATGAACGCCTCGTAGCAGTTGAACAGGCCGTGCCTGCCGGTCAGCAGATAGCCCTCCAGCCAGCCCTGGCACTGATGTTCCGACAGCATCTCGACCACCCGGCCGGCGCGGGCCAGGTGTTCGTCGACCTCGGGCCCGAGAAGGTCGGCGTTCCACTGTTTGTCCGTGACCTCGAAGACCGCCTGCAGCCGGTTGGACGCCGTCTCGTCGGGTCCGAAGATGCGGAAGTTGTCGGGGTTGCGTCTGATCACCTCGGTGAGCCATCCGCCCAGCACCCGGGTGGCTTCGGCGACCGAGGCGCCCGGCGCCGGCACGTCCACCGCGAAGTCCCGGAAGTCCGGCAGGCGCAGGTCCTTGAGCAGCAGACCACCGTTGGTGTGGGGGTTGTCGCTCATCCTGAGCGGACCCTGCGGTGCCAACCCCGCGATATCGGGGAGCAAGGCGCCATCGGCGTCGAACAGTTCGTCGGCCCGGTAGCCGGCAAGCCAGTCGGAGAGCACCTGGAGGTGCTCGGCGGTGTCCCGGGCGTTGGCCAGCGGGACCTGATGAGCGCGCCAGGATCCCGTCGTCTTCTTGCCGTCGATGTAGTCGGGTCCGGTCCAGCCCTTCGGCGTCCGGAACACGATCATCGGCCAGGCGGGCCTGAACTCGTCACCGGCGGCCGCACGGGCTTTGATCGCCGCGATCTCGTCGAGCACATCGTCGAGCAGTGCTGCGAACCGACGGTGGGCATCCGCATGATCGGCGGCTGCATCGTCGGGCACCTCGAAGAAGTATGGATTGTGTCCGTATCCGATCATCAGGCTTCGCAGCTCGTCGGCGGGAATGCGCGCCAGCACCGTCGGATTGGCGATCTTGTAGCCATTGAGGTGAAGGATCGGCAGCACCACGCCGTCCGCTACTGGATTGACCAACTTGTTGGAATGCCAGCCGGTGGCCAGCGCCCCGGTCTCCGCCTCTCCGTCGCCGATCACCGTGGCCACCAGCAGATCCGGGTTGTCGAAGGCGGCACCGTAGGCGTGCGACAGGGCGTAGCCGAGTTCGCCACCCTCATGGATCGATCCGGGGGTTTCCGGGGCCACATGTGAGGGGATGCCGCCGGGAAACGAGAACTGCCGGAACAGTCTGCGCATCCCCTCGGCGTCTTCGCTGATGTCGGGATAGACCTCGCTGTACGTGCCGTCGAGATAAGCGTTGGCCACCAGTCCGGGGCCGCCGTGACCCGGCCCGGTGAGGTAGATGGTGGACTGCGAACGCTGCTTGATCGCCCGATTCAGATGGGCGTAGAGGAAGTTCAGGCCGGGTGTGGTGCCCCAGTGCCCGAGTAGGCGCGGTTTCACATCCTCCCGGGTCAGGGGAGTGCGCAGCAACGGGTTGTCCAGCAGGTAGATCTGGCCGACCGACAAGTAGTTCGCCGCGCGCCACCATCGGTCGATCTGTCCGACCGTTTCCTCGGTCAGCGGGCTCCGGTCGACGGACTTCCATGCGGTCGAGGCAGTCATGACTCCATCCAACTCTGCATCGGGGTGTGGTCCAACCCGTACCCGATGGCGCGGACGTTAATCTTCTGCGCACCGTTATGGTGGGCAATCACCGACGGCGGCAGAAGGGCGGGACGGTGAATGGGCGAGGAACCGTTGCTGGCCTCTGTGCGGGTGCTCGATCTGGCGTCGGGAGCGGGCGACGGTGTCAGCAGGATCCTGGCCGACCTCGGCGCCGAGGTGCTCAAGATCGAACAGCCCGGCGAAAACCCGGTGCGGCGCGCAGCCCCCAGCATTGCCGGCGTCGGCATCACGTTCGTGTTGAACAACGCCAACAAGCGCTGCGCCCGACTGGATCCGAACCGCCCGCACGACTGCCGGCGGCTGATCTCGCTGGCCGGCAGTGCCGATATCGTTGTCGACTCCGGAACTGCCAGCGGCACCGCGGCATTCGGCACTTCGTGTGCAGCACTATCCGAACAGTTCGGACATCTGGTCACATTGTCGGTCACCGACTTCGGCACCACAGGGCCCCGCGCGTCCTGGCGTGCCAGCGACGCGGTGCTCTATGCGCTGTCGTCTGCCCTCTCACGGACCGGGCCGACATCCGGTACCCCGGTGCTACCGCCCGACGGTGTCGCGTCCGCCACCGCCGCGGTGCAGGCGGCATGGGCGGTGCTGGCCGCGTACTTCCATCGACTGCGCAGCGGCACCGGCGATTTCATCGACTTCTCCCGATTCGAAGCCGTCGTACAAGCACTCGACCCGCCCTTCGGATCCGAGGGGCAGGCGGCCGTCGGCCTGCGAGCCGCCACGGAACTGTGGCGTGGCCGCCCGCGCAACCAACAGATCTACCCGATCTTCGAGTGCAGCGACGGCTTCGTCCGGATCTGCCTGCTGTCTGCCCGGCAGTGGCGGGGGATGAGGGCCTGGCTGGGTGAGCCCGAACAGTTCGCAGGCCCCGAATTCGACACCATCGCCGCGCGCTACGCCGCCTCCGGCGAACTCAACGCCGCCATCGCCGGGTTGTTCGCATCGGAGACGATGGCCGATCTGGTCACGCAGGGCCAGGCGCGCGGGGTTCCGATCGCGGCAGTGTTGACGCCTACAGAAGCGTTGTCGGCAGAGCACTTTCGCAGCGTGGGAGCGTTGTCCGAGGCCACCGTGGCCCCCGACGTCACGGTGACGGTGCCGGTCGGTCCGCTGGTGGTCGACGGACGCCACCACGGGTACCGGCACGCGGCGCCGCCCGCAGGCACCGACGAGCCCGAATGGTCGGTACCCCGGCCGTCACCCGCGCCTGCAGGAGAGGATTCCCGGCGGCCGTCGCGTCCGTTCGACGGTATCCGGATCCTCGACCTCGGCGTGATCGTCGCCGGCGGTGAATTGGGCCGGTTGTTCGCCGATCTGGGTGCGGAGGTCATCAAGGTCGAGAGCCCGGTCTATCCCGACGGACTTCGGCAGGCGCCGCCGGGTAAGCCGATGAGCCGGTCGTGGGCTCTGACCCACCGCAACGAGTACAGCCTCGGCCTGGATCTGCGCCACGATTCCGGAGCCGAACTGTTCGGCCGACTGGTCGAGGGCGCCGACGCGGTGTTCGCGAATTTCAAACCCGGGACGCTTGCCGCGCTGGGGTTCTCCTACGACAGATTGCGGGCGCTGAACCCCGCCATCGTGCTTGCCGAGAGCAGTGCATTCGGCGATCGCGGGCCATGGAGTGCACAGATGGGCTACGGCCCCCTCGTGCGGGCCTCCACCGGCATCACCCGGCTGTGGACATCCCGCGACGCGGAACCCGACACGTTCTACGACGCGACGACGATCTTTCCGGACCACGTCGTCGGCAGACTCACCGCGATCGCCGCTGTGGGAGCGCTGATCCGTCGCACGCGCACCGGCACCGGGGCTCACGTGCACATCTCACAGGCCGAAGCCGCGATCAATCAGCTCGCCGGCGCGTATGTGACCGAATCTGCCGAAGCCGCCGGGATTTCCGTGGTCGGGGACGACACGATTCACGCGGTCTGCCCCTGCGCCGGCGACGACGAGTGGTGCGTCGTCTCGATACCGGACGCACAGCGCGGGACTGTCGCGGGGCTGATGGGTGGCACCGACCTGCCCGCCGACCGCGCCGACGTGATCGCCGCGCTGTCAGGGTGGACAGCAACCCGGGACAAGCACGAGGTGGCCGCTCGACTCCAGGGTCTCGGCGTCGCCGCCGCGCCGATGAATCGGGCGGCTGATGTCGCCGCGGATCCGCAGATCATCTCCAGGCGACTGCTCACCGAGATGGTGCATCCGCTGCTGGATGTGCCGATACCGTCGGAAACCGGACCGGCGCCGTACGTCGGCATACCGCGGTCGGAGTTGCGTCCCGCGCCCATGCCCGGCGAACACACCAGGGTGGTCTGCCAGAAGGCCCTCGGGCTCAGCGCCGCACAGATCGACGGGCTGATCGCCGACGGCGCGCTGTTCACCTACCAGAATCAGAGCTAGGAAGGTCTTCCATGCCACTGGACCCCAGGACGCCGGTGCTCGTCGGCTACGGCCAGGTCAATCAGCACACCGAGGATCCCAGCGTCGAACCGATCGACTTGATGGTGCAGGCGGCGCGCGCTGCGGCCGACCCGAGGGTGCTCGAAGCGGTCGATTCGGTGCGCATCGTCAATCTGCTGTCGTGGCGTTATCGCGACCCGGGCCTTCTTCTTGCGCAACGTATTCGGGCGGAGACGGCCGAGACACGCAACACCGGTGTCGGCGGCAACGTACCGCAGACGCTGGTCAACCTCGGCTGTCTGGACATCCAGCAGGGCCGGGCCGACGTCGTGCTGATCGCCGGTGCGGAGACCTGGCGTACGAGGAGCCGACTCCGCGCCGCCGGGAAGAAGCCGGACTGGACGCAGCAGGACGATTCGGTTCCACTGGCGCCGGGATCGGATGAGGGAGTCCCGATGGCCGGGCCCGCGGAACTCCGCATCAACCTCGATCGACCGGCCTACGTCTACCCGATGTTCGAACAGGCGGTGCGGATCGCCGCCGGTGAGACACCCGATGACCACCGTCGCCGGATCGGTGAGCTGTGGGCGCAATTCAGCGCGGTCGCCGCCACCAACCCGCACGCCTGGAGCCGCGAAGCGCTGACGGCGGAACAGATCTGGCAGCCTTCGCCGAGCAACCGGATGATCAGCTGGCCTTACACCAAGCTGATGAACTCCAACAACATGGTCGACCAGGGCGCGGTACTGATTCTCGCCTCTGCCGAGAAAGCCACACATCTCCAGATTCCCTCGGAACGCTGGGTTTTCCCGTACGCGGGAGCCGATTCGCATGACACCTACGCGATCGGTGAGCGAGCCGAGTTCCACACGTCACCGGCGATCAGGATCGGCGGTGCGCGGGCCCTGGAGCTCGCCGGCGCCGCGATCGACGAGATGGATCTCATCGACGTCTACTCCTGTTTCCCGTCCGCGGTCCAGGTCGCGGCCGCAGAACTCGGATTGCCGGTCGGGGATCCGGGCCGCCCGCTGACCGTGACGGGTGGACTCACGTTCGCGGGCGGACCGTGGAACAACTATGTCAGCCACTCGATCGCCACGATGGCCGAGCACCTCGTCGCGCGGCCCGGCACCCGCGGGCTGATCACCGCCAACGGCGGGTACCTCACCAAACACAGTTTCGGCGTCTACGGAACCCGACCCCCGGAGCATGAGTTCCGTTGGGAGGATGTCCAACCCGCGGTCGACCGGGAACCCACCCGAACCGCGCTGGTGGATTGGTCCGGGGTGGGAACAGTCGAGTCATGGACCACGCCCGTCGACCGGGACGGGCGGCCCGAGAAAGCTTTCCTGGCGGTCCGGACGCCCGAGGACGCCCGGGTGCTCGCGGTCATCACCGATGCCGACGACGCCGAGGCGACCGTGCGGGACGACATCGCGGGTGCGTCGGTCCGGGTTCACCCCGACGGGACGGCCTCGCTCACGTAGCGCTGCCGGTCACAGCAGCCCGAGCGCGGCCACCGCGTCACGCTCGGCGCGCAGTTCGGCGACCGAGGCGTCGATGCGGGCGCGGGAGAACGCATTGACGTCCAGGCCCTCGACGATCTCCCAACCGCCGCCGACCGAGCGGCACGGGAACGAACACACCAGGCCCTCGTCGATGCCGTAGGCGCCGGGGGAGGCTAACGCCACCGAGGTCCAGTCGCCATCGGGAGTCCCGTGTATCCAGTCGTCGATGTGGTCGATCGCACCGTTGGCCGCAGACGCCGCCGAACTCGCACCGCGTGCCTCGATGATCGCGGTGCCCCGACGCGCGACCGTCGGAATGAAATCATCAGTGAGCCAACGAGTGTCTGCCGCATAGTCGGCACCGGACCGGCCACCCACGACAGCGTGGAAGACGTCCGGATACTGCGTCGGCGAATGGTTGCCCCAGATGGTCATCTTGCTGATGTCGGAGACCGGCACATCCGCGTGGCGGGCCATCGCCGCGATCGCCCGGTTGTGGTCCAGGCGGGTCAACGCCGTGAATCGCTCACCGGGAATGTCGGGGGCGTGGGCAGCGGCCACCATCGTGTTGGTGTTGGCCGGGTTACCGACGATCAGCACCCTGACGTCAGCACCGGCTCCGGCGTTGAGCGCCTTTCCCGCGGTGGCGAAGATCTGCGCATTGGCTTCGAGCAGATCGGCGCGCTCCATGCCTTTGGTGCGTGGTTTCGCGCCGATCAGCAGGGCGACGTCCACCCCGTCGAATCCTTTGACGGGGTCATCAAAAACCTCGGTGCCGGCCAGCAGCGGGAACGCACCGTCGTCGAGTTCCATCACCACACCCTCGGCGGCGCGTACCGCACCGGGCAGCTCCAACAACCTCAGCACAACCGGAGTGTCGTGCCCCAACATCGCTCCGGCAGCGATGCGGAACAGGGCGGCGTAGCCGATCTGTCCCGCAGCGCCGGTGACAGCGACGGTGACCGGCGTCGGTGACTGTGCTGGCATGGGCCCCACCCTAGACATCCCGCGTCAGGGGGCGTCGGCAGGTACGTCGGTGTAGGTCATCGTGTAGCCGTCGGCGGAGAACGTGAAGCCCTTCCCGCTGGACTCCGACTGGCACGAGATGCCGGTGGTCTCTTGGACATTGCATCGAAACCCGGCTACCGCAAGGATTCTGTTGAACGGAAGCTCGATGGCGGTGCCCGGCTCCAGCGCCAGGCCGGGGACGGGAAGCGCGGCGAACTGTGGTTCGGCGGAGCGGTCCACGATGACGGCGTTGGGTGCGGTCGGGTCCCCGTCGGGACCAGGCACCTCGTCGGGCGCGTCGGTGATCCCGATACCGGTGGTCGACTGGGCGTTCTGGCAGCCTGCTCGGACACGCGGCAGGATTGCACACTCCCATCTGCCGCTCGGAGAGGTGAAGTAGTACCCGGTCTGCCCGTCGACCTGGGCCGCGAAGTCGAACGCGGTGGCCAGATGGGCGTTACTGGGTCTGGTGGTGGTCACCTCCGGGGCGGGCGTGGGTGCCTGCACCGTCCCACTGTCGTCGGTGTTGACGACCACGGAGCCGGAGCAGGCCACTCACAGCAGCGCCAGCGCGGGGACAGCGACGCGGTTGACGGTTCGCATGAGGCCCATTGGACCATCCGCTCACTGCGCGACTTTCTCGCGGAGCCGTGTGTCGAGCGAAATCCGCACCAGCGCCGCCGCCAGCCGCGCGCACTCGGAGCCGCCCAGCTCGGCCAGCTTGTCGGCATCGCCCGGCAGGCCGAGCTGCGTCGCGGCATGGGGGGCCCGCTCGTCGAAGTGCGGGCGCACCCATGTCCAGACGTCCTGAACCTCGCGCAGGAAGATGTCGGCGCCGGTGTCACCGATGCCCTTGAATTCCTGGAGGAGCTTCGTGGCCTGCTCGACGTCGTGGTCGGCCCGCGAAGCCAGGCTCCGCAGATCTCCGTCGTAGTCGTCGCGCACCGCGGTGGCGATGTCGACCAGACGAGTGGCCGAGCTCTCGTCGTAGCGCGCGTAACTCGCCCGCCCGAAGGCTTTGATCATCGTCGCGCGGTCGGCCTCGAGCACCGTGTCGGGAGTGCGCAGCTTCTCCGCGAACAGTTCGTGCGCGGCACGTGTCGCGATCGTGGCATCGATCGGCTTGCTGGCGAGCATGCACAGCACCAGCAGCTCGAACAACGGCATCGGCTTGTCGTCGAGCCGGATGCCGGCCTCTTCGGCGTATGTCTCACCGGCAGCCTCCAGAAGGCGGCGGGTGATGTCCTGATAGCTCATGACCACCGACTACCCGGGTGCCGGCATGCCGAATCGCTACTTCGCGGGCAGGCTCCTGGCGAACTCCACGCCGCGGGTGACCCACGGTGAGAGCTGGCGCTTCGTCTTGATCCCGTCAGAGTGCACGCGCACCCAGCCACGGGTTTGCCTGCCCGCCATGATCATTGGTTCCACATGCTCCCGCGCGAGGAGCCGTTCGGCCTGCTCCGGCGGCACCCTCACCATGATGCCGCCGGAGGAGCTGACCGCGACCGACATGTTGCCGTTGATCAGGAAGGCCAGACCGCCGAACATCGCCCTCTCCTCGAGGCCCCGTTCGGCGGCGAGCAGTTCCCTGATCCGGTCGGCGAGGTCGACGTCGTAGGCCATGGCGCGACGCTACCGCGGTCGCTGTCAGGCCGCGACGACCGCCGCCTCGGCGGCGGGCTCGAGAGCCAGCGCGACGATCTCGGCGACGTCGGTCATCGGCTTCACCTCGAGTGCGTCGAGCACCTCGGCCGGCACGTCGTCAAGATCGGGCTCGTTGCGCTGTGGGATGAAAACGGTTGACAGTCCGGCACGTTGAGCGGCCAGCAACTTCTGTTTCACCCCGCCGATCGGCAGCACCCGGCCGTTCAGCGTGACCTCTCCGGTCATCCCGACGTCGGCACGCACCTGGCGTCCGGTTGCCATCGAAACCAGCGCCGTCACCATCGTCACCCCGGCAGAGGGACCGTCCTTGGGCACCGCGCCCGCGGGCACGTGCACGTGGATCTTGCGGTCCAGCGCCTTGGGATCGACACCCAACTTCTCGGCGTGCGCGCGCACATAGGACAGCGCAATCTGCGCCGACTCCTTCATCACGTCGCCCAACTGGCCGGTCAACTGCAGGCCGGGTTCCCCGTCGGTGGCGCCGGCCTCGATGTAGAGGACATCACCACCAAGCCCGGTGACGGCCAGCCCGGTCGCCACACCGGGAACCGCCGTGCGCTCTTCGGAGTCGGGTGTGAAGCGCGGACGACCCAGGTAACCCACAAGATCCGGCTCATCGACGGTCAACGGCGCGGGGTCGGCTGCCAGTTTGGTGGTGGCTTTCCGCAGCGCCTTGGCCAACAGTCGCTCGAACTGCCGCACGCCCGGTTCACGGGTGTAGTCGGCTGCGATCTTGCGCAGTGCGGCGTCGGTGACCGTGACCTCGTCGGGGGTCAGGGCGGCCCGTTCGGCCTGCCGGGGGAGCAGGTAGTCCCGGGCGATGGCGACTTTGTCGTCTTCGGTGTAGCCGTCGATCTGGACCAGCTCCATGCGGTCCAGAAGCGCCGACGGAATGTTCTCGATCACGTTGGCCGTGGCCAGGAACACCACATCGGACAGATCCAGATCGAGATCCAGATAGTGATCACGGAAGGTGTGGTTCTGTGCCGGGTCCAGCACCTCGAGCAGCGCCGCACTCGGATCACCCCGGTAGTCGGAGCCGACCTTGTCGATCTCGTCCAGCAGCACGACCGGATTCATCGATCCGGCTTCGCCGATAGCGCGCACGATCCGGCCCGGGAGTGCACCGACGTAAGTGCGCCGGTGCCCACGGATCTCGGCCTCGTCGCGCACCCCGCCGAGGGCGACACGCACGAACTTCCGACCCAGCGCACGGGCCACGGATTCACCGAGCGAGGTTTTGCCGACGCCCGGAGGGCCTGCCAGCACCATGACTGCGCCGGAGCCGCGGCCACCGACCACGGCCATGCCCCGCTGGGCGCGCCGGGCCCGCACAGCGAGGTATTCGACGATGCGATCCTTCACGTCCTCCAAGCCGTGGTGGTCGGCGTCGAGGATCTCCCGCGCCGATTTCAGGTCCGTCGAGTCCTCCGTCGTCGTGTTCCACGGCAGGTCCAGGACCGTGTCGAGCCACGTGCGGATCCAGCCGCCCTCGGGGCTCTGGTCGCTCGAGCGTTCCAGCTTTCCGACCTCCCGCAACGCAGCCTCGCGCACGTTGTCGGGCAGACCGGCGGCTTCGATCCGTGACCGGTAGTCGTCAGAGCCGTCGGGCTCGCCTTCACCCAGCTCCTTCCGGATGGCCGCGAGTTGCTGACGCAGCAGGAACTCTTTCTGCTGCTTGTCCATCCCGGAGCGGACGTCCTCGGCGATCTTGTCGTTCACCTCGACCTCGGCCAGGTGCTCGCCGGTCCATTGGATGAGTGAGCTCAAGCGCTCCGCGACATCCTCGGTCTCGAGCAGTTGCCTCTTCTGGATGTCGGTGAGGTACGCGGCGTAGCCGGCCGTGTCCGCCAGCGCCGATGGATCGGTGATCTTGTTGACCACGTCCACGATCTGCCACGCCTCGCGCCGCTGCAGCATTGCCAGCAGCAGCTTCTTGTACTCCGCAGCGGACGCTTTGGTCTCGTCGGTGACCTCGGTTGCCTCGGCGACCTCTTCCACCGAGACCCACAGCGCCGCACCGGGCCCGGTGGTCCCGGAGCCGATGTGCGCACGCGTCTCACCACGCACGACTGCGGCGACGCCGCCGCCGGGCACCCGTCCGACCTGGACGATGGAGGCGAGGACGCCGTAGGTGGGGTAGCGATCGGCGAGGCGCGGTGCGATCAGCAACTTCCCGCTGTCGCTTGCCTGAGCCGCGTCGACGGCCGCGCGCGCGGCATCATCGAGTTCGATCGGCACGACCATTCCCGGCAGCACGATCGGTTCGCTGATGAACAAGACCGGCACTGATGTGGCTTCAGCCATGAATCCTCCAAAGTTGAATCTGATGCGCTCAACCCTGGCCGCGGCCCGATTGTTCCCCGGAGCGCGCAGCACGCCCCCATATCGCCGAGAGCAGAACGGTGGAATAGCCGATCCCGTCGATGTGTCTCTTTCCAGATGACCGAAAACCCGATTGGCAACGACCCGGTAGGCGGCTCCATCGTCGCGATCACAGGTGCAAGCAGCGGCATCGGAGAGGCTACTGCCCGGTTGCTGGCACGCCGGGGCGCACGGCTCGTGCTCGGCGCCCGCCGCACCGACCGGCTGGAAACTCTTGCCGACGAACTACGGGCAGACGGCGGGCAGGTGGCCACGGTCACCGTCGACGTCACCCGTGCGGGGGACATGACGCGCCTGGTCAACACGGCGGTGGACGATTTCGGCGGGCTCGACGTACTGGTCGCCAACGCCGGCATCAGCGACATCGGTCCGCTCGGTGACGGTGACATCGACGCATGGGACGCGATGATCGACGTCAACCTACGCGGGGTGCTGCACGGAATCGCCGCGGCCACACCGGTATTCCGCAAGCAGAAACGTGGCCACTTCGTCACGACGGTGTCGACGGCCGGTCTGAAGATCGTGCCCGATATGGGGGTGTACGCCGCGACCAAGAACGCTGTGCGCACCGTGATGGAGGCGCTGCGTCAGGAATCCACGGACGGCGCCATCCGCACCACGTCCATCTCCCCGGGATTCGTCCGCACCGAACTGGACGGGGGAATCAGCGACCCGGCCCTGCGGGCCCGGATCCGCTCCGACATGGATGCTTTCGGGCTCGCACCGGAAGCAGTCGCGCGAGCCGTCGCCTTTGTCATCGAGCAACCGCACGACGTGGAGATCGGCGACCTGACCATCCGCCCGACCGCCCAGGGATGACTCCGGGCTTCTAGCCCGCAACACAGCAGGGAGCCTGCCGTTCGGGGGAAACGGCAGGCTCCCTGGGTGTGGGTTGTCAGGCGGTGTTCTGTGCCCCGAGCACCCGCTGGATGTCCGGCTTCATCTGCTGCAGCTGCTGACCCCAGTAGCCCCAGCTGTGCGTGCCGTTCGACGGGAAGTTGAAGACGCCGTTGGCGCCGCCCGCAGCGATGTAGTTGTCACGGAAGCTGATGTTGGTCCGCAAGGTGAATCCCTCGAGGAACTGTGCCGCCATCAGGTTCTGGCCGGGGGTTCCGCTGTCCAGCTCCGACGGGGTGCCGGTGCCGCAGTAGACCCAGATCCGGGTGTTGTTGGCCACCAGCTGAGCGATGTTGACCATCGGATCATTGCGCTTCCACGCCGGATCCGAGGACGGACCCCACATGCTCTCGGCGTTGAAGCCGCCCGCGTCGTTCATCGCCAGCCCGATGAGCATCGGCCACCAGCCCTCGGACGGATTGAGGAAGCCCGAGAGTGAAGCCGCGTAGATGAACTTCTGCGGGTAGTAGATCGCGTAGTTCATCGACGCGCTACCGGCCATCGACAGACCGACAACTGCGTTGCCGTTCTGCGACACACCGCGGTTGGCCTCCAACCACGCCGGGAGTTCCTGGGTCAGGAACGTCTCCCACTTGTAGGTGTAGTCCTGGCCGTTGCCACGCGACGGCTGATACCAGTCGGTGTAGAAGCTGGACTGGCCGCCGACCGGCATCACCGTCGACAGACCGGACTGGTAGTACCACTCGAACGCCGGCGTGTTGATGTCCCAGCCGTTGTAATCGTCCTGGGCACGGAGACCGTCGAGCAGGTACACCGCGTTGGGCCCACCACCCTGGAACTGAACGCGGATATCGCGATTCATCGCCGGGGAGAACACATCCAAATACTCGACGGGAAGACCCGGCCGGGAGAACGCTCCCGCGGTCGCCTGACCCCCGGCGAAGCCGATCAGCCCGGGTAGTGCTGCAGCCGCCATGGCGGCAGCGGCCATCCGGCGCACCCACTTACCTCGAAACTTCTCTCTCAACTCCATACCGGCAACCAACCCACCTTTCTGTACAAGTCCTGCGTGCCTGGCAATTGATGCCGTTTGTGTGCAGGGGTAATGCAACACGCTCCGAGGGCCCGGTCGACGATCCGACACAGCGAATCGATGTCGCGGTTGGCTAACGGTTGCGACTCGGCACGGACTCACGTCCGGCCGCGCCGAAGTGTGGCCAATGTGAAGGGTGTGGTTGATTACGCACCCGAACCATGCCGTGAACAGCCAACACACCGCCGATCTGAATTCGGGACCGCCAAGCGCTGCGGGCAATAGGACCAGATTCTGGCAAACACCTGTTGAAGCGTGCCCCGCCGTCTGCGAAGCTCGGGGTGATGCCAGTCGACGCTTCGAAGTCCACCGATCCCTTCGACCTCGGTCGCTTCGTCGAAGCTCAGGACCGGGTGTATCCGACGGTGCTCGACGAACTGCGCGCGGGCACCAAGCGCAGCCACTGGATCTGGTTCGTCTTCCCGCAGCTGCGAGGCCTCGGCCACAGCGCGACAGCGCACAAGTTCGGAATCGCGTCGACGGCCGAGGCGCGAGCGTACCTCGACCATCCAGTTCTCGGGCCGCGGTTACGCGACTGTGCCGCAACGCTGCTCACTCAAGCAGGCCGCACGGCACACGAGATCTTCGGATATCCGGACGATCTCAAAGTGCGCTCGTCGATGACGTTGTTCGCCCAAGCCGGCGAGGACCCGGTGTTCGGTATGGTGCTGGACGCGTTCTACGGCGGGACGCACGACCCTGCGACGCTGGAGCTGCTGGGCTGACGGATCTACCGCGGCGCCAGCACCAGCCAGCCGTGAGCGGGCACCACGGCCTCGGAAACGACCTCCGGCGGTGGCGCGCCGGAACCGGCGACCATTTCGGCCGTGCCGAACCCCAACACCGACAGGGACACCGGCATCGGCTCGTCGGCGACGTTGAGTGCGACGATCAGAATGTTGTCACCGTCTCGGACCGCGTACACGTACCCGTTGTTGGTGACGTGCAGCGGCGCAGTCCGCGCAGTGTGCAACCAGGGGTGGCGCCGCCGCAGGCCGATCAGATGCTGGTGTGCCCGGAACACCTGCTGCCCATGCTCTCCCACACCCTCATGAGGAGAACCGAATTCGGGCCGGACCGCATCGTCGCCGCCGAACCGCTCCTCTTTGACCCCGCGGTAAGCGGACTCGTCGCCGGCATAGACGCTGGGGGTGCCGCCGATGGTCAGCAGAATCGCCAACGCATGTTCGACGTGAGCCGGGTTGTCCACGATGCTGGCGATCCGGGTGACGTCGTGGTTGCCGATGAACGTCAACGGGACGAAAGTGTCGAGGAATTCGTTGTGCCTCGTCAGCGTCCAGTCCAGCTCATGGAAGTTCGCGTCGTTAAGGCTGCTCCAGATGGCCTTCCAGAGTTCGTACTGGGTGATGGAGTCGAATCCCGCTTTGCGGACCTGGGCGCCGTAGTCGCCGTGGATGACTTCCCCGACGAACCACGACTGCGGGAACTCCGCACGCACCCGCGGCAGCACCTCCGCCCAGAAGCTGTCGGGCACAGCGTAGGCCGCGTCGAGGCGCCAACCGTCGGCCCCGCGACCGAGCCAGTGACGCATCACGTCCACCGTGTAGTCGACGACCTCCGGGTTCCGATGATCGAGCGCGATCAACCCGTCGTGACCCTCGAAGTTCGCGAACGTGCCGCCCCGCACCCGGAACCACGAGGTGTCGCCACCGTCGACGGCCTCACGATAGCGGGCGAAGTCGGTTCCGACGTGGTTGAAGACACCGTCGAGCAGCACCCGCAGGCCCCTCTGATGAGCCTCGGAGACAAGGTGATCGAAGTCGGCGTCATCACCCAACCGGGGGTCGATGCGGTAATGGTCGGTGGTGTCGTACCCGTGGGTGCGTGAGGCGAAAACCGGCCCCAGCGCCAAGCCGGAGGCGCCGAGTTCGACCGCATAGTCGAGCCAGTCGACGATTCTGCGGATCCGGTGCTCGTCGGCCGTCGGCGGCGGATCGGCCGGATGAGCCCCCACGAAGCCCAGCGGATAGATCTGCCACCAGATGACGTGCTCGACCCAATCGGGTTCTGTCACACGCTCCATGGTCATCGGGCGAAGGCCTGCTGATACATCGTCTTCATCGTCTCCGTCAGTTCGGGCACCGGGCCGTCGACGACGACCCCGGGCGCGATAGTGGTGATGGCCAGCGCGGCCACCGGCGGCGACGGCGCGCCCCAGGCCTGCAGCCATTGTGTCAACTGGGCCGAGGACGCTGCGTAAACGATGCGCCCCAGTCCCACCCAGCCATGTGCCGCTGCGCACATCGGACAGTGCTCACCAGAGGTGTACACCGTGCTTCGGGCGCGTTCCTCGGGTGTCAGGTTGTCGACCGCCCACTTGGCGATGGCGAACTCCGGGTGGCGGGTGGCGTCGCCGTCCCGGACTCGATTGTGATCCTCGAAACGCACTGTGCCTGAGCCGTCGACGAGCAGCGAACCGAACGGCTCGTCTCCTCCCTGCAGCGCGATACGTGCCAGATCGGCGCACCGTCGCAGGTGCTCGAGGTCGTCTCCGCTGACTGCCACATCCGGAGTCTACGGAACGCGGGTCTCACAGCACGCGTCGTCGGGCTTCTCCCCGCCGGAGCGGGCGTCAGTGGCCTCGAGGCGGCAGGCACATGACGCACGGATCGGGACGTCTGCGCGCGCGGACGCAAGTTCGAGTTGCCTGCCGATGATGGCTGCTTCCGCATCGCGGCCGAGGCGCGTCAGGCACTCGTGGTATCCGTGCAGGCTCCACACATTGCCCGGGTGTTGGCAGGGCCTGCTCAGTGTCGGATCCAATCCGAGATCTGCGGCGTAGACCTGTGCCGCCTCCTCGACCCGGCCCTGCTCGAGCAGCAGCGCGCCGTACGCATGCCGGGTGGGCTGCATCCAGCCCCATGGCTCGTCGTAGGGAAGCGAGTCGTCGAGCTCCACCGCGCGCCGCAGATGCGCAAAGGCATCGTCGAACTCCTTTGCACGATAGGCGATCTCACCGTCCAACATGGCGGCGGCGACAGCCAGGATGTCCCGGCTGGTGTTGTTGAACAGGTAGCGGCTCTCCGGAATCCGTGCGTAGGCGGCCGCGAACAGGTCTCGCTCGGCCCTGGCCTCAGCAGTTCGCCCCGACGCCGCCAGGGCCACACCGCGCCCGTAGTGGACGGTGGCAGTGGTCGTGCAGTACAGGTCGGGGTCGTCGGGCAGCGGCGTGCCGATCAACTCGTCCCACCGGCCGAAGCGAACCAGCACGTGAATCCGCAACGGCACGAACGCTTCCAGCCAGTCGGCCATCGGGGGTGACTCGATGGAGAGCAGGTCGGGGGAGAGTTGGCCGGCGAGTTCCTCGGCCGCCTGCAGAGCAGTCGAGGAGTTTCCCTCGAACATCGCCGAGTACACCACGAAGTGCAGATTGTGCGCCCGATAGAGCGAATAGAAGTTCAACTCGCCCTCGCGCTCGACAAACCGCCGATCCACCTGCACCGCAGCCAGATTCGATCGCACCGAGTCGTGATAGTTGCCGCACAGCACGTCGATGTGGCTGGGCATGTGCCGGAGGTGACCGGCGTCGGGAACCAGGTCGCGCAACAGATCCGCGGCGGGCAACGCCTCCTGCGGCGTCGTCGACATCTCCATCGTGTGCAGGTACAGGTGCAGTATTCCCGGGTGTTCCCGTCCGGCGGGGGTGGCCAGCGCGTCGTCGAGGATCCTCTTGGCCTCCACCACCCGTGAGCCTGGGGCGGGCTCGCCGGTTCGGCTGTCCCACAGCGCCCATGCCGTGACGTTTACCAGCGCGTCGGCGACCAACGCGGCCACGTCGATGTCATCCGGACAAGTCGGCGCCAACGCCACCATGGCGTCGGCATACGCGGAGTGCCCGGCCTGCAGAGCCTCGCTGTCATCGGGATCGTCGGTGGGGAATCGGGCGGCAAGCGCCTCGATCAGGGCGCGTTCCACGACAGAGGCGCGGCCGTCGCGGGCCAGTCGCAGCTCCGTCCTGGCCCGGCTCAGCGACGCCGCCAACTCGACGGGATCGAATGCCTCCCAGGCCTTGTTGTAGTTCGGTCCCACGGCATACGCGATGCCCCACCTCGCGATCGCCAGGTCTCCGTCGAGGGCCAGCGCCCGCTCGAAACAGCGGATCGCCTCGTCGTGATTGAACGCATACGACCAGACCATGCCGCGGTCGAACCAGACCTGGGCCGCGGCCGAGGAGGTCTCAATCGGTCGATGGTAGGAGCCGAGATCGTAGTAGCCCTCGGCTTCGCCGAGCATCCCCGGCGCGGCGTTCATAGAGGGAACGATAGTTCACCCGCGCCGCGGTGGCGAGGACCGCGAGTAGACATCCCGCGGCAGCCCAGACAGCCAGCGTGACCAGAGGCGCGGCGGCGCCATGACCCCCGAAGTACGACACGCTGCGCAGCAGCGAAACCCCCGACCCCTGGGGGACGACCGCGGTGAACGTCGAGTAGAAGCCGGACAGCAAGGGCCGCCCGACCGGCCCGGCCGCTGCCGCGTTGCCGACCACCACGAGGAACAGTCCGAGCAGCACCGAGGCCACCACACCGAATGCCGCGGCGACGCCCGTGACCGCGCCGCCGACGGCCATCGCGTAGAGCCACAGCACGCCGAACACCTGCCAGGGGTGAGCCGTCAACGCGTCCAGCACGGGTCCGACGTACAGAGTGACCACGCCGGCCAGGACCGCCGAGAACACCGCGAGCGACAGCGTGCGCAGGCCCAGTGTCGCGGGTGTTCGCGCGGGGCCCATCAGTCTGCCGAGCAGCGCGGCGCCCAGAGACGCGCCGATGGAGATGAAGATGACGGCGTAGAACTCGACTGTGCCCGACGGATCACCGGCCGATGTCGGCGCGACGTCCTCGACCACAGGTGTCAGGCCAGCCTGCTCTGCCGCCTGCTTCCCCACGGTTGTGGCCGCCAGCGCCACGCTGTGTCCGCCGCCACCGGCGACGTAGATCGCCATCGTGCTCTCAGGGGTCACGGCGAACGCAGCGTCGGCCTCGCGTTCGTACACCTGCTGTCGGGCGGCGGCGGGGTCACCGACCTCGTTGACGGCCAAGGCATTCTCGGCCCGCAGACCGTCGACGACCGGCGCCGGCGCAGACACCGCGACAGTCAGGTGGTGCAGCGTCGGTTTGGCGAACGCTCCGGAGTAGCTGGCGACCATCGCGATCACGAAAACGGTCAACGCCGCAAGCGCGAGCACCGTGGTGCGTACCGCGGAGCGATCGCGGAAGGACGGGACGACGGGAGTGTCGTGGTGTCTACCCACGGTGAGGTCCTTTCTGAGGGGACGCGATGCCCAGCAGCGCGTCGACGGTGTCCAGCGCTGCGCGCACGCGCGCGTGCAGGTCTGTGGCGTCGGGATCTTCCATCCACGACCGCAGCACCTCCGTGAACCCCCCGACGAGGAAGTGGGTCACCGACTCCGGTGGCAGAGGAGCGATCGTGGCCAGCACAGCCATGCCCTGTTCGGCGATCTCGGCGCATGCCGGGAGCAACGCCGCACGGAACGCCGTCACCACTGATTGCGTGACGGCACTGGGTATGACGTTGTGGTACATCGCCCGGTGTTCGGAGGCGAACCCGAAG
>NZ_JBAUJR010000482.1:0-8683 GCF_049683935.1 Mycobacterium sp. | reverse complement strand
CCGCTGCGCCGACACCGACCACCGGCACCAGCTCCGGGAAGCCCGCGGCGCGCACCGCCTCGGACAGCGGTGCCTCGGCGGTCGCGAGTCCGGCGCTGCCCAACTGTGCGAGCACCGCGACGGCGACCACTGCGTAGACGACCAGGACGATGCCCAGAGCCAGCGGCACCGCGCGCGGAATCGTCCTCGCGGGATCGCGGACCTCCTCCCCGAGGGTAGTGATCCGGGCATACCCGGCGAACGCGAAGAAGAGCAGGCCCGCCGCCTGGAGCACGCCGTAGCCGGTGGCGTCGTCCACTGCCAGTCGCGCGGGGTCGGGGTCGCCGAAGCCCAGGACGACGATCACCACCATCGCCAGCACCGCGAGTACCAGCGCGACGATGACGCGGGTGAGCAGAGCCGACTTCTGGATCCCCGCGTAACCGAACGCGGTCAGCGCGACCACCGACGCGACCGCCACCGCGTTCGCGTACGCCGGCCACACGTAGTACCCGACCGTGAGCGCCATCGCCGCGCAGGACGCCGTCTTGCCGACGACAAAACTCCACCCCGCGGTGTGGCCCCAGAACGCACCGAGCCGCTCGCGGCCGTACACATAGGTGCCGCCGGACTGCGGATAGCGTGCCGCCAGCCGGGCCGACGACATCGCGTTGCAGCACGCCACGACGGCGGCGATGGTCAGTCCGATCAACAGGCCGGAGCCTGCCGCCGCCGCGGCCGGGGCGAGCGCGACGAAGATTCCCGCCCCCACCATCGCGCCGAGCCCGATGGTGACGGTGTCGAATGTCCCGAGCCGTCGCCGCAACTGTGGGCCGTCGGACGAGGTCACGGTGACCAGTCTCCGTTATCGTGAGCGCCATGGCGCGCACCGCCGCTGACAACCGTGATGCCGGTGGCATCCGGCGTCGGCCCAGGGACCGCAAGGCACAGATCGCCCGTGCGGCCGCCGAGGCGTTCAGCGAGCTCGGTTACCACGGGGTCAGTATGGAGACCATCGCGTCACGGGTCGGGATTTCGGCGGCGGCGCTGTACCGCCACTACTCGAGCAAGTACGAGCTCTTCCGCGGTGCGGTCCTCAACCTCGGTCAACAACTGGTGGACGGCACCGCCGAGATCGACGCCATTGCCGGGACCGATGACGAGGATCCGCAGCAGGAACTGGACCGGCTGGCGTCGGCGCTCATCGGCATCGCGATGGCCAACCGGGCATCGGGAGGCCTGTACCGCTGGGAGGCCCGGTATCTGCACGACGAGGACCAGGCACTGCTGATCGACCAGTTGCGCACGGTGCACCACCGGATCCACCGGCCGCTGATGGTCCTTCGCCCGGAACTCACCGTCCGGCAGCGTTCGACGGTGTCCACGGCGGTGCTGTCGGTGATCGGCAGCATCGTCGATCATCGGGCCAAACTGCCCGCAGCTCAAGTACATATGGTGCTGAGTCAGCTCGTGCGGAAGGTGCTCACCGCCGAGCTGCCCGAGATGCCGCCGCAACCGGCGCCGACCGACGACACCCGGCGAGTGGACTCGTCCAAGTACGAAGCGCTGCTGACGGAGTCGCTGCGGCTGTTCAACCTCGAGGGTTATCGCGACACCACCATGGATGACATCGCCTCGGCGGTGGGCATTCCGACTTCCGCTATCTACAAGTACTTCTCGGGCAAGTCCGACATCCTGGCCGCGGCGTTCCGGCGAGCCTCGGACCGGTTGTCCGCCGAACTGTCGGCGGTGATGGCGACCGTCAGCGTTCCCGAGGAATCGCTGGCAGCGGTGATCGACGCCTACGTGACCCGCTCCTTCGACCAACCCGAACTCGAGAACGTCTACTACAGCGAACGTCTCAACCTGACAGCGGCGGATCAGCGCATCCTGCGCGACCTGCAACGGTCAACCGTGGAGTCGTGGGTCGAGCTGGTGGTGTCGGTCCGGCCTGAATGGACTGCCGCGCAGGCGCGCTTCGCGGTGCACGCCGCGATGTCGCTGGTGATCGACATCGGCCGACTGGTGCACTATTCGAACGCGCACGAGGCGAGGGCAACGGTGGAACGGTTGGTGGACCTGACCCTGCTGGGGCGCTATCGGTTGCGAACCACGTTGCCGGTCAAGTAGAGCAGGTATCCGATCAGGCCCGCGATGGCCAGCTTGCGGGTTCGCTGAGCCGCAAGTCCGAGTCCGACGACGGTCTCGATACCGCCGTCGATGTACACGTGCTGCCGGGTGTTGGTGGGAAACGCGGGCTTGGTGAGTCCCTCGAAAAGCTGCGGGACGGCGAAGTGCGCCAACCCGGCCCCGGCGAGCGCCACTCCGGCGACGGTCGCGGCACGTGAATTCTCTTTCGGCACTGTGACTCCTAGTTGATCTGGTAGTCGCTCAGCGGGAAGTCGCTGGCTTCTTCGATGGCTCTACGGGTGGATGTGGGCCGCAGCAGGGTCGGCTCACCACTGGGGTTGAAGTAGTACGAGCGTGCCGATGCGCAGTTGCCGTTGACGAACAACGAATCGCCGAGCAGTTCGGTCATCCGATCCAGGAACCGGGTGTTGGCTTCGTCGGTGACCTCGAACGTCGTGGCGTCACGGCGCTTCATCTCGTCGAAGAGACGCTGCATGTGTCGCATCTGGTACTCCATCGTGTTGAAGAAGTTCAACCCGAGGAAGGCGTAGGGACTGGCGAGTGACAGATAGTTGGGGAACAGTGGCATCGAGACACCCTGATATGCCTGGAACCTGTTCTCACGCCACCATTTACCCAAATTGCGGCCATCCCGTCCGATGACCTCGATGGCGGGGAAGTTGGCCTCCCACAGGTCGAAGCCGGTGGCGAGCACCAGGGTGTCGATGGCTGTCTTCTGGCCGTCGTTGCCGACGATTCCGTCCGATTCGATCCGTGCGATGCCGTTGTCCTGCAGGTGCACATGAGGCTTGGTGAAGGTGCGGTAGTAGCTGTTGGAGAAGGTGGGTCGTTTGCATCCGAAGTCGTAGTCGGGAGTGAGCCTGTCTCGCAGTTCCTTGTCCCGGATGGTCGCGAACCGGTGCATCTTCGCCAGATCGCTTGCCCCTATGTTGAACCGCCCGCGGGTCTGTCGATTGTGCAGCACCGCCACCGAGATCATCAGTTCATAGATGGTGTCGGTGACCCAGCGGATCACTCTCTGCGTCAACGGCATCCGCGCGAACAGTCGCTTGGCGCGCTCGGAGAACCGAAAGTCGACCTTGGGCACCACCCAGATCGGGGTCCGCTGGTACACCGTCAGGTCGGCGGCCTGCTTGGCCAGTTCCGGGATCAGCTGAACCGCGGTGGCGCCGGTGCCGATGATGCCGACCCGCTCACCGGTCGGGTCGTAGGAGTCGTCCCACGCCGTGGTGTGGATGATGCGCCCGTCGAACTCCGCGATCCCCGGGATGTCGGGGATGTGCGGTTGGGACAGGAAGCCGGTCGCGGTGATCAGGTAGCGGGTCGTCAGCGTCGCGCCGTCGGCCAGGGCGACATGCCACCGCTGGGTGTCGTCGTCCCAGCGGGCACCCTGGACCGTGATGCTGAACCGGATGTGGCGGCGCACGTCGTATTTGTCCGCGACGTCGTCGGCGTACTGCTTGATCTCGTCACCGGTGGAGAACAGCCGGGACCAGTTCGGGTTCGGCTCGAAGTAGTACGAGTAGGTGGTCGTGGGAACGTCGACCGCCAGGCCGGGATAGTGGTTGACATACCACGTCCCGCCGAGGTCGTCCTCGCGGTCCAGGATGACGAAGTTCTCGTAGCCCATCCGCTTCAACTGGATGGCAGCGCCGATTCCTGCAAAACCGGCTCCCACGATGACCGCGTCGAAGTGCTCCGAAGTCATGGGTAGACGGTACCCGAGGTATCAGCCTCTGAGGGAACCGGTCCGGGGTGGGTCGAGGGTCGCAATGCAGGTCACAGCCCGGTCGCCGGCTGCCCAGGTCTCCGCGGTCGGATAGAGGACGTAGAGCTGAACCGAATCGTCGGTCATCGCCGCGGGCGAGTAGGTCGCGAGCTCAGGGCCGCATTTGTCGTGGTAGGCCTCGATCGCCTCCATCCCGGGGAAGTCACCGTCGGGCATCAGGAGAACTGCGAACACCTCTCCGGCGTGGGGTTCATCGCACCCGACCGTCTGAACCCGGAGCACCTCGTCCCCGTCCGGGATCTCGGCCAGGCAGTCACCAACGGCGACGTCGGTTGCCGTCACGTTGCCGGGACCGATGACCGCCTTGAACGCGATCACCGCGCCGATGCACAAGAAGACCAGTACCGCGAGCACGATGCCGCCGATCAACCACCAGTTCGTCTTCCTCGGCGGCGGCGGAGGCTGGTAGCCACCCGGGTACGGAAGTGGGGGAGGAGGCGGTGGGTATCCACCGGGGCCGTAAGGAGGTGGAGGCGGGGGTGGCCCCTGAGGTGGCACGGACACACCGCGACGATAGCTCAGTCGAGTAGGCGCAGCGCCGCGTCGACCGCAAGGGCCGGGACGTCGAGTTTCCTGGAAGCGAGATCGTGACGCGCGCCGGTGATCTCGACGATCCGGGTGGGGGCGGCGATCAGGGCGGCAGCCGGGCCGATCTCGTCGATGCTGCCGAACGGGTCCGCGGTCCCGTGGGTGAACACGGTCGGAACGGTGATGCGCGGCAGGTGCTCGGTGCGGGCACGTTCGGGCTTGCCCGGCGGGTGCAGCGGGTAGGAGAACAGCGTGAGCACGTCGAGTTCGAGGTCGTCATCGGCGACTGCCATCGAGGTGAGGCGTCCGCCGTAGGAGTGGCCCCCGGCGACCACGGGAAGTTCCGGGTCACCGAGCAGTGCACGCATCGCGGCCACCGCCTCCACGATGCCCGTCCGGTCGGCCGCCTGGGTGCCCGAGGGAGGTCCTTTGGGGCGGCGCCGTCGGTACGGCAGGTTGTAGCGCACCGCGAGCCAACCGCGTCGTGCCCATTCCTCGCACGTCGCGATGAGCATCGGAGAATCCCGGTTGCCGCCCGCCCCGTGTGTCAGGGCCACGCCGCCCGCCGGTGTGCCTGCGGGTTCGTGCACGATGCCTGCGCTGTCGTCCATCAGCCCAACCGGAACAGAGCGGACACCGGGCCGTGGCCCTGCCCCAGCGGGTACGCGGCGCGCAGGCATTCGGTGACCCAGCGTTTACCGAACGAGACGGCGTCGGGTACCGGGTAGCCGTGCGCGAGGGCGCTGGCGATCGCGGCCGCGAGCGTGTCACCGGCGCCGTGGTCGTGGCCGGTGTCGATGCGTGGGGAATCGAACTCGTGGAATTCGGTGCCGTCGAACAACAGGTCCGGACTGTGCGCCGAGGACCGCAGATGACCACCCTTGACCAGCGCCCACTGTGGACCGAGCGCGTGCAGTTCACGGGCCGCCGCCCGCTGGGTGTCGGCATCGACCACCTCGATGTCGACCAGCAGCCGAACCTCGTCGAGGTTGGGCGTCACCAGGGTTGCGAGCGGAAAGAGATCCTGCCGCAACGAATTCAGTGCGCTCGGGTGCAGAAGCAGGTCTCCGTGCATGGAGGCGCAGACCGGGTCCACGACCAGCGGCACGGAGCCCGCGAGGCCCTGTCCGACCCAGGCTTCGGCGATGGTGTTGATGATGTCCGACGACGCGAGCATGCCGGTCTTGGCGGCCTGCACCCCGATGTCGGAGGCCACCTCCTCGATCTGGCCGGCGATGACGCCCAGTGGGATCTCATGAAAACCTTTGACGCCCAGTGAGTTCTGCACCGTCACCGCGGTGACGGCGACCAGGCCGTGGATGCCCAGCATCGCGAAGGTCCGCATGTCGGCCTGGATCCCGGCGCCCCCGCCGGAGTCCGAACCGGCGATGGTCATCACCCGCAGCGGCGTCTGCCCGGGCGGGGCGAGCGGGAGGTAGGTGGTGACCGACGGATCGACAGACATCTCAGGGCTTCTCCCTACGCCGGCATTACCCGGTCAGGTTCGTACGGTCGACGGGCCCACCCGTCCTCTCAGCGCGCTGGTACACGCTCCCGCGTTGTTGACGCTGCCACGCTAGCGCAGCCGCCGTGCAGACGGAACCTCGAGTGCTGACGTGCGCACAACGGTAAATCCAGTGAATCAACAATTGTTTGCTAAAACTGCTTGGCCGCGTTGATTTCTAGGAGTACGCTCACGTCCCAGTAGGGAGACTCGTGGGGGGTTTCCTGCCCTACCAGGGGGTTGCACAATGAAGGTATCCAAGCGCTCTGTCGTTGCTATATTGGCCAGTAGCTCATTTCTCCTGGCGCCGACAGCAATCGCCGCACCGCCGGGCGGAGGCGCCTGCGGGACGGTCGGGTGCACCAATGGCGCGACCGCGTTGCTGGTAGGCGGGGAGGGCAGTTATGCCCAACTCACCGAGGAACAGATGACGACAGCGTTCGGCGGGTACTTCGCGAACTACGACGCGCGCATCAGCGTGCCGTTCCCGGGTGATGCGGAGTTTGCGCGCTCGATCCCGGAGGGTTCGGACAATCTGTACAACGCCATCTACGCGCACCAGGCGGCGCTGGGAACGCCGATCACCATTGGCGGGGTGTCCAAGGGGGCGCCCTCGGTTGTTGATGTGCTCTACCGGCTGATGGAGGATCTGGAGGACACCGAGGACGGGGTGACTCCGCCGTTGCCGGAAGAGATGACTGTGGCGATCTACGGCGCACCCAGTCGGGTCTTCTTTGTGGGCGTCAAGTACCAGCCGGTGCCGGATACCCCGTGGGACGTCGTCGTCGTATCGGCGGAATACGACGGCACCGCGGACTTCCCGGATAACCCGTTCAACATTCTCGCCGTCCTCAACGCGGTCAACGGCGCGAAGTTGAGGCATGTCGATGCGGCGTTCTACGACATCCAGACGTTGCCGACGCGCTACAAGGTCGAGGAGAACTCGCTGGGCGGGACGAGGACGACGATCATCATTCCGGCCGAGCGGCTTCCACTACTTCACGACATGTACGAGAGCGATTTCTGGGACCCGAATTTCGTCGCGTTCCTGGACAGGATGCTCAAGCCCATGATCGACAGCGCGTACAACCGGAACTGGTCCACGAGGCAGAAGGGATGGATCGACGGCATTGCTCCTCTGCCGGCACCGCCCGCAGGGCCTGTGGTGACTCCCCCGGTGGATCTCGCTGGTTCCGACCTCGCGGGTGCCAACGTCACCGGTTCCAGTGTCGGGGGTCCCAATCCGGAAGGTCCCGGGACAAGTCCCGCGGGCGAGCCCGGCGGCGGTCCCACCCCGCCCGCTGCGGCACCGCCTGCTGGGGACACCGAGCCGCTGGCCGACAAAAGGAAGCTCGACAGGTTCGACCCCACCGAGGAACTCGACCTCACCGATGAACTCGACGGCGAAGAACTCGACGGCGGAGAACTCACCGACGACCTCCAAGAGCAGGAGGAACAGCAGCAGGAACAGCAGGGGGACGACGGTGAGCCGCCGGCGGACAACGGCGGGGACGACGCGGGCGACGACGACGCGGGCGGCAACGACACGGGTGACAACGACACCGGTGGCAACGACACCGGTGGCAATGACACCGGTGGCAACGAGTCCTAGGGGTTGCCGAAAGGCGGTGTCGCCGAGTGGAACTCACCGATGCTCGGTGAGTTCCATCAGCACCGGGGCATGATCGCTGGGCTGCTTGCCTTTTCGTTCCTCCCGTACAATCTCTGCGTGCGTGACCCGCGCTGCCAGGGCCGGTGAGCCCAGGATGAAGTCGATGCGCATGCCACGGTTCTTCGGGAACCGCAACTGGGTGTAGTCCCAGTACGTGTACACGGCGGGCCCCGGCGTGAAAGGTCGCACCACATCGGTGAACCCGGCGTCGACGATCGAGCCGAACGCCGCGCGCTCCGCCTCGGTGACGTGGGTGCTGCCTTCGAAGAACTCGATGTCCCAGACGTCCTCGTCGGTCGGGGCGATGTTCCAGTCACCGACGAGGGCGATCGGCGCCGACGGATCCTCGGTCAACCACGTCGCAGCCGTCTCCCGAAGGGCGGCAAGCCATTGCAGCTTGTAGACGTAGTGCGCCGAATCCACGGTGCGGCCGTTGGGAATGTAGAGACTCCACACCCGGACGCCACCGCACGTCGCTGCCAGCGCCCGCGCCTCGGCAGCAATCGGGACGTCGGGCTTGTCGCCCCACGCCGGCTGTCCGTCGAAACCCGCTTGCACGTCGTCGATGCCGATCCGCGACGCGATGGCCACGCCGTTCCACTGATTGAACCCGCTGTGCACGACCTCGTAACCGAGGGCTGCGAACGGCATGGTCGGGAACTGCTCGTCGGAGCACTTGGTCTCCTGCATCGCCAGCACGTCGACGTCGGCACGCTGCAGCCAGTCGGTGACGCGGTCGACCCGGGTGCGGATCGAGTTGACGTTCCAGGTGGCCAGGCGCATGGAGTCACCCTACGACGGGAGCGCGCGCCAGCAGATCCTCGGCGCGGACGTACCGCAGGCGGTGGTGCACCACGAATCCCATCGACTCGTAGAGCGCTCGAGCGGCGCCGTTGTCGATGACCACCTGCACATACGCGCGGGTCGCGCCGCGTTCGCGAGCCCACTCCAGGAGCCCTGCACACAGGGTGCGCGCCAGACCCCGGCGCCGGGCGTCATCGGAGACGTGCACCGCGGACAGTCCGACCCACCGGGTGCCGTCGGGCGCGTCCGTCACCGC
>NZ_JBAUJR010000481.1:0-11287 GCF_049683935.1 Mycobacterium sp. | reverse complement strand
ATGCACGGCTACGAGATGATCCAGGAGATCAACGAACGCAGCCAGCAGTTGTGGAAGCCCAGCCCCGGCTCGGTGTATCCCACGCTGCAACTCCTTGTCGACGAAGGCCTGCTGATCGCAACCGAGTCCGAGGGCAGCAAGAAGCGCTTCGAGCTGACCGACGACGGTCGCGCTGCTGCCGAGAAGATCGAGACAGCGCCGTGGGACGAGATCACCCAGGACGCCGACCCCGGCGCGATGGGCCTGCGCAATGCCGTCGGCCAACTGATGGGCGCGGTCGCCCAGTCAGCTCACGCCGCGAACGCCGAGCAGCAGCAGCGCATCGTCGACATCGTCAACACTGCCCGCCGCGAGATCTATCAGGTTCTCGGAGAAGACTGACCGCATGGACACTTTTGCCCTCGGCACCCACTCCGTCGGTCGCGTCGGGTTCGGCGCCATGCAGCTGCCCGGACCCGGCGTGTTCGGCCCGCCGCGCGACCACGACCAGGCCATCGCCGTCCTGCGGCGGGTCGTCGACCTCGGCATCAACCACATCGACACCGCGCAGATCTACGGACCGGACGTCGCCAACGAACTCATCCGCGAAGCACTCCACCCCTACCCCGCAAGCCTTGCGCTGGTCAGCAAGGTCGGCGGCAAGCGCGACGACGTGGGCAACTGGCTGCCGGCACCCGAGCCCAACGACCTGCGCCGGCAGATCGAGGAGAACCTCGACACGCTGCAGACCGACAGGCTGGCCGCAGTCAACCTGCGGGTGTTCGGCGGCGAGAATCCCAACGCACCCATCGAGGTGGATCACGACCTTTTCGACCGCCAGTTGTCCGCCATGATCGCAGCGCGCGACGACGGTCTGATCGACGGGATCGGCCTGAGCAACATCGCGGCCGAGCACCTACGAATCGCCCTGGACCGCACCGAGATCGTCTGCGTCCAGAACGCCTACAACCTGCTCGACCGCACGTCCGGGCCGGTGCTGGAACTGTGCGCGGAGCACGGGATCGCGTTCGTCCCGTTCTTCCCCCTCGGGTCCGGCTTCGCCGCCGACAACCCGGTTCTCGGACACCCGGCGGTCGTTCGTGAGGCGGCCCGACTGGGCCACACGCCCGCACAGATCGTGTTGGCGTGGACGCTGTCGGTGGCACCGAACGTGCTGCTGATCCCCGGCACGTCGTCGGTGGCCCACCTGGAGCAGAACACCGCGGTCGCCGACATCACGCTCGACGACGACATCCGACAGGAGCTCGACGCCGCCGCCTGAGATCTCAGGCGGTGACCGACTCCTTCGGGGCGTCGATCGAGTGACCGCGCATCACCAGCCAGTGCAGCCCAGCACCCAGGGCCGCGCCGAACACCCAGGCGAACCCGGACAGCGCATGCAGCGCAGGCACCCAGACCGCGGAGATCGCGAACACCCCGGACACCGCGAAGGCCCACAGCGCCCGGACATTCCAGCCCTTGTTGAAGTAGTAGATGCCGACAGGATCGACCGAGTACAGGTCCTTCATCTTGAGAGTCTGGCGCCTCAGCAGGAAGTAGTCGGCGATCATGATGCCGTACAGCGGAGCCAGGACCGCACCGAGCGTGTCGACGAACTTGGGCAGACCCGCATTGCCGATGACCGACACCCACAGCGCGCCGATGATGAAACCCAATGCTGCGGTGATGAACCCGGCGATCCGGAAGTTCAGCTTCTCCGGCTTCAGGTTCACGATGTCGTAAACCGGCGGAATGAAGTTCGCCACCAGGTTGATGCCGACCGTGGCGATGAAGAACGTGACCGCGGCCAGGATGCTGAGCCACACGTTGCCCACCGCGCCGACGATGTCTGCCGGGTTGGTCATCGGGTCGCCCTGGCCGTCCTGGAACACGATGTAGGCGCCCGCGGTGATGAACAGCGACAGCAGCGTGAAGAACGTCAGGCTCACCGGGAGTCCGAGCAGGTTGCCCTTCTTCATTTCCTGGTCGCTGCGGGTGAAGCGGGCGAAGTCGCCGAAGTTGATGATCACCGCCGAGAAGTAGGCGATCATCGTTCCCACCACCCCGAAGAATGCGGCGATCGCGGCGGTGCCCTGTTTCTCCCCGGCGAACAGATCGCCGACCGAGCTCAACAACCCGGAACCGGCCTGCCACCAGATCGCGACCAGCAGCAGGATCATCACCGCGTAGACCGCGGGACCGGCGAAGTTGAGGAACTTCACGATTCCGTCCAGACCGCGGACGAACAACCAGATCTGGAAGCCGGCCACCACGGTGTAGGAGACCCAGTCCACCCAGGTCATCCCGAGGAACATGCCGGTCGGCGTCGCACCGAGCACCGCGTTGATCGCCAATGCGACTGCGGTGGAGGCGAAGTAGGTCTGGGCGCCGTACCAGAAGATGGCGACGATGCCCCGGACCGTCGCCGGGAACATCGCCCCCCGCACGCCCATCGACGCTCGGGCCACCACCGGATAGGGCACGCCGTACTTGACGCTCGGCCGTCCCGACCAGTTCACGAAGAACATCACCAGTGTTCCGGCCAGGACGATCGCCCCCAGGACGAACCAGCCGTTGATGCCGGCGGTGACGAACAGGCTGGCGGCCAGCGTGTAGCCGGCCAGGCTCTGGACGTCGTTGGTCCAGACGTTGAAGATCTCGAACCAGCCCCATTTCCGCTGCGCCGGCGACGTCGGCGCCAGTTCTTCGTTGTGGAGTGAACTGTGCGCCTCCGACGCCACGAAGTCGTCGACGACGATCGCCGCCGACGGCGACGAGGAGATGATCAAGGGGTCGTGGTGGACGGGGTCGCTCTGGTCGGCGGCCATCAAGATCCTTTCCCGGACCGCCGGACCCACCGGACCGGCCCGTACGGCCTGGCACACCCTGGACGGCGCGCCGACATCTCGTGACGCTATGACGCTGTGGTTGCGGTGATGTGTGCCTCGTGTTTCCCTCCGATGACCGACGTTGCGACCGGTCGTCCATGATGGAGGGCGTGGGTACCTCAACAGTCAGCACGATCGACATCGCCCGCATGCCCCGGGGCGGCCCGAGTGCCTCCTGTCTGGACCGGCTGCTGCAGACCGACCGTCTGGAGTACCTGGACCGCACCTCTGACGGAGATGCGGACCTCGAGGCGCGCAAGCGCAGCGTGATCCGCGCGCTGGACTGGACCGGCGAGATGTTCGGCAACCATGACAAGTTCGCCGAGATCGTGCTCGACGAGGTCGCCGAGGTCGCCGACCCTCGGATCCTCGAATTGGGCGCCGGCCACGGTGGACTGTCCCGCAAGCTGCTCGACTGGCATCCGACAGCGCGGCTGACGGTGACCGACGTCGAACCCGCATCGGTGGCGGCGATCGCGGCAGGCGACATCGGAACGCATCCGCGCGCCACCGTGCGCGAGATGGATGCGACGTCGCTGGATGCCGACGACGGGGAATTCGACCTCGCGGTGTTCGCCTTGTCCTTCCATCACCTGCCGCCGGAGGCGGCCGCACGGGTGTTCGCCGAGGGCACCCGGGTGGCGACCAAGCTGGTGATCATCGACCTGCCGCGGCCCCCGGCGCCGCTGCACGTGCTGCAACTTGCCGCGATGCTGCCGCTGGCGCCGTTCGCCCCGTTTCTGCATGACGGGGTGATCAGTTCGCTGCGTGCCTACAGTCCGTCGGCGATGCGGGCGCTGGCCGCCTACGCCGACCCGTCGATCGAGGTGGAGTTACGCGGCGGGTTGCTCAGTCCGCAAGTGGTGGTGGCATCTCGCCGATAGGCTTCGGCACGTGGGCGAGGAACTGAAGCAGACAGTGTTCAGTCGCGCGCACCGCCGGGACTACCGACGCAAGGTGCAGTTGTCCCTCGACGTCTTCGAGACCATGCTCGCGCAGTCGAGTTTCGACTTCGAGAAGCCACTGACCGGCATGGAGATCGAATGCAACCTCGTCGACTCCCACTACCAGCCTGCGATGAGCAACTCCGAGGTACTGGCCTCGATCGCCGACCCTGCCTATCAGACCGAATTGGGCGCCTACAACATCGAATTCAACGTGCCACCGCGGCGATTGCCGGGGCGCGCCGCGCTGGACCTCGAGGGTGAGGTCCGCGCCAGCCTCAACGCCGCCGAGGTCAAGGCCAACACCGACGGCGCCCACATCGTCATGATCGGGATCCTGCCCACCCTGATGCCCGAGCACCTGTCCGGGCCCTGGATGAGCGAGTCGACGCGCTATCAGGCCCTCAACGACTCGATCTTCACCGCCCGTGGTGAGGACATCATGATCGACATCGCTGGTCCCGAACGGCTGTCCCTGCAGACCGCCTCGATCGCACCCGAATCGGCGTGCACCAGCATGCAGTTGCATCTGCAGGTCTCCCCGGCCGACTTCGCCAACAATTGGAACGCCGCCCAGGTGCTGGCGGGCCCGCAGTTGGCCCTGGGCGCCAACTCCCCGTACTTCTTCGGCCACCACCTGTGGTCGGAGACGCGGATCGAACTGTTCGCCCAGGCCACCGACACGCGGCCCGACGAGCTCAAGACCCAGGGAGTGCGCCCGCGGGTGTGGTTCGGGGAACGCTGGATCACGTCGATCTTCGATCTGTTCGAGGAGAATGTGCGCTACTTCCCGTCACTGCTTCCCGAGCTGTCCGACGAGGACCCCGTCGCCGAGTTGGCAGCCGGCCGCACCCCGCAGCTGTCGGAACTGCGGCTGCACAACGGCACCATCTACCGATGGAACCGGCCGGTGTATGACGTGGTGAACGGCCGACCGCACTTGCGCGTCGAGAACAGGGTGCTGCCTGCGGGGCCGACCGTCGTCGACATGATGGCCAACTCCGCGTTCTACTACGGAATGCTGCGAGCACTGTCCGAGGAGGACAGGCCGCTGTGGACGAAGATGAGTTTTGCTGCGGCAGAAGCCAATTTCCTGGCCGCCGCCCAGCGGGGAATGGATGCCCGGTTGTACTGGCCGGGCCTGGGTGAGGTCACGCCCGACGAACTGGTGCTGCGCGAGTTGTTGCCGATGGCCGAGGAGGGTCTTCGCCGGTGGGAGGTTGCCGCCGATGTACGCGACCGCTACCTCGGGGTGATCGAGGGCCGCGCCAAGACGGGCCGAAACGGAGCGGTGTGGCAGTCGGCGGCGGTCGAGGCGCTGCAGGGTCGCGGGCTGAGCCGGCCCGACGCGCTCGCCGAGATGCTGCGGTTGTACTGCGAGCGGATGCATTCCAACGACCCGGTACACACCTGGGACCTGCCCCGCTGACGGTTTCGCGTCATTCGGCCGCGGCCCGACCCTCTTGACCGAGGCGCTTTCAGATGGTCTGATCTGAACAACGTTCGAATCCGAACGTTGTTCAGAAGAGGTGACCGCATGCCACGGACCCGACGCACCACATCGGTCCTGCCGTATGGCGCGCTCGACCGGGAACACCTGGTCAAGCACCTGCTCGAACTGGCCCGCCGGGTCGGCGTCGAGAACGTCACGATGCGCAACCTCGCCGCCGAGGCGGGGACGTCGGCGTCGTCGGTCTACTACCACGTCAAAGACAAGGCCGCGATGCTCGACCTGCTCACCGACTCGGTCCTCGAGAGCATAGAGATCCCTGTCGACGGCGGCTGGGAGGACCGGATCACAGAGATCTACGGCAACGCCTGGCGCGCGATGGTCGCCGTCCCGGGCATCGCCGCACTGATCCAGCAACGCCCGATGATCGGCGCAGCCCACGCCATGAACCACACCGCCAAACAGATCCTGGCCGAATCACGTTGGGCACCAGATGATGTGGATTCCGCGCACGCGGTCCTCTACATCCATCTCCTCGGCTCGGTGCAGCTCGAACACCATCTGCGACGCACCGGAGCGGGTGATGCCCAGCTGCTCTTCGAACACGGCCTGCGCGTCATCCTGGCCGGCCTGCACCACTGCTCTGCACCACCACCGGCCTGACCGAAGGAGATCCGATGGCCCCGCCCCTGCACTCCCCCGCGTTCTACGCAGGCGATCCGTACCCCGCCTACCGGGAACTGCGTGCCACCCAACCGGTGTGCTGGAACGCCGAGGCCGGTTTCTGGGGGCTGCTGAAGTACGAGGACATCAGATACGTCTCGACCAACCCGGCGCTGTTCTCCTCGGCCAAGGGCATCACCGTCCCCGACCCGGCAATCGGCAACCCGGTGCTCGACGGCAGCCTGATCTTCACCGACCCGCCGCGGCATCGGCAACTGCGCAAGCTGATCAACACCGGGTTCACTCGCCGCCAGGTCGCGATCCTGGAACCCAAGCTGCGCACGTTCGCCCGGGCCGCACTGGACAGCATCGATCCGGACGCCGGCGCCGAGTTCGCCGAACAGATCGCCGCGCCGCTGCCGACGCGGATGATCGCCGAGTTGCTCGGTGCTCCCGACCAGGACTGGGAACAGTTCCGGACGTGGTCGGATGCGACGGTGGGGATGGACGACCCCGACGTCGAACTGGACACCTTCACCGCGCTGGGCCAGCTCTACGAGTACTTCCAGGAGCTGATCTCGCTGCGCCGCAGCGGCGCCCTCGGCCACGCCGACGATCTGCTGTCGGTTCTGGTCGCCGCCGAGGTGGACGGTGAACGGCTGACCGATCAGGACCTGCTCCAGTTCTGCTTGCTGCTGCTGGTCGCCGGCAATGAGACGACCCGCAACCTCATCGCGCTGGGCACGCTGGCGCTCATCAACAATCCCGAGCAGTTCCGGCTGCTGCGGGAGCATCCCGAACTGATGCCGTCGGCGGTCGAGGAGTTGCTCCGCTTCACCACGCCGGTTGCCAACATGTCGCGATGTGCCACCCGGGATGTCGAGATCCGCGGACAGCTGATCCGCGAGGGCCAGTACCTCACCATGCTCTACGGTTCGGCCAATCGCGATGAGGAGATCTTCGGACCCACCGCCGAACAGCTCGACATCACCCGGAACCCGAACCCGCACTTGGCGTTCGGGTGTGGTGAACATTCCTGTCTGGGTGCGCAGCTGGCCCGCCTGGAAGCGCGGGTGCTGTTCGAGGAACTGCTGGCCCGCTTCGAGCAGATCGAACTCGACGGTGCGGTCGTCCGGATGCAGGCGACGATGGTGCCCGGGGTCAAGCAGATGCCGGTGCGGTTGGCGACGACAACGGTCAGCGCGTAACCGCTGCCAGCGCCTCGACGAGTGTCTCGAGATCGGCATCGGTGACGTCGACGTGCGGCGACACCCGCAGCGCCGGTCGGGTCATCTCCCGCGGCGCACGTTCCAGACCGAGGAACGTCGTGACGATGGAGTGCTCGGCGATCAACCGCGCCCGCACCTCCATGGGGTCGATCCCGTCGGGCGGCTGCAAGGTCGTGATGGCGCTGGGTTCGTCGTCGGGTTCGACGACACGCCACCCGGTGGCCTGCCCGAGCGCGCCGCGGGTGACGGCACCGACCTCGCGCAGCCTGGCCTGAATCTCCTGTGGCCCCGCCGCGACATGCTCCCCGAGGGCCACTGACAGCGCGACGTGCAGCCCGATGTTCTTCTCCGCGTGACTCAACCGCAGCATCGTGGCCTCGGAGAACCAACCGGGGCGGGTCGCCAGCATGCCGACGCCCCGCGGGCCGGCCGTCCACTTGCGCGACGTCGTGTACAGCACGTCGGCCCCGATGCCGGTGCAGTCCAGATGGGCGAAACCCTGGGCCGCGTCGACGATCAGCGGGATGTCGTGTGCCCGGCACGCCGAGGCCATCTCACGTACGGGTTGCACGATCCCGGTGTGGCTGGCCAGCACGGTGAAGTGCACCAGCGCAGGCGGATTCGACGACAGGAACGCACCGACCGCGTCGAGGTCGAGACGGCCGAATCCGTCGACCGGAAGCTCGCGGATCTCGAAGCCGTGACGCTCCATGCTCATCAGGCTGGGGCCGAACTCCCCCGGCAGGCACGCCAGCGTGCGTTCCCCGGTCCACTCGCCGAGCAGGACGTCGAGTGCGTGGTTGGCACCCGTGGTGAGGACGACGTCGGCGTCGCGCATCCCGGTCAGTGCCCGGACCGCGGCATGACCCGCATCGAGGGCGGGGGCGGCGGCCTCCGCGGCGACGTAGCCGCCGACCTCGGCCTCATGACGGGCGTGCTGGGCAGCGGCGTCGATCACCGCGAAGCTCTGCCGCGAGCAGGCTGCGCTGTCGAGGTGCACCCCGGCGACGGGCGGCCTTGCCGCGCGCCAACTCTCGGCGAGCGTGGGGTCTGGGGCCGGAGTCACTTGACCGACAGCGACAGTCCGAAGTCGCCGGGCTCGTCGGTCCACCAGTGGGTGCGGCGCAGTCCGGCGGCAGCCAACTCCGCGTCCACACCCTCGCGCCGGAACTTGCAGGACACCTCGGTGAGCATCTCCTCGCCGTCGGCGAAGTCGACGTCGAGGTCCAGCGCGGCGATCCGGACACGCTGGGTGCGCGTAGACCTCAGCCACATCTCGATGCGCTCCTCGGCATCGTTGAACCGGGCCACGTGTGCGAACGCGTCTATATCGAAGTCGGCGTCGAGTTCCCGGTTGACCACGGCCAGCACATTGCGGTTGAACTGCGCTGTCACTCCCGCGCTGTCGTCATAAGCGCGGATCAGCCGGTCGGTGTCCTTGATCAGGTCGGTGCCCAGCAGCAACGAGTCGCCCGGTTGGAGAAGGTCGGCCACCGAGGACAGGAAGTCGGCGCGCGGCCCGGGAGTCAGGTTGCCGATCGTCGATCCCAGGAATGCGACCAGGCGCCGGCCCTCGGAAGGGATCTTGCCCAGGTGCTCTTCGAAATCGCCGCAGACCGCGGTGATCTCGACACCGGGGTACTCCTTCTCGATGGCCGCTCCCGCCGCGGTCAGCACGCTGGCGTCGACGTCGAACGGCACGAACCTGCGCAGCGATCCCCGGTCGCGCAGTGCGTCGAGCAACATCCGGGTCTTCTCCGAGGTGCCGCTGCCCAATTCCACGAGCGTGTCGGCGCCGGACGCAGCGGCGATCTCCGCGGCACGCGCGCCGAGGATCTGCGCCTCGGCACGGGTCGGGTAGTACTCGGGGAGGCGGGTGATCTGGTCGAACAGGTCGCTGCCGACGGAGTCGTAGAACCACTTGGGTGGCAGCGACTTCGGAGTCTGCGCCAGACCGTCGCGGACGTCGCGGCGAAGCGCTTCCTCGGCGGCGTCGGCGGCCAGGTAGTTGGCCAGTGAGAACGTCATCACGATCCTTTCAGCGGGGTGAGCTGCACACGCTCGTCGATGACCTCCACGAGGTGGCGGTCGGGGATCTCCTGCCAGGCGGGGTCGTCGTCGTAGGGTTCGCTGGCTAGTACCACGCCGTCGTCTCGGCGCAGCACCGACAGGGTGTCTCCCCACGTGGTGGCGACGAGTCGAGAGCCGTTGGCGGCCAGGATGTTCAACCGGGCGTTCGGGTCGTCGGCCGCGACCTCGGCGATGGTGTCGGCGAGTCGCTCCATGCCGCGGTCGAAGATGAGCGCCGCGAGCAGGGCACTGTCGTTGGTCGCTTCGGCCTGCCGCGTCGCGGGCAACACTGCGCGGTCGACGATCCCATTGTGCGACAGCAGCCAGGTTCCGTCCGTGAACGGCGCCGAGGCCGACGGCTCGATCGACATGCCGACGCTCGCGGAGCGCACCGCCGCCACCACACAACCGCTGACCAGTGCCGGTGCGACAGAGGCGAATGACGCGTCACCCCACAGCGGTGCCGCGCTACGCCAGCGTCGCGGCACCTCGCTGTCGTAAAAGCCGATGCCCCAACCGTCGGCATTCATCAGCCCGTGCTTCTGGCGTCTGGGTGCATAGGACTGGATCAGCAGGCCGGACGGTGGGTCGAGTATCAGCGACGCCACCGACACCGGCGCACCGAGCCAGGCCAGATGCCTACACATCCCACGCCAACCGCACGCCCGAGAAGATCTGCCTGCGGATGGGGTGATCCCAGTTGCGGAAGCTGGGCCGCAGGATGCCCGCCGCAACCGCCCAGGATCCGCCGCGCAGCACCCGGTAGTCACCGGAGCCGACGCCGTCGAAGAACGGTTCGGAGTACCGGTCGTAGACCATCGGGGTGAAGCCCGGCCACGGCCGCAGCGGCGAGGTCGTCCACTCCCACACATCACCCAGCATCTGCTCGGCCCCGTACGCCGACGCACCCGCGGGGTAGGCGCCGACCGGTGCCGGGCGAAGCGCGTCGCCCCCCAGATTGGCCAGCTCAGCGGTGGGTTGTGCGGCGCCCCAAGGGTATCGACGCCGGGACCGGGAATCCGGATCCCAGGCACAGGCTTTCTCCCATTCGATCTCGGTGGGCAGCCGCGCACCCGCCCAGGCCGCGTAGGCCTGCCCCTCGAAGAAGGTGATGTGCTGAACGGGTTCGTCACCGGGGATGTCCTCCACGTGGCCGAACCGGGTGCGGGTGCCGTCACCGTTCCAGAACAGTGGGGCCGCCAGACCGGCCTGCTGCCGATGGGCCCAGCCCGCCTCGGTCCACCAGTGGCTCTCCCGGTAGCCGTCGCCGTCGATGAACTGCTGCCACTCGGCGTTGGTCACCGGCACCCGGCCGATGCGGAAGGCGGCGACATCGACGGCGTGGGCGGGACGTTCGTTGTCCAGCGAGAAGGGTTCCGCCGCGGCGTCGACCCCGAGAACGAACTCACCGGCAGGGACCAGCACCGACGTCCCGGCCACTCCGGCGCGTCCCGCGGGCAACACGCTGCCCCGGTCGAGCAGCGGCGCACCGGTACGCAGGTTCAGCGCCTGCAGCATCGTCTCGTCGTGTTGGTTCTCGTGGCTGACCACCATCCCGAAGGTGAATGCGTCGGGGTGTCCGTCGGGCAGCGCGTCCAGCGCGTCGAGGATCTTGCCACGCACGGTGGCGCAGTACGCGCGGGCATCGGCGGGGGGCAGCAGCGGCAGGCCGACCCTGCTCGCCCGGGAGTGCGTGAACGCGTCGTAGAGCTGATCGACCTGTCGTGACAGCAGGCCGGGCCGGTTCGGGTCCCCGCCGCGGAGAAGCCAGAACTCCTCCTGCTGGCCGATATGCGCCAGATCCCAGACCAGCGGGCTCATCAGCGGGTCGTACTGGCGGTGCACCTCGTCGTCGTCGAAGTCGACGAGCCGCAGCGTGCGGTTCCTCGCCGCGGCCAGTTCGTCGGCGAGCATCTCGCGTGACGTCACAACTCCCCTTGTGCCAGTTGGGTGACCGCGCCGGCGATCCCGTACCGGACCGCGCGGTCGGCGAAGTCGTCGGCCGGGCTGCGGCCCTGTTCGACCGAACGCATCAGCAGCCCCATCGATTCCTCGAGGTCGCCC
>NZ_JBAUJR010000480.1:0-7864 GCF_049683935.1 Mycobacterium sp. | reverse complement strand
CGCATGGCCCGCGTCCTTCGCGCAGCGGCCGCCGCGCCACCGCCGGTGCGGCGGCCCACCAAACCCACACGAGGGTCGAAAGAGCGACGGATCGCGGACAAGAAGCGTCGGGGCCGGGACAAGATGGGCCGCCGGGGCGGCTGGGACCGGGATTAGACAGAGAGCAGGGTGGGCAGCGCCAGAGCCGAGTCCACGGCCAGCGCGCAGAACACCACGGCGAGGTAGTTGTTCGACTGCAGGAACAGCCTCAGCGGCTTCACCGGCTCACCCCGGCGCACGCCCGCATACAACTGGTGGGCCATCACCAGGAACCAGGTGCCTGCCACGATCGCCACCGCCGCATACAGCCAGCCTGTGGTCAGCGCCAGCGCCAGCGTCGCCACGACGGTGAGCCACGTGTAGATCAGGATCTGCTTTGTGACCTGCTGCTCGGTGGCCACCGCGGGGAGCATCGGCACGCCTGCGGCTTTGTAGTCCTCTTTGTAACGCATGGCCAGCGCCCAGGTGTGCGGCGGCGTCCAGAAGAAGATGATCAGGAACATCACCAGCGCGGGCCACTGGATCGTGCCGGTCACCGCGGACCAGCCGATCATCACCGGCATGCAGCCCGCCGCTCCACCCCACACCACATTCTGCGAGGTGCGCCGCTTGAGCAGCAGTGTGTACACCAGCACATAGAAAGCGATGGTGGCGCCCGCGAGATGGGCCGAGAGCAGATTGGTCGTCCACCACAACCAGAAGAACGACCCGACCGACAGCGCCAGCCCGAACACCAGCGCGTGGCTTCTGGGCACGGTCGCGCGGGCCAGCGGCCGGCGCTCGGTGCGCTTCATCATCTTGTCGATGTCGGCGTCGGCAACGCAGTTCAGCGTGTTGGCGCCTGCGGCCGCGAGCAGTCCACCGACCAGCGTGTTGAGGATCAACAGCGGGTCCACGGTGCCGCGGTCCGCGAGCAGCATGGCGGGAATGGTGGTGACGAGAAGCAACTCGATGACACGAGGCTTGGTCAGCGCGATGTAGCCGAGAACCACAGTGCGGAAGCGGTGCGAGGAACCCGCCGCCCCACCGGCTGGATCGCCGACGAGGTGGCCTTCGCGAATCCTCACGCAACCAACTCCTCAACGACAGCGTGCGACACCCCGGGCATCTACTACACACGATGGTAGACCGCAGGTGTCGATCCCCGTAATTGCAGGGTCGGCTTCCCGACAAGGCAGGGATGAGCTCTGCGTTGTCGAGGCGTTCCCCGTTAGGGTGGTTGATGCGGACCGACACGCCCCGCCCAACCTAGGAGTGCGCCTCGTGACCACGCTGGAAGAGATCACTTCCCTCACCCGACCGAACCATCCGGATGACTGGACGGACCTGGATACGCAATCAGTCGACACTGTGCGGGTGCTGGCCGCCGACGCCGTGCAGAAAGTCGGCAGCGGCCATCCCGGCACGGCGATGAGCCTGGCTCCGCTGGCCTACACGCTCTTCCAGCGTCAGATGCGCCACGACCCCAGCGACGTGCACTGGCTGGGGCGCGACCGGTTCATTCTGTCCTGCGGTCACTCCAGCCTCACCGTCTACCTCCAGCTCTACCTGGGCGGCTTCGGCCTCGAGCTGTCCGACATCGAAGCCTTACGGACCTGGAAGTCCAAGACTCCGGGCCACCCCGAGTTCCGGCACACCGCCGGGGTGGAGATCACCACCGGCCCGCTCGGCCAGGGCCTTGCGTCGGCCGTGGGGATGGCGATGGCGGCGCGCTACGAGCGCGGCCTGTTCGACCCGGACGCCGCGCCGGGCACCAGCCCGTTCGACCACTTCATCTACGTGATCGCCTCCGACGGCGACATCGAGGAGGGTGTCACCAGCGAAGCATCGTCGCTGGCCGGCACCCAGCAGCTCGGCAACCTCATCGTGTTCTACGACAAGAACCAGATCTCCATCGAGCACGACACCAACATCGCGCTCTCCGAGGATGTCGCGGCTCGCTACCGGGCCTACGGCTGGCACGTCCAGGAAGTGGAGGGCGGCGAGAACGTCGCCGCCATAGAAGAAGCCATCGAAGCGGCCAAGGCGGTCACCGACAAGCCGTCGTTCATCGCGCTGCGCACCATCATCGGCTATCCCGCCCCGACGAAGATGAACACCGGTGGGGTGCACGGCTCCGCCTTGGGCGACGACGAGGTCGCTGCCACCAAAAAGGTGCTCGGCTTCGATCCGGACAAGACGTTCGAGGTGCGCGACGACGTCATCGAGCACACCCGCAAGCTGGTCGACCGCGGTCGGGAGGCCCACGAGAAGTGGCAGCCCGAGTTCGATGCGTGGGCCGAGCGCGAGCCCGAGCGCAAGAAGCTGCTCGACCGACTGCTGGCGCAGGAACTCCCCGACGGCTGGGACGCCGACCTCACGTACTGGGAGCCGGGATCAAAAGCCGTCGCGACCCGCGCAGCCTTCGGCCAGGTGCTCAACGACGTGGCGCCGAACCTGCCCGAGCTGTGGGGCGGCTCCGCGGACCTGGCGGGTAGCAACAACACCACCATCAAGGGCGTCAAGTCCTTCGGTCCGCCATCGATTTCGACCGAGGACTTCACCGCGGACTGGTTCGGGCGGGTGCTGCACTTCGGTATCCGCGAGCACGCGATGGGATCGATTCTGTCGGGCATCGTGCTGCACGGACCGACCCGGGCATTCGGCGGGACGTTCCTGCAGTTCTCCGACTACATGCGTCCGGCGGTGCGGCTGGCGTCGCTGATGGACATCGACACCATCTACATCTGGACCCACGACTCGATCGGCCTCGGCGAGGACGGACCCACCCACCAGCCGATCGAACATCTGGCCGCGTTGCGGGCGATCCCGAACCTCTCGGTCGTTCGCCCCGGAGACCCCAACGAGACCGCCTATGCGTGGCGCAGCATCATCGCCCGCGGCAACGGCAGCGGGCCGGTCGGGTTCATTCTGACCCGCCAGGGGGTACCCGTGCTGGAAGGCACCGACGCCGACGGTGTGGCACGGGGCGGCTACGTTCTCGGCGGCGGCTCACCCGCCGACGACGCCGACGTGATCCTCATCGCGACCGGCTCTGAATTGCAGTTGGCGGTTGAGGCCCGAAACACTCTGCGGGACAAGAACATCTCTGCGTACGTCGTTTCGATGCCATGCGTGGAGTGGTTCGAGTCGCAGCCCAAGGAGTACCGCGACAGCGTGCTGCCCCCGACAGTCTCGGCGAGGGTTGCCATCGAGGCCGCGGTGGCGCAGAGCTGGTACAAGCTCGTCGGCGACACCGGCGAGATCATCTCGATCGAGCACTACGGCGAATCTGCCGACGACAAGACGTTGTTCCGCGAGTTCGGCTTCACCCCAGAGGCTGTGGTGGCTGCCGCAGAGCGCACGATCGCCAACTAGAACTGAGGAAATCGACATGACCCAGAACCAGAATCTGGCCGCACTGGCCGCCGCAGGCGTATCGGTGTGGCTCGACGACCTGTCCCGCGACCGCCTGCAGACCGGCAATCTGCAGGAGCTGATCGACACCAAGTCGGTGGTCGGTGTGACGACCAACCCGTCGATCTTCCAGGCCGCCCTGTCGAAGGGTGATGCCTACGACGCCCAGGTCAAGGAGCTCGCCGAACGGGGCGCCGACGTCGACGCGACGATACGTACGGTCACCACCGACGACGTTCGCAACGCGTGTGACGTGCTGGCCAAGCAGTACGAACTCTCCGGCGGGATCGACGGACGGGTCTCCATCGAGGTCGACCCACGACTCGCCCACGACACCGACAAGACGATCCTGCAGGCCATCGAGCTCTGGAAGATCGTCGACCGGCCCAACCTGCTGATCAAGATCCCCGCCACCGAGGCCGGGCTGCCGGCGATCACTGCCGTCATCGCCGAGGGCATCTCGGTCAACGTGACGCTCATCTTCTCGGTGGAACGCCATCGACTAGTGATGGACGCCTATCTGGCCGGACTGGAGAAGGCGAAGGAGGCCGGCCACGACGTGTCCCGGATCCATTCCGTCGCATCGTTCTTCGTCTCGCGAGTGGACACCGAGATCGACGCCCGGCTCGAGAAGATCGGCAGCCAGGACGCACTGGCACTGCGTGGCAAAGCCGGTGTCGCCAACGCGCGGTTGGCCTATGCCGCATATGAGGAGGTGTTCCTCGGCGGTGATCGGTTCGCTCCCCTGAAGGCCGACGGCGCCCGGGTCCAGCGACCTCTGTGGGCCTCGACCGGCGTGAAGAACCCGGACTACTCCGACACGCTCTACGTCACCGAGTTGGTCGCCCCCAACACCGTCAACACCATGCCCGAGAAGACCATGGATGCGGTCGCCGACCACGGAGTGATCACCGGAGACACGGTGACCGGGCGCGCGGCGGAGTCTCAGGACATCTTCGACCAGCTCTCCGCGATCGGCATCGACCTCACCGACGTGTTCCTGGTGCTGGAGAACGAGGGCGTCGAGAAATTCGAGAAGTCCTGGCAGGAGTTGCTCGAGGCGACCCAGGGCCAACTCGAAGACAAGAAGTCCTGAGACGACCGATGGGCGACAGCAGCACCGGCTCCGACACCTGGGTGAATCCGCTGCGCGACAAGCGGGACAAGCGAATGCCGCGCATCGCCGGACCGTGCGGGGTGGTGATCTTCGGAGTGACGGGCGATCTCGCACGCAAGAAGCTGATGCCGGCCATCTACGACCTGGCCAACCGCGGTCTGCTGTCCCCCAGCTTCTCGCTGATCGGCTTCGCACGCCGGGACTGGGCGGACGAAGACTTCGCCGAGGTCGTCTACGACGCGGTGAAGCAGCACGCGCGCACGCCGTTCCGTCAGGAGGTGTGGGACCGGCTGGCTGAAGGTTTCCGGTTCGTCCAGGGCACTTTTGACGACGACGAGGCGTTCGAGCAGCTCAGCGAGACCCTGAACAAGCTCGACGCCGAGCGGGGTACGGGCGGCAATCACGCGTTCTACCTCTCGATTCCGCCGAAGGCGTTCCCGCAGGTGCTCCAGCAGCTGTCCAGATCCGGACTGGCCAAGAAGACGGACGGCTCCTGGAGCCGGGTGATCATCGAGAAGCCCTTCGGCCACGACCTGTCCAGCGCCGAGGATCTGAACACCTTGGTGAACAGCGTCTTTCCCGAGTCGTCGGTGTTCCGCATCGATCACTACCTGGGCAAGGAGACCGTCCAGAACATCTTGGCGCTGCGCTTCGCCAATCAATTGTTCGAGCCGATCTGGAATGCCCACTACGTCGACCACGTCCAGATCACGATGGCCGAGGACATCGGACTGGGCGGGCGCGGCGGCTACTACGATGGCGTCGGCGCGGCCCGCGACGTGATTCAGAACCATCTCCTGCAGTTGCTGGCGCTGACGGCGATGGAAGAACCGGTGAGTTTTCAGCCGTCGGAGTTGCAGGCAGAGAAGATCAAGGTGCTTTCGGCGACCCAATTGGCCGAACCGCTGGACCTGAACACCTCACGAGGCCAGTACACCGCCGGTTGGCAGGGCGGCGAGAAGGTCGTCGGCCTCCTCGATGCGGAGGGCTTCTCCAAGTCCTCGACCACGGAGACCTTCGCCGCAATCACGCTGGATATCGACACCCGCCGCTGGGCCGGCGTGCCGTTCTATCTTCGTACCGGTAAAAGGTTGGGGCGCAGGGTGACTGAGATCGCATTGATCTTCAAACGCGCGCCTCATCTGCCGTTCGACGCGACCATGACCGAGGAACTCGGGAAGAACGCGCTGGTGATCCGGGTACAGCCTGACGAAGGCATCACTCTGCGATTCGGCTCCAAGATTCCGGGCAACAAAATGGAGGTCCGCGATGTCAGCATGGACTTCTCCTACGGTTCAGCCTTCGCCGAGGACTCTCCTGAGGCCTACGAACGCCTGATCCTCGACGTGCTGCTCGGTGAGCCCTCCCTGTTTCCACTCAACGCCGAAGTCGAACTGGCCTGGAAGATCCTGGATCCCGCCCTGGACTACTGGGCGTCGCACGGCAAGCCCGACCCGTACGAGGCAGGGACTTGGGGGCCCGAGTCGGCATTCGAGATGCTGCGGCGTTCGGGCCGTGAATGGAGAAGGCCATGATCGTCGATCTGCCCGACAGCACCACCGACGTCATCAACAAGAAGATCGTCGCGCTCCGCGAGGAAGGTGGTGCCATCACGCTCGGTCGCGTACTGACGTTGGTCATCGCGCCGGATAGTGATGCACTGCTGGAAGATTCGATAGAGGCCGCCAACGCGGCCAGCCGGGAGCACCCATGTCGGGTGATCGTCGTGACTCCCGGTGACCGACTGGCCGACGAAGCCCGTCTCGACGCGCAGTTGCGCGTCGGCAGGGACGCCGGAGCCAACGAGGTCGTCGTTCTGCGACTGTCCGGCCCACTGGCCCAGCATGCGAGCAGCGTTGTGATGCCGTTTCTGCTGCCTGACACCCCTGTCGTGACGTGGTGGCCCGATGTCGCGCCGCGGGTGCCCGCCGATGATCCCCTGGGCAAGTTGGCGATTCGCCGTATCACGGATGCAACGAACGGCGCTGACCCACTGGAGTGCATCAAGAGCCGACTCGAGGGCTATACCTCCGGTGACACCGACCTGGCGTGGAGCCGGATCACCTACTGGCGCGCATTGCTGGCCTCCGCACTGGATCAGGCACCACACGAACCGGTCACCTCGGCGGTGGTATCGGGGCTGAAGACCGAACCCGCACTCGACATCCTGGCGGGTTGGTTGGCAAGTCGCATCGACGGGCAGGTGCAACGTGCTGTCGGCGAACTCAAGGTCGAACTGGTCCGGTCCACCGAGACCATCACCCTCAGTCGGCCGCAGGACGGGATCACTGCCACGATCACCCGCACGGCCAAGCCGGACGCACTCGTCCCGTTGGCGCGCAGGGAAACCCGGGAGTGTCTGGCCGAGGACATGCGCCGGCTCGACCCCGACGAGATTTACCACGAAGCGCTGGGAGGCATCGACAAGGTGGTCTACGTATGAGTCCGATCGTCGAAACCTATTCCGACCCTGCCGAGTTGGCGAAGGCAACCGGCGACCGTCTGGTCGGCACGATCATCGACGCGATTGCGGCGCGAGGTGAAGCGGCCGTCGTGCTGACCGGCGGCGGAACCGGGATCGCACTGCTCGAGCGGGTCCGCGAACGCAGCGAAGAGATCGACTGGGACAAGGTGCACGTGTACTGGGGCGACGAACGTTTCGTCCCGGCCGACGACGACGAGCGCAACGACAAGCAGGCCCGTGAAGCGTTGCTGGATCACATCGGGATTCCGGCCACCAATGTGCACGCGATGGCGGCAACCGACGGCGAGTTCGGCGACGACCTCGACGCGGCCGCACAGGGATACGCCCAACTGCTGGACGAGAGCTTCGAAGCCGGACCGGAATTCGACGTGCACTTGCTGGGAATGGGGGGCGAGGGCCATATCAACTCGTTGTTCCCAGACACACCAGCCGTCAAGGAGGCCGAACGGTTGGTGGTCGGGGTGACGGACTCGCCCAAGCCACCGTCGCGCCGCATCACGCTGACGCTGCCTGCGATCCGCCGGTCGCGGGAAGTGTGGCTGGTCGTCTCCGGGGCAGCGAAGGCCGAGGCAGTGGCCGCCGCGATCGGTGGTGCCGAGCCTGTGGACATCCCCGCGGCGGGTGCGGTCGGCAGCGAGGCGACGGTGTGGCTTCTCGACGAGGAAGCGGCCGCCAAGCTCTGACGCTGGGCCCGTACCGTCGCCGGAATTGCATTCCAGCCAATGTGACCTGCGGTCGCCCGTTCCGGGGTGAAAATTGGGGGGTGGTCGCCTTGCGACGCCGTCGCTGCATGGTTCTTCGAGGCCGTATTCCAGCCAGGTGCTGGA
>NZ_JBAUJR010000479.1:0-6846 GCF_049683935.1 Mycobacterium sp. | reverse complement strand
CGATGTCGACCCCGTCGATGCGTGCACCGATGACCGCGCCGAGCTTGACGACCTGTAGCGATGGCATATGACCCACTTCCGGAGCGCTTCAGACGCCAGTGTGCTCCTATCGGCGACACTGCCCACCCTTGGATTCACCGCGAATGGAACCGGGGTTTGCTGATCAACCCCAAGGCAGGTCGTTCGCGAGGCGTCAGCGTATCCGCCCAGGTGCTCACGTCGCGCGATAACGCCATGAAACTGACGTCGCCGGCGTAGTGTCGGTGCACTTTCACAGGGGGCCATCCCATGTCAGACAAAAGCATTCAGCAAACATCACCGCGACGGCCGGTCAGAGTCGCGATCATCGGGGCGGGCATGTCCGGGTTGTGCATGGCGGCCACGTTGCAGGATGCGGGCATCGATGACTTCACGATCTTCGAGAAGGCCTACGACGTAGGTGGAACCTGGCGCGACAACACCTATCCAGGCCTGCACTGCGACGTGCCCTCACGGTACTACTCGTACTCGTTCCGGCCGAACCCCGAGTGGTCGCATCTGCTGTCTCCGGGCGCAGAGATCCACAAGTATCTGCGGCAGGTCGCGGGGGAGCGTGACATCGTCGAACACATCCGATTCGGCACCGAGGTGACGGTCGCTCGATATCGGGACGACCATTGGTGGGTGACGACAGCTGAAGGTGATGAGCCATTTGATGTGCTCATCACTGCGACTGGCGTTCTGCGCGTGCCCAGATATCCCGACATTCCTGGACTCAACACCTTTGCGGGCCGCTCGTTCCACTCATCTCAGTGGGACCATTCGATAGTGCTCGCCGACAAAAGAATCGGGTTGATCGGGACCGGGTCGACAGGGGTGCAAATCACCTCGGCGCTGGCGGGAACCGTGAGAGAAATCAACATATTCCAGCGCACTCCACAGTGGGTCTACGCGTGGCCCAACAGGCAGGTGTCGGAATTAAACCGCGCGGCGTTACGCCGATCTCACAGGCTGAACGGGGCGCTGTACGCGATGTGGGGTTATATATTCACCCGTTTCTTCGGGACTGCCGTTGTCAAGCCTGGCTTGCGGCGCAAGATAATCCAGGCGCAATGTCGGTTGAATCTACGGCTGGCTGTGCGGGACAAGGAATTACGCGCAAAACTGACTCCGCGGGACCAGCCGTTGTGCAAGCGGATGGTGTTCGCGGGACATTACTACCGTTCGCTTCGGAAGCCTGGAGTGCACGTGACCACTCAACCTATCGACCGAGTCGAACCTCGAGGTGTCGTCACGGCAGATGGTGAGGTCCACGAGCTCGACTTACTGGTTTTGGCAACGGGATTCGATGCGCGCGCCTATGTCCGGCCCCTCGATATCGTCGGTGAAGGCGGGCTGAGTCTCGCTGACGCGTGGGCTGATGGTCCTGCGGCTTATCGCTCTGTGGCGGTGCCGGGCTTTCCGAACATGTTCATGCTCATGGGTCCGCACTCACCCGTCGGGAACAACTCGCTCGTCCCCGTCGCCGAGGACCAGGCGCGATATGCGACATGGTGGATCAATCAACTCCGAGAGCGGCGAATCGCCTCTGTTTCGCCTACCGGGGCCGCCACCGCTGCCTACGGCGACGCCATGAAAGCGGCCATGCCTCAGACGGTTTGGACTACAGGATGCTCGAGTTGGTATCTGGATAAGCATGGTTTGCCCGAGCTGTTCCCGTGGGCACCGCAGCGTTACAGCGAACTGCTCCGCGCGCCGGACATGGCGGATTTTGACGTTCGCACGGCGTAACTGTGACGACGGTCACATCGGGGCATTGCCCGTCTCGTCACGCACACCGCGGCCTTTTCCGACGTTACCGGCGGTACCGTCCTGCTTACTGAACCCGTGTCAAACAACGGGATGAGTGAAAGGAACGGCGATGTTCACACTCTTGGTTTTCTCGGCCGTCATTTTCCTGCTCGTGGCGGCGATCGGCATGCCCTACCGGCAGACGTGGTACGGCCGCTGGCACGGGTGAGTTTCTTCCCGCTCCAGCGGGTGGGGCGGGATAGGTTCCGGCCAGGCTTTGCCAGGTGAGGTGAGTTCCACAGGACTCCATGCGGTACGAATGGAGCGTGGCCGAATCCCCGAGTTCTCCGACCATCCTGCTGCTGTCGACCTCGGACACCGACCTCATCGCGGCCAGGGCCAGCGGGGCCGCTTACCGCTGGGCCAACCCGTCGCGGCTGGTGGACGGTGAGCTGGCCGAACTGCTCGACGGTGTGCAGGCCGTGGTGGTCCGGATTCTCGGTGGGTACCGCGCCTGGGAGGACGGCATCGATCAGGTGGCCGCGGCGGGCATCCCCGCCGTGGTCATCAGTGGTGAGCAGGCCCCCGACGCCGATCTGATGAGTCACTCGACGGTGCCGGCCGGTGTCGCGCTGGAGACGCACGTGTACTTCGCGCAGGGCGGTGTCGAGAACCTGGCGAACCTCCACGCCTTCCTCTCCGATACGGTGCTGATGACCGGCTTCGGGTTCGAGCCGCCGGTCGACATCCCCACGTGGGGCGTGCTGGACTGCCCGGCCGGCTTCGAAGCCAGCGGCGATGGCCCGACGATCGCGGTGCTGTTCTACCGGGCACAGCAGCTGGCCGGCAACACCGAGTACATCGGATCGCTGTGCCACGCGATTCATGCTGCAGGCGGCCGCCCTCTGGCGATCTACTGCGCTTCACTGCGCAACCCGGAACCTGAGTTGCTCGAACTGCTCGGCACCGCCGACGCCTTGATCACGACGGTTTTGGCGGCCGGCGGAGCGATCCCGGCCACGGTGGGTGCCGGTGGCATCGACGACCAGTGGAACGTCGCGCATCTCGCGGCGCTCGACGTGCCCATCCTGCAGGGGCTGTGCCTGACGTCATCGCGTCAGCAGTGGATCGACAACGACGACGGGATGAGCCCGCTCGATGTCGCGACCCAGGTCGCGGTCCCGGAATTCGACGGCCGAATCGTGACGGTTCCGTTCTCGTTCAAGGAGATCGACGAGGACGGCCTGATCTCCTATGTGCCCGACCCGGAGCGCTGCGCGCGTGTCGCCGGGCTCGCCGTGCGGCACGCCCGACTGCGTCGGATCGCGTCCGCGGACAAGCGGGTGGCGCTGGTGTTCTCCGCATACCCCACCAAGCACGCGCGAATCGGCAACGCCGTCGGATTGGACACCCCGGCCAGTGCCGTCGCGCTGCTGCGGGCGATGCGGGAGTCCGGCTACGACATCGGTGAGGTGCCCGGCGTCGAAGCTGAAGACGGTGACGCGCTGGTCCATGCGTTGATCGAACGCGGCGGCCAGGATCAGAACTGGCTGACCGAAGGTCAACTGGTGGGCAACCCGATTCGATTGTCCGCCAAAGAGTATCGGGAGTGGTTCGCGACCCTGCCCGCCGAACTGACCGACACCATGGTCGAGCACTGGGGGCCGCCTCCGGGTGAGCTGTTCGTCGACCGCAGCCGGGACCCCGACGGCGAGATCGTCATCGCGGCAATGATGTCCGGCAACGTGGTGATCCTCGTGCAACCTCCGCGCGGCTTCGGCGAGAACCCGGTCGCGATCTACCACGATCCGGACCTGCCGCCCAGCCACCACTACCTCGCCGCATATCGATGGCTGGACAAGGGTTTCGGCGCCGACGCCGTCGTCCACCTCGGAAAGCACGGCAACCTCGAGTGGTTACCGGGCAAGACGCTGGGCATGTCCGCGGCCTGCGGATCCGATGCCGCCCTCGGCGACCTGCCGCTGATCTATCCCTTCCTGGTCAACGATCCCGGTGAGGGCACCCAGGCCAAACGCCGCGCGCATGCCGTCCTGGTGGACCACCTCATCCCGCCGATGGCACGCGCCGAGAGTTACGGCGACATCGCCCGGCTCGAACAACTGCTCGACGAGCACTCGAACATCTCCACGCTCGACCCGGCCAAGCTGCCCGCGATCCGTCAGCAGATCTGGACGCTGATGCGAGCGGCGAAGATGGATCACGACCTCGGGCTGGAGGATCGCCCCGACGAGGATGTCTTCGACGACATGCTGCTGCACGTAGACGGCTGGTTGTGTGAGATCAAGGATGTTCAGATCCGCGACGGCCTGCACGTGCTGGGCCAGGCCCCCGACGGTGCCGTCGAACTCGACCTGGTGCTGGCGATGCTGCGGGCCCGCCAGCTGTTCGGCGGCGAGCAGTCGGTACCCGGCCTGCGCCAGGCGCTGGGGCTCGCCGAGGACGGCTCGGACACCCGCGGCGCGGTCGACGTCGCCGAAGAGCAGGCGCGCGGGCTGGTCGCCGCCCTGCAGGAGTCGGGTTGGGATCCCTCGGCCGTCGGGCGGATCACCGACAACACCGACGTCGCCGCAGTGCTTCGCTTCGCGGCCGAGGAGGTCGTGCCACGCCTGCGGGGGACCGAGGGTGAGATCAGCCAGATCCTGCGGGCACTCGACGGCCGATTCATCGAGGCAGGGCCGTCCGGCTCACCGCTGCGCGGTCTGGTCAACGTGCTGCCGACCGGGCGCAACTTCTATTCCGTCGACCCCAAGGCGGTGCCGTCGCGGCTGGCGTGGGAAACGGGTGTGGCGCTGGCGGATTCGCTCCTGGAGCGGTACCACGCCGATCACGGGCAGTGGCCACAGTCGGTCGGACTCTCGGTGTGGGGCACCTCGGCCATGCGCACGTCGGGCGACGACATCGCGGAAGTCCTTGCACTACTGGGGGTCCGGCCGGTCTGGGATGAGGCCTCACGTCGTGTCGTCGACCTCGAAGCCATGTCCCTGACCGAACTCGGCCGACCACGCATCGATGTCACCGTCCGCATCTCGGGCTTCTTCCGCGATGCGTTCCCGCACGTCGTCACCATGCTCGATGATGCGGTTGCACTGGTTGCAGGTCTCGACGAGACGGCCGACCAGAATTACGTGCGCGCCCACAGCGAAGTCGACCTGGCCGAACACGGCGACCGCCGGCGTGCCACCACCCGGATCTTCGGCTCCAAACCGGGTACCTACGGCGCCGGGTTGCTGCAGCTGATGGACAGCCGCAATTGGCGCGACGACGCCGACCTCGCGCAGGTGTATACCGCCTGGGGCGGGTTCGCCTACGGCCGCGGACTGGACGGCGCCCCTGCCACCGACGACATGAACAGGGCCTACCGTCGAATCGCCGTGGCTGCCAAGAACACCGACACCCGCGAGCACGACATCGCCGACTCCGACGACTACTTCCAGTACCACGGCGGCATGATCGCCACCGTGCGGGCGCTCACCGGCAAGGACCCGGTCGCCTACATCGGTGACAACACCCGGCCCGAGTCGGTGCGCACCCGGACGCTGTCGGAGGAGACCACAAGGGTCTTCCGCGCCCGCGTCGTCAACCCGCGCTGGATGAACGCGATGCGCAGACACGGCTACAAGGGCGCATTCGAGATGGCGGCGACCGTCGACTATCTGTTCGGGTACGACGCCACCGCAGGGGTGATGGCCGACTGGATGTACGAGCGACTCGCCGGCGAATACGTCCTCGACGACGAGAACCGCAAGTTCATGGCCGAATCGAACCCGTGGGCACTGCACGGGATGGCCGAGCGCCTGCTGGAAGCGGCAGGACGGGGAATGTGGGCAGAGCCGGAAGCGGTGACCCTCGACGGGCTGCGCCAGGTGCTGCTGGAGACCGAGGGCGACCTCGAAGGCTGACGGGAGATGGATTCGGCGGGTAGGAGCGGAGCGACTCGGGGAGATGGGTTCGGCGGGTAGGAGCGGAGCGACTCGGGGAGATAAGTTGGGCGGATGCCCGTGACCTTCTCCGACGTAGCCGGATCCGAGTACATCCTGCTGACCACCTTCACCAAGGACGGCCGGCCGAAGCCGACCGCGATCTGGGCCGTCGGCGACGGCGACCGTCTGACCGCGATCACCCAGGAGAAGTCCTGGAAAGTCAAGCGCATCCGCAACACCCCGAGGGTGACCATCGCCGAGTGTGACCGCGGCGGCAAGCCCAAGGGCGAGGCGGTCGAAGCCACCGCCGCGATCCTCGACAAGTCGGTCAACGGCGCCACCTACGACGCCATCGGCAAGCGCTACGGCCTGCTCGGCAAGACCTTCAACCTTTTCTCGAAGCTGCGCGGCGGCATGGACAAGAACGTCACGATCGAACTGAAGCCGGTGAACTGACCCATGGCGCCTCAGTTCAAGGACGTCTACGGCGAGAAGTACCTGCTGCTGACCACGTTCACCAAGGACGGCCGGCCCAAGCCGACGGCGGTGTGGGGAGTACCGGAGGGGGACAAGCTGCTGATCATCACCGATGACGGCTCGTGGAAGACCAAGCGGATCAACAACACTCCGCGGGTCACCATCCAGAAGTGCGGCGTGCTCGGCAAGGTGAAGGGCGAACCGGTCGAGGCGGAGGCGCGGATGCTGCCCAAATCCGAGACCCGGCGGGTGTTCGATCTGATCATCAAGAGGTACTGGAACCACGCGTGGTATTTCATTCCGCAGGCGCTTCTGCGCGGCGGGATCGACAAGGTGCACGCCGCGATCGAAGTGCAGGCCCCCGGTGGCCCGCCGAGTGCCTAGGAACCTGCCGGCGCTCCCGGGCGTTGGCAGTGCATGGCGATGAGGCTGTTTCTGATCTACGCGGTCATCGAGCTGGCCGTCCTGGTGGCGCTGGCGTCGACGATCGGCTTCGGCTGGACGGTGCTGCTGGTGGCGGGCACGTTCGTGGTCGGTCTCGCCCTTGCGGGGTCCCAGGTGCGGCGCCACCTCCAGCGGCTGCAGTCCGGCGGGCTGACCGCCGCCAACGCCCAGGGAGCTGTCACCGACAGCGCGCTCGTCGCGCTCGGCACGGTGC
>NZ_JBAUJR010000478.1:0-9990 GCF_049683935.1 Mycobacterium sp. | reverse complement strand
TGGTCGCCCCCTACGAGGGACCGTTGCGCGACGCCACCGCCGGCCGTTCGGTGGCGCTGCCGCCGCGCCTGCCGGTGCCCGAGGACTTCACCCTGGTCCGCTACCTGGCCGCCGGGCTGGCCGCGCTGCAGGCGATCTTCCCCGGCAACCCGGTGGACCTCGCGGCGCTGGCCGACGAACTCGACGCCGAGGCGTTCCGCAACAGTGCCGGCCACGAGGTGTTCACCAACCCGGCGAAGAGCCTGGCCGAACGGATGTCGGGCCGCGACGTCGTGTTCGCCGGCGACACCGCGGCATTCGTGGCGCTGGCCCGGCACGCCTGCACAGTGATGCTCCGGGTCGCCCACCAGACCGTGGCCGCCGTCGGCTTGGCGGACGCGCTGGTGGCGATCGGAACGGGCTGGGGACGTGACTCCGGCGGCGGATCGATTTTCCACGACGAGGAACTCGACGGACCGCTGCCGCAGCGCACCCGCACCATCGTGCTGACCACCGACGCCGACCGGCCCGCAGTCACCTCGAGGCTGATGGGTTTCGACGACGTGTATGTGGTCAACTCCAACGACGTGCCGGACGGCGCGGACGTGGCGGGTACACGGGAGGATCAGATCGTGCGGGGTTCAGTTCCTAGGCCCGGGAACGGGCGTCCCGAACAACAATTGGCGCTGCTGGCGGTCCGCATCGAAATGGCAGCGGTCTATCAGCGGCTGGTTCGAGGTTGAGCCCGTGCATCTGCTGAAGGGAGCGGTGCGCACCTATGCCTGGGGTTCGCGGACCGCGATCGCCGAGTTCACCGGAGCGCCCAGTCCGACCCCGCACCCCGAGGCCGAACTGTGGTTCGGCGCGCATCCGCAGGACCCGGCGTGGCTGCAGACCGACGACGGCGAGCACTCCCTGCTCGAGGCATTGCGCGCCGACCCCGACGGTGAACTGGGTCCGGTGCTGCGGGGGAGATTCGGCGACTGCCTACCGTTCCTGGTGAAGGTGCTGGCCGCCGACGAGCCGTTGTCGTTGCAGGCACACCCCAGCACCGAGCAGGCGGTCGAGGGCTTTGCGCGCGAAGACCGCCAGGGCATCCCCATCGCAGCACCCACCCGCAACTACCGCGACCGCAGCCACAAACCCGAACTGCTGGTGGCGCTCGGGCCGTTCGAGGCGCTCGCCGGGTTCCGCCCCGCCGCCCGCACCGTGGAGCTGATGCAGGCGATCGCCCCCGGAGTACTGGAGCCGTTCATCCACCTGTTGTCCGGCCAGTCCGACGCCGACGGACTGCGGGCGTTGTTCACCACCTGGATCACCTGCCCGCAGCCCGATCTCGACAAGCTGGTGCCCGCGGTGCTCGATGGCGCCATCAGCTACGTGCGCTCCGGCGGCCAGGAGTTCGACGCCGAAGCCAGAACGGTGCTCGAACTCGGCGAGCGGTACCCCGGTGACGCCGGTGTCCTGTGTTCGCTGCTGTTGAACAGGGTGACGCTGGCACCAGGCGAAGGCATCTATCTGCCCGCCGGAAATCTGCACGCCTACCTGCAGGGCGTCGGCATCGAAGTGATGGCCAACTCCGACAACGTATTACGGGGAGGGCTGACGCCGAAGCACGTCGATGTTCCCGAACTGCTGCGGGTGCTCGATTTCCGCCCGGCTCACGATGTCGTCGTCCGGCCCGAATCCTTCCGAGACGGAGCCGAACTCGTATACGACACGCCCGCACCGGAATTCGAGGTGTCGGTGCTCCATATCGACGGCGAGCTTCTCGGCCACGAGATCGACGCACCCACCCGCCACGACGGACCGCAGATCCTGCTGTGCGCCGAAGGCGCGGCGACGGTTCACGCCAAAACGAGTGCGGTGGTCCTCGAACGCGGCGCGGCGGCGTGGGTGGGCGCCGACGACGGACCGATCAGGTTGGACGCCCAGCAGACGACCCGACTGTTTCGCGTGACCGTCGGGATCTAGACCGCTTCTCAGCGGCCCACAACCGCATGTTGTGCCGCACGGTCCGGCCCACCAATTTCGCCGACGGCACCATCCACAGGCTGTCCAGCAGGCTGAATCGACGCAGAAACCATTCCGCCAGAACGGGATCGGTCTCCGCGGCGCCGAGGAACTGGTCGAACAGCGAACCGACGGGCCGGTACCACCGAGGCATCGGTCCGGTCGCGCCGTGCAACGTCAGATCGCCGACCGCGTTCATCGTCCACACCGGATAGGTGGTTTTGGCGGTGGCCTTGCTCAAGGTCCCGAACAGGTCGGCGTTCGGTGTCTCCAGTGCGCGGCGTAGGTGGCCAGCCTGGATCGACGTCATCGTCATGCCCTGGCCGTAGGTCGGATTGAAGCTCACCACCGCGTCGCCGAACGGGACAATGCCTTGGGGGAAACGCTCCATCTGGTCGTAGCGGCGCCACCTGCTTGTGGGGTACTTGTGCACCGCGATCGGCCCGAGGGGCTCACCCTGGCGCAACGCGCTGCTGACGTGTGCGGGAAGAATCTCGTCGGCCAGCGCGCACATCTGGTCGAAATCAGCTGGCGGAGCGACCTTTCCCGTGCCGAAGGTGGTCACACCCCAGTTGCCGTCCTCGTAGAAGAGCATCCCCAACCCGACCGGGTGCTCCCGGGACGCGCCTGCAACCACCACCTTTTCCCTGAGCAGGCCCTCAGGGATGTGCACCTGGTGGGTGGCGTAATCGATGCCCACGTCGACGGTGTCCTCGCGTGGCCGGTCGAAACCCCACTGCGCCAACCACACCGGGAGGCGAGTGCCGCGGCCCGCGGCATCCACGACGAGGTCGGAGTCGACGGTCTCGCCGTCGGCCGTCTTCACCCCGGTGACCCGATTGCCGTCGAACACCGGCTCGTCGACAGCCTCCCGGACCAGCGTCACATTGTCGATGGCCAAGGCCCGCCGCCGGATCTGCCATTCCAGGTGCGGCCGGCTCGGCACGTAGGCCGTGAACTCGTCCTGCAGCGTGTGCTGGGTCCCCAGCAGGTGGCCGGCCGCGCCGAAGGAGATGCAGTCGGGTCGGTTCTCCAGAATCGGCACACCCGCGGCGACCATGTCCTCGAGCAGTCCGGGGAACAGCCCCTCGAACTCCTGCGCGCCGCGCGCCATCAGCAGATGCACATGCCGTCCCTGCGGAACCGCGGTGCGATTCGCGGGCACGTCGGGCAGCTCGTCACGCTCGTAGACCGTCACCCGGTCGTAGAAGTCCGACAGCACCCGGGCAGCGCACAGCCCCGCGAGGCTGGCACCGATCACGATCGCGTGTTTATCACTCTGATGACCCATCGGGCCTTTACGTTAGCCGGTACATTCCGCTGAAAACATGACGAAAAGAGGACGGCCGGTGGCTCAGGATCCGATCGCGCAGTCGACCAGCAGGTGGCGGACAAAATCGGTGGAGCAGTCGATCTCCGACACCGACGAGCCCGGCACCAGGCTGCGCAAGGATCTGAACTGGTGGGACCTGACCGTTTTCGGGGTCTCCGTGGTGATCGGCGCGGGCATCTTCACGATCACCGCATCCACGGCCGGCAACATCACCGGCCCCGCGATCTCGATCTCCTTCATCTTCGCCGCCATCGCCTGCGGGCTGGCCGCGCTCTGCTACGCCGAGTTCGCCTCGACCGTGCCCGTCGCCGGCAGCGCCTACACCTTCTCTTATGCGACATTCGGGGAGTTCGTGGCGTGGATCATCGGCTGGGACCTGATCCTCGAGTTCGCGGTCGCCGCGGCCGTCGTCGCCAAGGGCTGGTCGAGCTACCTCGGCACGGTGTTCGGCTTCGGCGGCGGTATCGCCGACGTGGGCGGGCTGGAACTCGACTGGGGCGCCCTGCTGATCATCACGTTCGTCACGGCGATCCTGGCGTACGGCACCAAGCTGTCGGCGGGAGTGAGCCTGGCCGTCACCACCCTCAAGGTCGCGGTGGTGCTGCTGGTGGTGTCGGTGGGCGCCTTCTACATCAAGGCGGAGAACTATTCGCCGTTCATCCCGCCCGCCGAGGCCGGCGGCGACGGTGCCTCCGGGGCTGAGCAGTCGCTGTTCTCGCTCATCACCGGCGCCGAAGGCAGCAACTACGGCTGGTACGGGTTGCTGGCCGGCGCCTCGATCGTGTTCTTCGCGTTCATCGGTTTCGACATCGTCGCCACCACCGCGGAGGAGACCAAGAACCCGCAGCGCGACATCCCCCGCGGGATCCTGGCCTCGCTGGGCATCGTCACCGTCCTCTACGTCGCGGTGGCGGTGGTGCTCTCGGGCATGGTCAATTACACCGAGTTGCGCGACTCCGAATCGCCCAACCTCGCGACCGCATTCGCGCTCAACGGCGTCGACTGGGCGGCCAAGGTGATCTCCATCGGCGCCCTGGCCGGGCTGACGACCGTCGTGATCGTGCTGGTTCTCGGGCAGACGCGGGTGTTGTTCGCGATGTCGCGGGACGGTCTGCTGCCGCGTCAGATGGCCAAGACGGGCAAGCGCGGAACCCCGGTGCGGATCACGCTGCTCGTCGGCTTCGTGGTGGCGGTGACGGCCACGATCTTCCCGATCGGCAACCTCGAGGAGATGGTGAACATCGGCACGCTGTTCGCCTTCGTCATGGTGTCGGCCGGTGTCATCGTGTTGCGGCGGACCCGGCCCGACCTCAAGCGTGGCTTCCGGACGCCTTTCGTGCCGGTGCTGCCGATCCTGGCGATCATCGCGTGCGTGTGGCTGATGCTGAACCTCACCGGGCTGACCTGGATGCGGTTCGGCATCTGGATGGCGATCGGCGTGGTCGTCTACTTCGTCTACGGCCGTCGGCACTCGATGGTCGGCCGCCGCGCCGCCGCTTCCTCGGCCGTGGATTCGGCGCGCTGACGCACCGCTAGGGTGCGTTGGCGCTCCCGATTCGCCGCTGACGGAACCGCGGGGCGCGCGGGTGCGTCCGAACAGGCATGCTCAGTGACTACCTGCGCCGCCACGATGGAGTGATCACTCTCGATCAAGCTCGCGAAGCGGGCCTCAGCCTGCGGGCAGTGCAGCGACGGGTCCAGTCAGGTCAGTGGCGCCGATGTGCCCGCGGGGTCTACTTCGTCGACGACCGGCCGTTCTCAGATGCAGCCCGCATCCGGGCAGCGGTATGGGGATACGGCTCCCGCGCTACGGCGAGCGGCCTGACGGCAGCCTGGTGGCACGGACTTACACGATTCGCTCCCGCCGTGCCGGAAGTGACGGTGCCCCGGGACAGCCACGGTCGTCGACACAATGGCAGTCGGGTTCGTCGGCGCGATCTGGATCCCGCGGACATCGTCGAACGGAATGGCATCCACGTGACGTCACTTCCGTTGACCGTCGTCGAAGCCGCTGCGCAACATGGCGGGGGCGCCAAGTTGCTGGACAACGCACTACAGCGGCACGTCGACCTCAACAGCCTCTGGCGGACGCACTTGAGCAACAAAGGGCGCACGGGAGCGCCGCGTTCTCGTCGGCTCTTACAGGCGGCCTCCGACGGCGCGCGCTCAGAAGCCGAACGCCTGCTGCACAAGCTGCTGCGCGAGGCAGGTATCACGGGTTGGAAGGCGAACTACTGCGTCGGCGGTTACCGCGTGGACGTCGGCTTCCCCGCGGCGAAAGTCGCCATCGAAGTGGATGGGTTCGCGTTCCACAGCGGCGTGGACGAGTTCCAGATCGACCGTCTCCGCCAGAACTCCATCGTCTTGCTGGAGTGGCAGGTGCTGCGCTTCACCTGGCTTGACCTCACGGAATACCCGGAGAGGGTCGTCGCGATGATCCGGGCCGCGATCTCGGCGCGCTGACGCACCGCCGGTGTCGGGTATCGCGCCCGATTCGCCAGGTTGCTTTGTACAAAAAGTGCGTTTGTGTCTAGACAAGCGACAAATAGACTTCTATAGTCAACCTCAGTCAGTGATCGCACTCACAGCGAGGAGGCATCGGGTGTCCACCGAAATTTCAGAGATCGACGTCCAGCAGTGGCGGGACAAGAAGCGCTACCTATGGCTGATGGGATTGATCGTGCCCACGGCCGTACTCGTGATGCTGCCGTTGATCTGGGCGTTCAACCAGCTCGGATGGCACGCAGCCGCACAGGTCCCGTTCTGGATCGGGCCGATCCTGGTCTACCTGGTGTTGCCGCTGCTGGACTGGCGCTACGGCCCCGACGGCGAGAATCCGCCCGACGAGGCAGTGGAGCGGCTGGAGAACGACAAGTACTACCGCTACTGCACCTACAGCTTCATCCCGTTCCAGTACCTCACCGTGGTGCTGGGCGCCTACCTGTTCGCGGCCTCGGACCTGAGTTGGCTCGGATTCGACGGTTCTCTGGGCTGGCCGGCGAAGATCGGCCTGGCCCTCTCGGTCGGCATGATGGGCGGCGTCGGCATCAACACCGCGCACGAACTCGGCCACAAGAAGGACACCCTCGAGCGTTGGCTGAGCAAGATCACGCTGGCCCAGACCTGCTACGGGCACTTCTTCATCGAGCACAACCGCGGACACCACGTCCGGGTCGCCACGCCGGAGGATCCCGCGTCGGCGCGCTTCGGTGAGACGTTCTGGGAGTTCCTGCCGCGCAGTGTGTGGGGCAGCCTGAAGTCGTCGTGGGAGCTCGAGGCGCAGCGGCTGGACCGCGCCGGCAAGAGCAAGTGGCACTGGTCCAACGACGTGCTCAACGCCTGGGCGATGTCGGTGGCGCTCTACGGCACGCTGATCGCGGTCTTCGGCGTCGCGCTCATCCCGTACGTGGTGATCTCGGCGGTCTTCGGCTTCACGCTGCTGGAGACGGTCAACTACCTCGAGCACTACGGGCTGCTGCGGCAGAAGACCGAGAGCGGGCGCTACGTGCGCTGCGCACCCGAACACAGCTGGAACTCCGACCATCTGGTGACCAACCTGTTCCTGTACCACCTTCAGCGACACAGCGATCACCACGCCAACCCGACCCGTCGCTACCAGACGCTGCGCAGCATGAACGGCGCGCCGAACCTGCCCAGCGGGTACGCGTCGATGATCGGCCTCACCTACTTCCCGCCGCTGTGGCGCAAGGTGATGGACCACCGCGTCATGGAGCACTACGACGGCGACATCACCAAGGTCAACGTCCACCCGCGCGTGCGCGACAAGGTGCTGGCCAAGTATGGCGCCGACGAGCAGCGCCTGCGCGAACAGCAGGGGGCGTGAGCATGAGCGCCTACCGCTGCCCCGGTTGCGACTACGTCTATGACGAGACCAAAGGTGCTCCGCGCGAGGGTTTTCCGCCCGGCACCCAGTGGGAACTCGTCCCTGATGACTGGTGCTGCCCCGACTGTGCGGTGCGCGAGAAGGTCGATTTCGAGGTCGCGTAAAACCCCATGTTGACGCTGCGTTCAGGGCGGGAAAGTGCGAGTAGTCCCCGCCCTGAGTGCAGCCTCAACGCGAAAGGAAGAGAAGAAGATGAGTGACGCCGACTACAAACTGTTCGTCTGTGTGCAGTGCGGTTTCGAGTACGACGAGGCCAAGGGCTGGCCCGAGGACGGCATCGCCCCCGGCACCCGCTGGGACGACATCCCCGAGGACTGGAGCTGCCCGGACTGCGGCGCAGCGAAGTCCGACTTCGAGATGGTCGAGGTGGCGCGGGGATGAGCGCTCAGTCGTCGCCGGCCAGCGCGCGCAGATGTACGCGACTCGCCGACTGGCGACGTGCAAACACGCGCGCTCGCGGGGCAGGCCGCGGGACGTGACAACGGCCTGGGCGGCCACGACGGCCCGAGGCGATAGTGTCGCGCGTGTGGGCCGCCCCAACGACAAGCGCATCTCCTACGCCGAGGCATCGAGAGTGCTGCTGCGCGACTCGATCCTCGACGGCATGCGCGAGATGCTGCTGGCCCGCGACTGGTCCTCGATCACGCTGTCCGATGTCGCCAGGGCGGCCGGCATCAGCCGCCAGACCATCTACAACGAGTTCGGCTCGCGGCACGGTCTGGCCCAGGGGTACGCCCTGCGGCTGGCGGACCGGCTCGTCGACCAGATCCACAGCGCCATCAACGACAATGTCGGCGACGTCTACGCCGCCTTCCTGCAGGGGTTCCGCGACTTCTTCACCGAGTCGTCGGCCGACCCACTGGTCATCTCGTTGCTGACCGGGACCTCGAAGCCCGACCTGCTGCAGATCATCACCACCGACAGCGCACCGATCATCAGTCGGTGCTCGACGCGGCTGACCGAAACGTTCATGTCCAGCTGGGTGCGGGCCAGCGACGAGGACGCCGGAGTGCTGGCCATGGCCATCGTCCGACTGGCGATGAGCTACGTGTCGATGCCCCCGGAAGCCGACCACGATGTGGCCCGAGACCTGGCCAGATTGATGTCTCCCTTCGCCGAACGCTACGGTGTTGTAGATACTCCTTAGCCGGCAGAGCGCCTGAGCGCCTGTCCCGCGAGCCCGCAGGCTTTGGGTGTCTTGCATGGATGTCGCCGCTGCACACCCGTGCGCGCACAGGCAATTGTCTACCGAATAAGGGGCTCTACATGACTGCATCACTGACCGCCGATGCCCGCAACGGCATCGACTACAAGGTCGCTGACCTCGAACTTGCCGAGTTCGGCCGCAAAGAGATCCGGCTGGCCGAGCACGAGATGCCCGGCCTGATGGCGCTGCGCCGCGAGTACGCCGACGTGCTGCCGCTCAAGGGCGCGCGCGTCTCCGGATCGCTGCACATGACCGTCCAGACCGCCGTGCTGATCGAGACGCTGGTCGCACTCGGCGCTGAAGTGCGCTGGGCGTCGTGCAACATCTTCTCCACCCAGGACCACGCCGCGGCCGCGACCGTCGTCGGCCCCAACGGAACCGTCGAGGCGCCCAAGGGCGTGCCGGTGTTCGCGTGGAAGGGCGAGACGCTGGAAGAGTACTGGTGGGCCGCCGAGCAGATGCTCACCTGGCCAGGCGAGCCCGCGAACATGATCCTCGACGACGGTGGCGACGCCACCATGCTGGTGCTGCGCGGCGCCGAGTTCGAGAAGGCGGGCGTGGTTCCGCCCGAGGACGACGAGCACTCCGACGAGTACAAGGTGTTCCTGAACCTGCTGCGCCGCTCGATCGAGGCGGACAAATCCAAGTGGACCAAGGTCGCCGAGTCCGTCAAGGGCGTCACCGAGGAGACCACCACCGGTGTGCTGCGGCTGTACCAGTTCGCCGCCGCCGGTGAACTGTCCTTCCCGGCCATCAACGTCAACGACTCGGTGACCAAGAGCAAGTTCGACAACAAGTACGGCACCCGGCACTCGCTGATCGACGGCATCAACCGCGGCACCGACGTGCTGATCGGTGGCAAGGCGGCGCTGGTCTGCGGTTACGGCGACGTCGGCAAGGGCTGCGCCGAGGCGCTCAAGGCCCAGGGCGCCCGCGTCGCGGTCACCGAGATCGACCCGATCAACGCGCTGCAGGCGCTGATGGACGGCTTCGAGGTCAAGACCGTCGAGGAGGCCGTCGGCTGGGCGGACATCATCATCACCGCCACCGGCAACCAGGGCATCATCACCCTCGAGCACATGAAGTCGATGAAGCACCAGGCGATCCTCGGCAACATCGGCCACTTCGACGACGAGATCGAGATGGCCCGCCTCGAGCGCGACCAGAAGGTCCGCCGGATCAACATCAAGCCGCAGGTCGACGAGTTCATCTTCGAGGACGGCCACTCGATCATCGTGCTGAGCGAAGGCCGACTGCTGAACCTGGGCAACGCGACCGGCCACCCGTCGTTCGTGATGAGCAACAGCTTCTCCAACCAGGTCATCGCGCAGATCGAGCTGTGGACCAAGAACGACGAGTACGACAACGAGGTCTACCGCCTGGCCAAGCACCTCGACGAGAAGGTCGCCAAGATCCACGTCGAGGCCCTCGGTGGCTCGCTGACCAAGCTCACCAAGGAGCAGGCCGAGTACATCGGCGTCGACGTCGACGGCCCGTACAAGCCGGAGCACTACCGCTACTAGTCACCGTGCGGATCCTGCGCGGTATTGCCAC
>NZ_JBAUJR010000477.1:0-19537 GCF_049683935.1 Mycobacterium sp. | reverse complement strand
CCGTTGCCGCCCTTGCCACCGTTGGCACCGGCACCGCCGTTGCCGAACAACAGTCCGCCGCTGCCGCCCTTGCACGCCGCAGCCAGACAATCCGCGGCGGCGTCGGCGCCGTCTCCGATCAGCCAGCCACCGGGGCCGACCATCGGAATCGCGGCCACCGAACCGACTTCCGGGTTGCCGGCACGATTGCCCGTCGACGAGACCCACCACGGCTCATCGGAGAAACGCGGACTTGCCGGAGCGAGAAGCGAGTCGAACGAGGCCAGCTCGACCGGGCGAACCGTCGTCGCCGGCTGCGTGGTCAGGAGCACTCCGATGCCGACCGCTGCCGCACCGCTCGCGCCGGCAGTCAACCAGCGGTTCGTCATGTCGTGTCCGATGCGACGGCGTCTAGCCATGCGCAGTCCCCCGATCTGCTCGCTTCATGGAATCGCCGGAATCTAGCATGGCAAATCGCCATGGCTGTCAATTCCCCCGCGCCCCATGGCCGGTCGTGTCGACACGAAGTTAGCCGACAACAAGTTCCGGCTCGGAAAGTCGAGCGTCAGGGTATGGAAGACGACGGCCCGTCTTCGCAATTACCCCGCAGCGGGTCGCACAACGACGCCGAGGACACCGGCGGTGCAGAAACCGCAAACACCAATGGGAATGCCGCGACCGAACGCGCCCGGCGCGGGGTGGTCAGCGCTTGCGCTCGCGCACCTTGTACGTCGACGGCCACGATTCCCGGGTCTCGTCCCCGACCAGCGGAACGCCTTTGCTGCCGATTCTGATGTCGAAAGCTTCCTTGCCGGGTCCGACCTCGCGGTTGGCGTGTTCGGTGGCCAGATAGATCAACTGGTCGATTTCCGCTTCGGCGAACGTGACGAAGGTGGTCTTGCGGACGAGTTCCTCGGCCGGCGGCGTCATTCGTTCGGGCAGGACCCGGGTCAACAGCGCGGCAGTTCCGAGCAGCGCGAACGGCACCATCCAGTAACAGATGAAGGACAGCGGGGTGCGCGTGTCCAGAATCGTCGCGTCGCCCTGCACGATCGGCGGAATGGCCGACGACACCGTCATGCCGCCGAACGCAGCGATCCAGATCCAGGTCAGCAGCGAGGTGATACGCGCGAACGCCTCGCTCTCGACGACTTCCTTGGGCTGACCGACGACGGCGAAGTCCCGCACGAACGGTTTACCGATCAGCGCGCTGACCAACGCCACCAGGAAGATTCCCGCCGTGCTGAGCGGCTGGATCCACCGCTCCATGAACCCCTGGCTCACCGAGAATGTCAGCACGGTCAGAAGTAGGAACGTCGCAACGGCGCCGATCTCGAGCGTTCGTCCGGGGGATCCACTTGCACGGGCGATGACGAACGCGGCGATCGCAACCGCAAACGCCACCAGCACCGCCGCGACGAACGGCACGTTCCCCACCAGAACCCAGTAGATGATCCACGGCGCGAACCCCAGGAGTATCCCCACGCGACAGAGTGTATTGAGCCACACGCCAGGAACCGCGACCGCCGTCATCAGCCTTGGTCCGGCGCAAAGCTCCCGTCGCTGGTCGGCAGGTACGGAGTGACACGAATCACAGCCGCCACCGGTAGGGGTCCGTACAAATGCGGGAACACCATGCCAGCAGGATCCGTGGCAACCCCCGGCTCCCAGCGAAGCGGAGAGGAGAGCCGTGCGGCATCGATGCGTAGCAACATCATGTCGGTGCGGCCCGCGTACAGTCGGTTGGCAGGCAGATGAACTTGTTCCGGTCGGGACAGATGCACAAAACCCGTCTGGTCGAGTGAGTCAGGCCGCAACTCACCGGAGTCCGAGGCGTCCCGCCACTCCTCGACCGAACACAGATGTACGAGCACGTCGCCGGACGTGTTCGACGTCGAATCCATACCGCCAGCCCCAATCGGTCGCAACACAGAGGTTCGTGAGACACGACACACCCGCAAACCCCCGGGGAACAAGGCTGAAACCCCAAGCGTCTGACAGAGTATGAAGAACGTCGCTACACCCTATGGAGGTGCCATGACCGCAACGCTCACCAGTCCAGAATTGACCAAGGCTGATCGATGCGACCGGTGCGGCGCGGCGGCACGCGTGCGTGCCAAGCTTCCTTCGGGTGCCGAACTGCTGTTCTGCCAGCACCACGCCAATGAGCACGAGGCGAAGCTCGTCGAACTCGCGGCGGTCATCGAAGTCAGCCAGTTGGAGCCATAGCCGCCAATCGGCAATGCTGGACTGGTCATGACTGACCAGTCGCTGCGGCCACGGCCGTCACGTCACCACCTTCGCCGCATCACCGGTCGTACCTTGGCGAAGAGTTGGGACGACTCGATCTTCTCGGAGTCGGCTCAGGCTGCTTTCTGGTGCGCGCTCTCACTTCCTCCGCTTTTGCTGGGGATGCTGGGCAGCCTGGCCTACGTGGCCCCGCTTTTCGGTCCGGACACACTTCCGGTGATTCAGAGCCAGTTGGTCAGCACGGCAGCGCGGTTCTTCTCCCCCAATGTGGTCAGCGAGATCATCGACCCCACGGTGCGTGACATCGTCCAGGGCGCCCGCGGTGAAGTGGTGTCGCTCGGGTTCGTGATCTCACTGTGGGCGGGGTCGTCGGCCATCTCGGCGTTTGTCGACTCGATCACCGAGGCGCACGGTCAGACGCTCTTACGGCATCCGGTGCGTCAGCGGTTCTTCGCGCTGGGCCTGTACGTGGTGATGCTGTTCGGCGCCATCGTGACTGCACCCTTCCTCGCCCTCGGGCCACGCAAGATCGCCGAGTTCATCCCCGACAGCTGGGACCACATCCTGCGGTACGGCTATTACCCGGTGCTGTTCCTCGCGCTGGTGGTGGCGGTGAACCTGCTCTACCGCGTGTCGCTGCCCAAGCCGTTGCCCACGCACCGCCTGCTGTGCGGGTCCGTGCTGGCCGCGGTGGTCTTCCTGGTGGCGACCTGGGCGCTACGGGTGTACCTGACGTGGATCACCAGCACGGGCTACACCTACGGCGCACTGGCCACTCCGATCGCGTTCCTGCTGTTCGCGTTCTTCCTCGGTTTCGCGATCATGTTCGGCGCCGAGTTGAACGCCGCGATCGAGGAGGAGTGGCCCGCTCCGGACACCCACGCCAAACGCTTCCGCTGGTGGCTGGCGTCGAAAGCAGATTCGCTCAACGGCGGCGGCCGAGCGCGTGCCGCGGAGTCGACCGACGCCGATGCGGCTACTTCTTGAGCTGCTCGTAGATCTTCTTGCAGTCGGGGCACACCGGCGAACCCGGCTTGGCCGACCGAGTCACCGGGAACACCTCGCCGCACAACGCGACGACGTGGGTGCCTATGACGGCGCTCTCGGCGATCTTGTCCTTTTTGACGTAGTGAAAGAACTTCGGGGTGTCGTCGTCGGTCCCGTCATCGACACGTTCGTCGGTCTCGGTGCGCTCGATCGTCTGGGTCTGCATCACCTCATTCTGCCTCGCAATGGATCGGTAAGAAACGTGACGGCTGCGCCCGGGCTGCGATGTGGAACAGTGGAGAGATGAAACAAGGCCAAGAGCTGAGTTTCGACGACGAAGGTCGGCCGGTTCTCATCACCCGAGCCGCCGTCGCGTACGAGGAACAGCACCGCCGGCGGGTACGGAAGTACCTCGCTCTGATGTCTATTCGCATCCCGGCACTCATCCTGGCCGCGGTGGCGTACGGCATCTGGCAGAACGGCCTGATCTCGCTGGCGATCATCGTGGTGTCGATTCCGTTGCCGTGGATGGCGGTTCTGATCGCCAACGACCGGCCGCCTCGTCGCGCCGAGGAACCCCGTCGCTACGAATCGCGAGGACGGATCCCGCTGTTTCCGACGGCGGAGCGGCCCGCGATCTACGGCCCGCAGGCCGCACCGCCGCCGCCGGACGCCGACGATCCGCAGCACGACACCGATGATCTCGGCGGCGACGTTCCCCGCTGAGCATCTTTCGGCGCACTTCTCAGCACATTCTCAGGTCTGGCTGCGAAAAGCGCAGCTCAGGAGGTGTGAATCGAAGGTCGGGCGGGAACTCTTTCCGGGAACAGAGCGTTGTAACTCGTGAACGCTCGACCCGATCAGGAGGCCGTAATGGCAAACGCCGCCAGCACTCGCAGTGACCAGGATCTGGATGCTCAGAGCCCCGCAGCGGACCTTGTGCGCGTGTATTTGAACGGCATCGGCAAGACCGCGTTGCTCACTGCAGCCGACGAGGTCGACCTGGCCAAGCGCATCGAGGCCGGCCTCTACGCGCAGCATTTGCTCGCCACCCGTAAGCGCTTGGGCGACAACCGGAAACGTGATCTCGCCGCCATCGTCCGTGACGGTGAGGCAGCGCGGCGTCACCTTCTCGAAGCCAACCTGCGGTTGGTGGTGTCGCTGGCCAAGCGGTACACCGGTCGCGGGATGCCACTGCTGGACCTGATCCAGGAGGGCAACCTGGGACTGATCCGGGCGATGGAGAAATTCGACTACGCCAAGGGATTCAAGTTCTCCACCTACGCGACGTGGTGGATCCGGCAGGCGATCACCCGCGGCATGGCCGACCAGAGTCGTACCATCCGCCTTCCCGTCCACTTGGTCGAGCAAGTCAACAAGCTCGCGCGGATCAAGCGGGAGATGCACCAGAGCATGGGCCGTGACGCAACCGACGAGGAACTGGCCGAGGAATCGGGCATCCCCGCCGAGAAGATCGCCGATCTGCTGTCGCACAGCCGCGACCCGGTGAGCCTGGACATGCCTGTCGGCAGCGACGAAGAAGCGCCGCTGGGCGACTTCATCGAGGACGAGAACGCGATGTCGGCGGAGAACGCAGTGATCTCCGAACTGTTGCACACCGACATCCGTTACGTGCTGACCACTCTCGACGAGCGCGAACAGCAGGTCATCCGGCTGCGTTTCGGCCTCGACGACGGCCAGCCCCGCACGCTGGATCAGATCGGCAAGCTGTTCGGGCTGTCCCGGGAGCGCGTCCGCCAGATCGAGCGCGAGGTCATGTCGAAGCTGCGCAACGGTGAGCGTGCCGACCGGTTGCGGTCCTACGCCAGCTGAGCCGATCCCGAGCAGAAAGCCCGCCGGTCCACCCGGCGGGCTTTCTGGCGCATGGGGTGTGGCCCGTGTCGCCCGATGAAGCACCGCTGTTCACCCGGGCAGACCGGTAGACTCACGTCAGACGGAGGGTGTGCGAATGAACGATCTGGTCGATACCACCGAGATGTACCTGCGAACCATTTACGACCTCGAGGAAGAGGGCGTCATCCCGCTGCGGGCGCGGATCGCGGAACGTCTCGATCAGAGTGGACCCACCGTCAGTCAGACCGTGTCGCGGATGGAGCGCGACGGGCTGCTGCACGTGGCGGGAGACCGTCACCTCGAACTCACCGACAAAGGCAGGTCACTGGCGGTCTCGGTGATGCGTAAGCACCGTCTGGCCGAGCGACTCCTGGTGGATGTCATCGGGCTGCCGTGGGAAGAAGTGCACGCCGAGGCCTGCCGCTGGGAACACGTGATGAGCGAGGACGTCGAGCGCCGGCTCGTCCAGGTCCTCAACAACCCCACCACGTCCCCGTTCGGAAATCCGATCCCCGGGCTGTCAGAGCTCGGATACGGCGATCAGCTGATCAACGAGACCATCAACCTCGTCCGGCTGACCGAGCTGCCCGCCGGTATGCCGGTCGCGGTGGTGGTGCGCCAGCTGACCGAGCACGTCCAGGGCGACGCGGATCTGATCGCCAGGCTCAAGGAAGCCGGTGTGGTGCCCAATGCGCGTGTGACGGTCGAGGTGAACAACCACGGCGGCGTCGTGATCGTCATCCCCGGCCACGAGCAGGTCGAGCTGCCGCACGAGATGGCCCACACCGTCAAGGTCGAGAAGGTCTGACCGGGCTACCCCGCCCGGCGGCCGAACCGCTGCCTCGGCGGCAGCCGCACACCGAGCTGTTCGGCGAGTCGATAGCCGGTACGCGCCAGCTCTCGGACCCGCTCGGGACGCATCCCCGACTGCAGCGCGGAGTCGAGCATGCCGGCCATCCGGTGCCACGGTGCACATCGCAGCGCCGCCTCCAGCGATATGCCCGCAAGCGGTCCATCACCGCGCGCATACGCTGAAAACGCCAACAACACAAGCGCTTCCACCCGCCACGGTTCCGGTAGGCGGCGCGCCAGATCAGCCCAGAGAGACTCGGCCGCTCCCGCGTGTTCGCCGACGGCGAGCGCGTAGAGGGTGTCGCGCACCCTCGGATCCGTCAGCGACAGCGCCAAGCGGGCCAACTGGTCATCGTCGAGCGGACCACCCGCTCCGATCTGCTCAGCGCACGCGAACGCGTGCTCGATGTCACTTCGCGCCTGCGAATCCGGACGATCGGCTGCGACCTCCCCGACTTGTCCGATCGCCCCCGCCAGCGCAGCGCTGCGGTCGGGATCGGTGGGTGCGACGACCGCGACGAGTTCGGAGCGGCGCGTGTAGAGGCGGCGGCCGTCGAGCACCGCCGCCACCGCGATCGGGGACGCCGCCGGATCCTCGACCACACCGGAACTCCCGCAGCCGTCAGCGCAATACCATCGCCCGCCTGCCGCGACCTTGTCGACCACGTGCGCGGCGAGAAGTTCGACATCCCACCTCGCGAGTTCGACGGCCAGGTCGTGGGCCAGATCGCGATATTCGTCGGCACACATCCGGCACGCGGCGCCCTCGCCGTCGACGATCACCGCGATCGCGACCTCGGCTCCGGACGCAGCCGCCAACCCTGCGAAATGGCCGAGCGAGTCGCCATCCACCTCTGCGCAGAGATCGGCCCGCATGACGGCGCCCATCTCGCCGTGGGCAGCGGTGACGAGCACCAGCGACTTCTCGGGCACGAAGCCGAGCACAGCGGGTAGCGCGGCGATCAGCTCGCCGGGTCGGTCGAGTGGGGAATCGGGGCGATGTGTGGTGGGCATGACGCAAACCTCGCAACAGCTGCCGACGAGTTGCCCCCGACGCCGATCCGCCGGCCCTGAACTGTGGATGGAATCGCCATTGGGGATGAATGGCCACAGCCCTCCGGCAGCTGTTCACCTGGAGTTGACATCGGTGTCATGGGAGTCGGGGTCAACGGGCGTAGATGTGTGTGCCATGGGTTCCACACAGGAATACGACCTCGTTGTGATCGGGTCCGGACCGGGCGGGCAGAAGGCGGCCATCGCCGCGGCGAAGCTCGGCAAGTCCGTGGCTGTGATCGAGCGTGGGCTGATGCTGGGCGGGGTGTGCGTCAACACCGGCACGATCCCGTCGAAGACGCTGCGCGAAGCCGTCGTCTACCTCACCGGAATGAATCAGCGCGAGCTCTACGGCGCCAGCTACCGCGTCAAGGACAAGATCACCCCCGCCGACCTTCTCGCGCGCACGCAGCACGTCATCGGCAAGGAGATCGACGTCGTGCGCTCGCAGCTGATGCGCAACCGGATCGAACTCTATGTCGGTCACGCCCGGTTCCTCGACGAGCACACCATCCACGTCGACGATCCCAACCGCGCCGAACGTGTCACCGTGAGCGGCCGCCACATCGTGATCGCCACCGGCACCAAGCCCGCCCGTCCCTCCGGCGTGGAGTTCGACGAGGATCGGGTCCTGGACTCCGACGGAATCCTCGACCTCAAGACCATTCCCGGCTCGATGGTCGTGGTCGGCGCAGGCGTCATCGGCATCGAGTACGCGTCGATGTTCGCCGCGCTCGGCACCAAGGTCACCGTCGTCGAGAAGCGCAGCAACATGTTGGAGTTCTGCGATCCGGAGATCATCGAGGCACTGAAGTTCCACCTGCGCGACCAGGCCGTGACGTTCCGGTTCGGCGAGGAGGTCACCGCAGTCGACGTCGGCGCGTCCGGCACCGTCACGACGTTGGCCAGCGGCAAGCAGATCCCCGCCGAGACCGTGATGTACTCGGCGGGCCGTCAGGGCCAGACCGAGCACCTCGATCTCCCGAACGCCGGTCTGGAAGCCGACAACCGGGGCCGGATCTTCGTCGACGACAACTATCAGACCAAGGTCGACCACATCTACGCCGTCGGCGATGTGATCGGCTTCCCCGCCCTGGCCGCGACGTCGATGGACCAGGGTAGGTTGGCCGCCTATCACGCGTTCGGCGAGCCGTGTAAGGGCATGACCGAACTCCAGCCCATCGGCATCTACTCGATTCCCGAGGTGTCCTACGTCGGTGCCACCGAGGTGGATCTGACCAAGGAGTCGGTGCCCTACGAGGTCGGAGTGTCCCGCTATCGTGAGCTGGCGCGCGGCCAGATCGCCGGCGACTCCTACGGAATGCTCAAACTGCTGGTTTCGACCGAGGATCTGCGCCTGCTGGGCGTCCACATCTTCGGCACCAACGCCACCGAGATGGTGCACATCGGCCAGGCTGTGATGGGCTGCGGCGGCACCGTCGAATACCTCGTCGACGCCGTGTTCAACTACCCCACGTTCTCGGAGGCCTACAAGGTCGCAGCGCTGGACGTGATGAACAAGCTGCGCGCGCTGCACCAGTTCCGTTCCTGAGGCTTCTCCGCGTCACGATGGCGCTTCGCCACAGCACGACGGCGCCGACGCGGTCGCATGGAATGTCACATCGAGGTGTTCGCGTTCGAACAAATGGGTGACGCCGGGCATACCGCCGTGGCGGAGATCCCCAGGTGCGAGACACTAGAAGTTCACGGTGCCGACGACATCACTGTTGCGGCGCACCGCGAAGAGGAGGCGAGAGATGGCTGAAAGCCCAGACGAACCTGGTCAGCAGTACCAACCTGAGCAGACCGGCATGTACGAACTCGAGTTCCCCGCTCCGCAGCTCGCCGCTGCCGACGGCCGTGGCCCGGTGTTGATCCATGCACTCGAGGGCTTCTCCGACGCCGGCCGAGCGATCAAGCTGGCTGCCGAGCACCTCAAGAACACCCTCGACACCGAGTTGGTGGCGTCATTCGCGATCGATGAGCTGCTCGACTACCGGTCCCGTCGGCCACTGATGACGTTCAAGACCGACCACTTCACCCACTACGACGAGCCCGAACTGAATCTCTACGCGCTGCACGACAGCGTCGGGACGCCGTTCCTGCTGCTCGCCGGCCTCGAGCCGGACCTGCGGTGGGAGCGCTTCATCACCGCCGTCCGACTGCTGACCGAGCGACTCGGGGTGCGCCGCGTCATCGGCCTGGGTGCCATTCCGATGGCGGTGCCACACACCCGGCCGATCACCCTGACCGCACACTCCAACGACAAGGAGCTCATCACCGACCACCAGCCGTGGGTCGGTGAGGTACAGGTCCCCGGCAGCGTGTCGAACCTGCTGGAGTTCCGGATGGCCCAGCACGGCCACGAGGTCGTCGGTTTCACCGTGCACATCCCGCACTACCTGGCCCAGACCGACTATCCGTCGGCCGCCGAGACGCTGCTGTCGGAGGTTGCCAGGAGCGGGTCGCTGCAGATCCCGACGGCCGCGCTCGCGCAGTCCGCTGCCGAGGTCCACGACAAGATCAACGAGCAGGTGGCGGCGAGCCCGGAGGTCGCTCAAGTGGTGGAGGCTCTGGAGCGCCAGTACGATGCGTTCGTTGCCGCTCAGGAGAACCGGTCGCTTCTGGCGCACGACGAGGATCTGCCCAGCGGTGACGAGCTCGGCGCCGAGTTCGAGCGTTTCCTCGCCCAACAGGCCGGTGACGACGACAGGAAAGACGGGGACGATCCCACCGATCGGCCCTGGCCGAAGTAGCTGCTATCCGTCCCGACGACGAAGTGGGCGATATGACCGTGACCCCCGGGTTTGTGTGATGACCGAACGCAAACCGAACCTGCGTACCGTGCGGGAACTCACTCCCACCCTGGAGTACCGAACGATCCACGGCTACCGCCGGGCGTTCCGGGTGGCCGGCTCGGGTCCGGCCATCGTGTTGATCCACGGCATCGGTGACAACTCCACCACCTGGGACACTGTGCAGGCCAAGCTCGCGCAGCGGTTCACCGTCATCGCGCCCGACCTACTCGGCCACGGCAAGTCCGACAAACCGCGCGCCGACTACTCCGTTGCCGCCTACGCCAACGGACTGCGTGATCTGCTCAGCGTCCTGGACATCGACAGCGCCACGGTGGTCGGCCACTCTCTCGGCGGCGGCGTCGCCATGCAGTTCGCCTACCAATTCCCGCAACTGGTAGACCGACTCATCCTCGTCGGGGCGGGCGGGGTCACCAAGGAAGTCAACGTGGCACTGCGGATCGCGTCTCTGCCGCTGGGCAGCGAGGCGCTCGCCCTGCTACGACTCCCCCTGGTGCTGCCCGCCTTGCAGGTCATCGGCCGGATGGGTGGCGCGCTGTTCGGGACAACCGGAGTGGGCCGCGACATCCCCGACATGCTGCGCATCCTGGCCGACCTTCCCGAACCGACGGCGTCGTCCGCGTTTGCGCGAACACTGCGCGCGGTGGTCGATTGGCGCGGCCAGGTGGTGACCATGCTCGATCGCTGTTATCTGACCCAATCCGTTCCGGTGCAACTGATCTGGGGCGGCAGCGATTCGGTCATCCCGGTCAGCCACGCGGAGATGGCGCACGCGGCGATGCCGGGCTCGCAGCTGGAGATCTTCGAAGGCTCCGGGCACTTCCCGTTCCACGACGACCCGGACCGATTCGTCGAGATCGTGCAGAAGTTCATCGACTCCACCGAACCTGCGGTCTACGACCAGGATTACCTTCGCGGTCTGCTGCGGGCGGGGATCCGGGAGGGCGCGATCTCAGGCCCGGTGGACACGCGGGTCGCGGTGCTGGACGCCATGGGCGCCGACGAGCGCAGCGCAACCTAGCAACCCCACGGCAGCGGTTTTCTCGGCCGGCGGCTGTGCCCACACGTAGCATCGGCACCATGGCCATCGACGTGACAGTGCTGCGCGTGTTCACCGACCGGGACGGCAGATTCGGCAACCCTCTGGGTGTGGTGGACGCAGCCACCGTCGACCCCGCGGATCGGCAGCGCATCGCCGCCGAATTAGGCTACAGCGAAACGATATTCGTCACCCTCCCCGAAGCGGGAACACACACCGCACACGCTCACATCCACACGCCCACCACGGAACTGCCCTTCGCCGGGCACCCGACGGTGGGTGCGTCCTGGTGGCTCGACCACAGGGGCACACCGGTGAAAACGTTGCAGGTTCCCGCAGGCATCGTGCAGGTCAAGTACTCCGGAGACCTGACGTCGGTCAGCGCCCGCGCCGAGTGGGCGCCGGACTTCTCGATCTACCAACTCGACAGCGTCGACGAGCTGTTCGCCGCGGACCCGGACGACTACCCTGACGAGGTCGAGCTCTACCTGTGGAGCTGGCTGGACGAATCGGCGGACACGATCAGATCGAGGATGTTCGCCCCGCACCTCGGGATTCGCGAGGATGAGGCGACCGGCGCCGCAGCGGTCCGCATCACCGAGCACCTCAGTCGCGACCTCACCATCGTGCAGGGACAGGGATCGATCATCCAGACCACCTGGTCTGCTGAGGGCTGGGTGCAGGTGGCGGGGCGGGTCGCCGACGACGGAACGCGTCAGATCGACTGAGCGGGCTCGCCCTCGACCGGTGCCTCGCGGTGAGCACGCAACGCCTGAATCTCGCGTTCGAAGTCCTCAGCTGACGAGAACGAGCGGTACACCGACGCGAACCGCAGGTAGGCCACTTCGTCGAGGTCACGCAGGGGTCCGAGAATCGCCAGACCCACTTCGTGACTGGGCACTTCCGGAGAGCCGGTCGCCCGCACCGCGTCCTCGACCTGCTGGGCGAGCAGGTTGAGCGCGTCGTCGTCGACCTGTCGGCCCTGGCAGGACCGCCGGACACCCTTGATGACCTTCTCCCGGCTGAACGGCTCGGTCACCCCGCTGCGTTTCACCACAGCCAGAACCGCGGTCTCGACGGTCGTGAATCGACGCCCGCACTCGGGGCACGACCGACGTCGGCGGATCGCCTGGCCCTCATCGGTCTCGCGGGAATCAACCACACGAGAATCGGGATTACGGCAGAACGGACAGTGCATCACCGCTCCTTCGCCGCACCGACAGAGAACCGCCTCGAACGTCTTCGAGCGTACCTGCGCTGCCCACGGGTGGCTCAACGCCGGTCCGATTGGCGCGTACCTCACCTCACGATTCCTCAGAATGCTTGGACAGCGGGGCGTTTGGCAGCTGGGCAGCCATTGTTCAGCCGACGGGCGCGATGAGCGTCTGCCCCGCGGCCAGCGACGCGGTCTTGAGTTCGTTCAGTTCGCGGATCCGCTCGACGACATCTCCGACGGGCGCATCGGGCGCTACCCGCTGGGCGATGTGCTGTAGCGACTCCCCTGACTTCACCTGCACCACCGCCAGGCGGCCGGGGATCTCGGCCTCGCTACCGACCACACCGCCCAACTGTGCGACCAGCCCCAGCCACAGGGTGATCGCGCCGGCGATGAGCGCCAGAATCACGGTGGTCGCCGGGGTGATCGGGCGCCGACGATGTGATGCCCGGGATACGAGCACCCCGGTACCCCGGTAGCGGACCGCAGCGCCGCCGGGTCGCACCCGGCGCGAGGCGTCTGCCGGTCGAGTGCGCCCGCCCTCGACCACCGCGCACCGGCGGTCGACACGCCGGAAGTCGTCATCGAACGCGGTCCAGGCCTCGCGAGTGTGGAGGATGGTCATCTGTCTGCCCTTTCGGTCCGGCTGGTTGTTCGCTCTTGTGTTCGAACGGTACTCGATCATGTGTTCGATGGATAGAACATGTGATCGAACTGTTGCGAACGCTAGAGCAAGCCACCGACATGTCTCCCCGGACCGACACGCGTCGAACACATGTTTGATTCTTGCTGCCGTCCGCGTTACATTCGGCCTCATGAGCGATGACAGCAGCGACACCACGGCCATCATCGACGCACGGCGTGACCGCGAATCAGGACTCACCGACCGTCAGCGCACGATTCTCGACGTCATCCGCGCATCGGTGACGACCCGCGGATACCCGCCGAGCATCAGGGAGATCGGAGATGCGGTCGGGTTGACCTCCACATCGTCGGTCGCACACCAACTGCGGACGCTCGAGCGCAAAGGGTTTCTCCGACGCGACCCGAACCGTCCCCGCGCGGTGGACGTGCGCAGCCCCGAGGAGGGTGGCGCACCCATCGTGACCACGGAGGTCGCCGGCTCGGACGCGTTGCCGGAACCGACGTTCGTCCCCGTTCTCGGGCGCATCGCGGCCGGCGGTCCCATCCTGGCCGAGGAGGCCATCGAAGATGTGTTCCCGCTACCGCGCGAACTCGTCGGCGAAGGGTCGCTTTTCCTGCTCAAAGTGGTCGGCGAATCGATGGTCGACGCAGCGATCTGCGACGGCGACTGGGTGGTCGTCAGACAGCAGAACGTCGCCGACAACGGCGACATCGTCGCGGCGCTGATCGACGGGGAGGCCACCGTGAAGACGTTCAAGCGAACGCGCGGCCAGGTGTGGCTGATGCCTCACAACCCCGCGTTCGACCCGATCCCCGGCAACGACGCCGCGATCCTGGGCAAGGTCGTCACCGTCATCCGCAAGATCTGACGGAATCCCGGACGCTAGTCCCCGCGCACGAATCCGTTCGTGCGCGCCATTTCCTCACTGGCAAACCAGATCTCGACGGGGGCCTCGTCGTAGTCGGCACTATCCGGCACCCAGTACAGGCCCGAAGCGGTGTCGGCTTTGATCGGATAGCCATCGGGGATTTCGTGTGGATCATCAAGCGGCAGTCGTAGCGCCGTGGCCGAGGGTGCCGGTTCGTCAAAATCGATCCGGGCGTGGCGGCCGGTGTCGGTCAACGGGTCTCGGTCGAACGCAGCGAAAGGCTCCGGTTCGAACGCGGCAATACGCTCCGGTTCGGACTCGACCAGACTCTCCGGTTCGGACTCGACCAGCCCGTCCTCGCCGGATGTCATGTCGGTCTGATCCTCTGGGACCTCGGCGCTTTCCGAGAAGGCCATGTCGGTGGCCGTCGGGACTCGTGTCGGTGCGGTATCCACCGAGTCCGGGTCGTCCTGCTCCAGGGCAAGGTCGTCGAAATCGTCCTCATCCGTCTCGGCTGATGTCTCGGCCGGCACCGGCGCACCCCAGAAGCTCAGCGGAGCAGGAGGAAGCTCGTCGGACGCAGTCGGCGCCGCCGGGACCCCGGAAGACAGCGATCCCAGCCCCTCTCGTGCATAACGATCACCGAACAGGGTGTCCTCGCGACCGTCCTCATCCTGACGACCTGTGGCCGTCAGGGCCGGCTCGTAGCCCGGACCGTCATCGCCCGCACCACCGGCCGGCGGACCGAACAGGTCATCGTCGTCGCCACCACGTCTGCGGTTGCGCATGACCGCGAAGGCCACCAGACCCGCCAGCAACAACACCGGGATGACTGCGAGCAGCCACCACCATGTCCACTGCATCCCCTCGGCGTCGGTGTTCGACGCCGGCGTGGTCGACTGTGGCGCTTGTTGTTCGGGGACCTCGAGGTCGGCCAACTGCGACGCGAGATTGGCGGGTTCTGTGCTGAACCGCTTCGTATCCGAGTTCCACGAGATGGCTCCACCGCTGAAACGCTGAGTGATCACCCCGCCGTTGTCGGTCTGATCTGCCACGGGGGCACCCATCTCGCCGGTGGCGCCGCCGAGCTTCTCCCACGCGGCGGCCATCGGGCCGCGGACGATCACCGCACCGTGGTCGGGAGTCCAGAAGATCACCGGCTTGTCGTCGGCGGCGAAGGTACTCATCCGGCTCGCGGGAGCGACCCCGCCGTCGACCTCGCTGGTGACCGGGAAGCCGAGGTCACCTTCCGGGCCGCCGACACTCTCGTACTTGGCCAGCACCTGACCGGTCACGACGTTCGCCCCGGTCTGAGGACTGTAGAAGATCTTGCCGTTGACAAAATCCTGACCGAGACCGTCGGCCCCGATCGGGTACGGCTCCCCCTCTGCGGCACCGAGAGGCCCCAGCGGTCCTCCCGCAGCCCGGCGTGCGGCGTTGATCGCCGACACCGGATCGTCAGGAACGGCCAGGTCCGTCAGCTGGCCCGCGAGGTCGGGCGGAACCGTCGTGAACGTCTTGGCCCGCGAGTCGTAGGAGAGCTCACCGCCGGTGAACACCTGGGTCACCACCGCGCCGTCGTAGGTCGGATCTTCCGCAGGCACGCCGAGCACCCCGGACGACCCGCCGAGCCTGTCCCACGCCGCGTTGATCGGCCCGCGAACCACCCGGGCACCCGTGTCGGGTGTCCAGAAGATCACCGGATTGTCCGCCGCGTCGAACGTGCTGTTCCGGCTGTTCGGGGCGCGGCCGGGCCCCTCGTCGATCTCGGGGAAGCCCAGATCGCTGTCCGCGGGGCCACCGAGGGCTTCGTACTTCTCGAGAATCGCGCCCTGCATGAACCGGGCACCCGTTGCCGGCGTGAAGAACATCTTGCCGGAGGCGAAGTTCTGCGCGAAGCCCGCGCCGGCCGGATAGACGTCGCCTGACTTGGGGCCCAGCGGACCGGCGTCACCACCATTGGCCTGCCAAGCAGCGGTGATCGCGTCGTTCGCCTCGACCTCAGGCTGCGCCGCCGCGACGGGAGCGAGCAGGAGCGCCGCAGCGACCCCCAACACCCCGATCGTCGCGCGACCGACCACACGTAAGCGCAGCATCGGCTGCCGGATCATTCGTCCTCCCCGCGGTCGGCGACAAAGTTTCCTTCAACAGATCTCTTCGAAACCTGACTTCGAAAAGTCCTGCGAAAGTACCGCGTGCGTTCACTTTGCGTCAGTGGACGTCGATTACCAAGGAACCTCGCCGATTCAACGGAAAGAATATGAAGTCATCGACCACTGTTCGAGAGCCCCGTCGGCTGCCTGTGTTTATACGCCGAGGCTCCGGCCGATGATTTCCTTCATGATTTCGGATGTCCCCCCGTAGATGGTCTGTACCCGGGCATCGAGATATGCGCGCGCCACCGGATATTCGCGCATGTACCCGTAACCGCCGTGCAATTGCAGGCATCGATCGATCAAATGAACCTGCTTCTCCGTCGAATACCACTTGGCCATGGCAGCCTGTTCGACGGTCAAGCGGTCGTCGAGGTGCAAGCGGATGTACTCGTCGACCATCATGCGGACGACGGTTGCCTCGGTGGCCAACTCGGCCAGCAGGAAGCGGCTGTTCTGAAAGCTGCCGATCGGCTTTCCGAATGCCTTGCGCTCCCTGGCATATTCGACGGTCTGCGTCAGCACCTCCTCCATCGCGGCGGCCGCCATGATGGCGATGGAGATCCGCTCCTGCGGCAGGTTCTGCATCAGGTAGACGAACCCCTGGCCCTCTTCGCCGAGCAGGTTCTCTGCGGGCACCCTGACGTCGGTGAAGGACAATTCGGCGGTGTCCTGGGCATCCAGGCCGAGCTTGTCGAGATGGCGGCCGCGCTCGAAGCCCGCCATTCCTCGCTCGACCATCAGCAGCGAGAATCCCAGCGCGCCCTTCTCCGGGTCGGTCTGGGCCACCACGATCACCAGATCGGCGTGAATTCCGTTGGTGATGAAGGTCTTGGAGCCGTTGAGGATGTAGTGATCGCCGTCCTTGACCGCTCGCGTCTTGATGCCCTGCAGGTCGCTGCCGGTGCCGGGCTCGGTCATGGCGATCGCGCTGATGAGCTCGCCGCTGCAGAATCCGGGCAGCCAGCGCTGCTTCTGCTCCTCGGTGCCCAGTCTGATCAGATAGGGCGCGGTGACGTCGTTGTGCAGGCTGAAGCCCAGCCCGCTGTACCGGCCCGCGGTCACTTCCTCGGTCACGATGGTGTTGTAGCGGAAGTCCGCGACTCCGCCGCCGCCGTACTCCTCGGGCACCGCCATGCCCAGAAAGCCCTGCTTACCGGCTTCGAGCCAGACACCGCGATCGACGATCTTGTCCTTCTCCCACGCCTCGTGGAACGGCGCGACGTGCCGTTCGAGGAACGAGCGGAAGGAGTCGCGGAACATCTCGTGCTCGGGTTCGAACAGGGTGCGCTCGTAGGCGATGACGGGTTTGGCTTCGGCCCCCATGGGCGTCCCTCCGTGGTTGGTACGGGCTGTTACCGCCAAAGTACCCCATCCAACCGGGTGGTTGGTCGAGCCACCGGTGCGTCAGCCGACCGTCATAAACTCGCCACCATGGTCTCGCCCGTCCCACCCGCTCTGACCAGCCTGACGCACTGGGGCGCGTTCACCGCGACCGTCGATTCCGGTGACGTCGCGTCGGTGACACCGCTGCACGGCGACGCCGATCCCTCTCCTGCGCTGGGCAACCTCCCCGGGTCCGTCCGGCACCGATCGCGGGTCACCACGCCTGCGGTCCGCCGCGGCTGGCTCGAGGGCGGACCGGGCCCCAGCGATCGACGCGGCGCCGACGAGTTCGTCGCCGTGTCCTGGGACGAACTCACCGACCTGCTGGCCGGTGAACTGCGCCGCGTCGTGCAAACCCACGGCAACGAGGCGATCTACGGCGGTTCGTACGGTTGGGCCAGCGCCGGCCGCTTCCACCACGCTCAGAGCCAGGTACATCGATTCCTGAACTGCCTTGGCGGGTACACGTTCTCGCGTCACTCCTACAGCCTGGGCGCGACCGGGGTGATCATGCCCCGGGTGGTGGGCACCCACGACGACCTGTTCAAACGCTCCACCCAGTGGGACGTCATCGTCGAACACACCGATCTCATGGTGTGTTTCGGCGGGATGGCGCTGAAGAACACCGGTGTCAATCACGGCGGCACGACCGCCCACCCGGCCCGGGATGCACTGCGCCGGTTGCGGGAACGCGGCGGTCAGATCGTGTCGTTCTCCCCGCTGCGCGACGACGTCGACGGCCCGTGTGACTGGTATGCCGCGGTGCCCGGGACGGACGTGGCGATCATGCTCGCCCTGGCGCATGTTCTGGCCTCCGAATCCCTGACCGACCGCCATTTCCTGGCGACCTACTGCGTTGGCTACGAGCGCTTCGAGCGCTATCTTCTCGGAATCGACGACGGCGTTCCGAAGTCACCGCAGTGGGCCGCGTCGATCTGCGGATTGTCCGCAGAGGAGTTGACGGTGCTGGCACGCCGGATGGCAGCCGCGCGCACCATCGTCACCGTCAGTTGGTCACTGCAGCGGACCCGGCACGGCGAACAGGCGCCGTGGATGGGACTGACGTTGGCCGCGATGCTCGGCCAGATCGGCCTTCCCGGAGGCGGATTCGGCCACGGATACGGGTCGATGAACGAGCCGGGACTGCCACCCCTGCGATGCGGGCTGCCGCGGCTACCGCAGGGCGTCAACCCGGTCTCGTCGTTCATCCCCGTCGCCGCGGTCAGCGAGATGCTGCTGCATCCCGGAGAGATGTTCGACTACAACGGGATCCGGCTCGTGTATCCCGACATCAGACTTGTCTACTGGGCCGGGGGTAACCCGTTCCACCACCATCAGAACATCCCCCGATTACGGCGGGCGCTGAGGCGCCCCGACACCGTGGTGGTTCACGAACCGTACTGGACCGCGATGGCCAAACACGCCGACATCGTGGTCCCGTCGACCACATTCCTCGAGCGGGAGGACTTCTCCGGGTCCAAGAACGACCCGATCCTGATGGCGATGCCGAGAATGACTGAGCCCTATGCGCAATCGCGCGACGACTATCAGACTTTCGCCGCCTTGGCGCGCAACCTGGGCTTCGAGGAGGCGTTCACCGAGGGACGCACGACCCGGGAATGGCTGGCCCACCTCTACCGAACATGGTCGACGTCACTGGATTTCGACGTTCCCACGTTCGACGACTTCTGGCGGACCGGCCGGCTGCGGCTGCCGACTGACGATGGGCTGACACTGCTGGCCGATTTCCGGTCCGACCCGGCGACGCACCGACTCGGCACCCCCAGTGGCCTGATCGAGATCTTCTCCGCCACCATCGACGCCTTCGGCTATGACGATTGCCGGGGGCACCCCTCATGGTTCGAACCGACCGAATGGCTCGGCGGGCCCCGCGCAGCCGATTATCCGTTGCACCTGATCGCGAATCAGCCTGCGAGCAGGCTGCACAGCCAACTCGACGGTGGCGCGGCCAGCCAACAGTCGAAAGTCCAGGGCCGGGAACCGATCCGGATGAATCCGTCGGATGCGCGGGTGCGTGGAGTGGTCGGTGGCGATGTCGTGCGGGTGTTCAATGACCGCGGGGCATGCCTGGCCGGAGTGGTGCTCGACCCCGGGGTGCGGCCTCGAGTCGTACAGCTGTCCACCGGAGCCTGGTTCGATCCGGTGGACCCGGCCGACCCGGACGCCATGTGCGTCCACGGCAACCCCAACGTGCTCACCGACGATGTGGGCACATCCTCACTGGCCCGCGGATGCACCGGCGCACATGTGCTGGTGGAGGTCGTGAAGTTCACCGGCCCACCGCCACCGGTGCGTGCTCATGAGCCACCGGTGATCAGGTAGTCGCGCCGCCTACGGCGTCGTACGAGCGTGCCCGCGGGCTCCGGCACCGCGTGAGCCGCGCCGCCGGTTTCCACCGCCGGCGCCGCCGGCACCCC
>NZ_JBAUJR010000476.1:0-27223 GCF_049683935.1 Mycobacterium sp. | reverse complement strand
GTCATGCATACTCGTTCGCATCCACCGAAAACCCCTGGTGTCCAGGCTGTTTCATCCATGGGTACCGGGTCGGTAGGCGAGAGTCACACGATTGCTGCGTGATTCATCGGATGAAAATGCAGTGATTGACTTGACATAATGTGGCTTATCGGCAAAACGTATAGCTGCATGTACGGGGGTCGGTCGATGTGACGCCCGCCTTTTCGGGACTACAGATCCTCGCCGCGCGGTTGACTGCGTGCTTACCCGACTCTGACCTGACAGCGGTCGCGCAGCAGGTCGTCCCCACCACCGCCAGCGTCGGACACCAGCGACCATGCAGGACCCCGCATTGGGCCCACCACCACGCGCTCCGACAGTTTCCCCAATTGGACCCATTAACGTCACAGTGACGAAATGGTGGCGACAGGGCTTATCGAACAAGCTGCATCCGATTGGGCGAATTGCTAACCCGCACAGGTTTTTCGACGGAGTCCACCGACGGGCGAGGCGGCGGATCGCTAGAGACCGTGCGGAAGGGCCGAACGCGGGAACGTCGCGGATCGTGCTGAGGGAGGTCGGCCGCTCGGTCGCTGCTGTACTCCCGAGCGAGTACGCGTCGCCTCCTGTGGGTGGATGCGATCTCCAGCGGCTGCCGACATCGTGGTGAATATCAACCACTCATCGGAGGTTTCGTGTCCCCTCCGACCCGACACAAAGGAAACAGCAAAGACCATGAAGAACTTCACCGCCACTGCCATCACCGCCGGATTCGTCGCCGCCTTCCTCGGGCTGTCCGGCCCCTCCGCCGCCGTACCGTGGTCGCCGAAAGCGGCCCCCTCGGGAAACAGCGCCACGGACACCATCAGCGCACTCGAGGCCGAAGGCAACCGCGTCGTCGTCAACCGCCAGGGATCGACCGCACTCGACAACGCCGAGGTCGTCTCGGTCCGCAAGGTCCAGCCCATCCGCGAATACGTCTGGGACGCCCAGGGCGACGACCGCGTCCTGCAGATCACCGGCCACGTATTCTTCGTCGACGTCAAATAACCCCGCAGACCGATGAAGATGAGCGTAAAACCCCTAGAGAAACTTGTGATGGGACGCCGCAACTTTCTCAGCGGCGCCGCTGCACTTGGTGTTGGTGCGGGATTGTCCGCCTGTGCCACTACGGCCAATGACCCAGCGACAGAGATTTCGGACATCTCGTTGCGAGACCAAGACCTGCCATTTATTGCCACGGAAGAGACCTACACCACCGATGAGCTGATTGCGCTGAACGCGATCAACGATGATCACGTGGAGTACCTCAAGGAAACTGGTCTTGCCGAACTCGGGCCTGGCCGCATCGGCGCAATGGATGAGGCGGGTATCAATGTTCAAATTCTCTCCGCACACACGCCGGGCGTGCAGGAGCTCGCCGGTCGGGAGGGCAACGATTTTGCGTATCGTCTCAACAAGATGATCGCCGACGGCCCGATGACCACCTATCCGGGGCGCTACCAGGCCTATGCGACCCTGCCTCTGCAGGACCCCGAGGCATCTGCGGACGAATTGGAACGCGCTGTCCGCGAAGACGGCTTCGTTGGCGCCATGACCAATGGGTTCGTTGGCGGCAAGTTCCTCGACCACCAGGATTTCGAGCCCGTCCTGGCGCGTGCCGAGGCCCTTGATGTTCCGATATACCTGCATCCGGGCTTCCCACCCAAAGAAGTCTTCGATATTTACTACAGTATTGAGCGCCCAGGATATAACGATGAGCACCAGGATTACATTTTCAGTGGGTCAGGATATGGCTGGCACCAAGAGGTGCTTACTCAATGCCTTCGACTGATCATGACCGGGGTGTTCGATAGATTGCCCAGACTGCAGATTATTGTCGGCCACATGGGAGAGGGCCTTCCGTTCTATTACGAGCGCATCGTGGAAGATTTGGGAGATTCGACCGAAGGTTCTCTGAACAAGCCTGTCGGGCAATACTTCAGTGACAATTTTTGGTACACAACCAGCGCATTCTTCCAGGATGAGCTGCTCCATCTTTTGCTGAAGTACATCAGTGTGGATCGAGTGATGTTTGGAACCGACTACCCGTTTGCGAACATGAAGGAAGGAACCGATTGGTTTCGGGCAGTGGAACTGCCACGCGAGACTAAAGAGAAAATCGCGTTCCGAAATGCAGAAAAATTGTTCGGCATGAAGGTCTGACGCATCCGCCCGGCCGCTCGGTCAGCGCTGTACTCCCGTGGGTGTACCCGTCGCCTCCTGTGGGTGGATGCGGCCTCCAGCGGCCGCCGTCATCGTGGTGGTGGATACCAATCACTCATCGGAGGTCGTTCGTGTTTCCACCGGTCGCGACGATGATGGACCCGTGACGCACACCGATCACCGCACCTCTCGCGCCGAACTCGCTGCGATCGTCGCCGCGTTGGCCGTGTCGATCGGCGCGTTGGTCACCGATCCGGACGTCGTGGCCGGACGGCAGCTCCCAGGCATCGCGATCGCGACTGTCGCCGCAGTGCTGCTCGTCGTCGCCGGTCGGTTCGGTCGGGCCACCGTCGTGGCGATCGGTGTGCTGGACGTCGTCACCCTCGCATGGACCTCCAGCCCAATCGCGCTGCGGCTGCTGCTCGCCGTGGCGTTGTACCGTCTCGTGCGCCGGAGCGACGATCGCTCTGTGATCTGGTTCGGATCGCTCGTCGCGATCGTCGTCACCGGCATCGGGGCGCAGGTCGGTAGTGAGCCGTTCTGGTTCGAATGGGCCACCGACGCAGCCGTTCTCCTGCTCCCGATCGCCGCCGCCGACGCCCGTCGCTCCAACCTGCAGCGTCGGACCGACGCAACGGAACGCCAAGTCGCCGAACGGCTCCAGGCCGAACGCCTTCGCATCGCGTACGACCTGCACGACATCGTCGCCCATTCGCTGTCGGCGATCACCGTCCAGTCCGGCATCGCCGCCCACGTGTTCGAGCGCGATCCGACTGCCGCTCACTCTGCGCTGGTCGAGATCAACAACGCAGGCAGACGATCGCTCGACGAGCTGAGATCTCTCCTCGGGGTCCTGCGGTCCGACGAGTCGGTCCCGCTTCGTCCGGTGCCGACGGCCACCACGACCATCAGCGACGTCGTTGCTGCCGCCTGGCACTCGAGAGGGGTCGAGGTGGTCGAGGACGGTCACTATCCTGCGAACGTGGCGGAGAGCACCGTGGTGACAGTGCACCGAATCGTGCACGAGTGCCTCGTCAACGTCGCCCGCCACGCCGGCGAAGTCCCCGCGATCGTCCGGCTCCGGCACGCGGACGGCGGCGTGCACGTCACCGTGTCGAACGATGCGCCGGCTACCGCTCGCGTTGCGGCGCCGGGCACCGGCATCGGTCTGGTCGCGATCCGCGAGCGAGCGGAGCTCCTTGGGGGCACCGTCTACGCCGGACCCACCGACGACGGCGGGTTCACGGTGCGCGCGTTCGTGCCCTACCAACTGCCCGGCGGGCGGGGGGCATGACCGCTCGGCTCGGCGCCCCGACCACGGCGAGGCGCGACATCCGCGTGCTGCTCGTCGACGACCAGGAGTTGGTGCGTCGCGGGTTCGCAATGCTGCTCGCCAGCGAACCCGGCATCGAGGTCGTCGGTGAGGCCGGCGACGGCGCGCAGGCGATCACCGAGACCCGGCGGACACGCCCCGACGTCGTGCTGATGGACATCCGCATGCCTCACATGGACGGGCTCGACGCGACCCGAGCGATCTGCGGCGACGAACGGCTCAGCGCCACCAAGGTGCTTGTGCTGACCACCTTCGCGCTCGATGAGTACGCCTACGAGGCGCTCAGAGTCGGCGCCTCCGGTTTCCTGCTCAAGGACACCCCGCCGCGACTCCTGCTCGAGGCGATCTCCGCCGCCGCTGCCGGTGACGTCCTCATCTCACCGGCAATGACAAAGCGGTTGGTCGCCGACCTCGTTCGCCGTCCGATCATCCGTCCGGGAGACACGGGTCCCCTCGATGTCCTCAGCGAGCGGGAGCGCGAAGTGCTCGCCGAGGTCGCACGTGGCAAGACCAACTCCGAGATCGGCGAGTCGCTCTACATGTCGCCGCTCACGGCGAAGACGCACGTCAGTCGCATCCTCGGCAAGCTGAACGCGCGCGACCGCGCCCAGCTCGTGATCATCGGATACGAGACTGGCCTCGTCCGCCCCGGCGAGTGAGCTGAATTGCGTTTCACCGCAAGGTCACAACTGCCGCATGCGTTGAACCTAGTCTGCCCATTCTCCCAAACAGCGCTTTCCGCAACTGGTAGCGGCTCATCGAAGGCCTCTGGCACAAAGACATTCGAGCGCTGTCCAAATGTTCGCACAACCGGTGGCTTTCCGAGCAGTTCGGGCAACGCCGAAAGTCGTGAACACGGGCGCGCCTCACCCAGCTCGGTCTGTGAGGTGCGACTGTGCGAACCGGCGAAATGCCGTCAGTAAGGCGTTGCGGTCGCCTGCGCGGGCGACCAGCACGACGTGGCTGGGATCGACGCCGAGCAGGGGGATGATGACGACATCGGGACGCAGGCGGACGGTGGCCGGCATGATCGCCACAGCCTGACACTCCGGCGACTCAATCCTCCGCACGCGCGGTGCGGCGGACACTCAGCCTTTCCTCCAGCCTATAAGTTTGAGACAACTGCCCTGCGCCGCAACGGTTCAGACGATGGGCATCGAAGAGTCCAGTAATTCTCCCTGGCTTTCGATGAAAGCGAGTGATCGATCAATCATCTCGCGGGTGATCGCACTCACCACGATCATGTGCGGGACGTTGTAAGTCAGCAAACGCTCATCACCGACTTGCTCGGCGCCGCCAAGGCGCGACAGTAGCTCCGGGGTGATGAAGAAACACCATCGTCGCTGGCCGTCGGAGAATTCAAGCACCACGTCGACGCCAGTGAGAAAGTCCTCGACCAAATCGTCTAGATCATCCACGGTCGCACGCACGAGCATTGCCATCTGCTGGCCGCTCATGTCGAAACAGTACTCCGGATACCACCGCGCCCTCCCGTTGTCGGCGCGCACCTTCACGTGGTGCTTGTCGACGTCACGGGCCAGAATTTCATACTCGTTGCCATAAGTAAGGGCGTCGGCATAGACACCGACGCACGCACAAGTGGCGATGTTTTGCGAATCAGCCCCCGCAGGTTTCAAGTTCCCCACGGGTGATGATGTTAGCTCCGAGCGGGCCTCAACAGCTCCCAGTTTCCCGAACGAGCAAGTCGTGCCGAGCACCGCCGTGAGGTACGGCGGCACCCTCCAGCTCCTAGTCAGGTTGACGCAGTCGCGGAGCCCCGAAGAATCTCGATGACAGACGAGTCGTCGGCGCGTCCGAGTCCGGCGCGGCGGCCGGCGAGGTAGATCTGCTCGGCTGCGGAGGCCAGCGGTGTGGGGTATGACTTGGCGCGGGCAGCCGCAGTGACCAGACCCATGTCCTTGACGAAAATGTCAGTGGTGGAACGAATCTCGCCGTTCGAATTGTCGATCATCCGTGCGCCGCGGTCGTCGAGCATGAAAGAGGCCGCCGCGCCGTGCCGCAGCACTTCCCAGGTAGCACCGGCATCCAGTCCGAGTGCCTCGGCATAGGCGAGGGCTTCCGCGGCGACCGCGATATGCACCCCGCACAGCAACTGGTTGACGAGTTTGACCTTCTGCCCCTCCCCTGGCTCGGTCCCGACGACGGGAGCATTGCGGGCCATCACGTCCAGTAAGGGCTGCACCGTCGCCAGAGCGGCTTCCGAACCGCTGACCATGATCAGCAGATCGCCCTGGCCCGCCCTGGCAACACCACCCGACACGGGAGCATCGACGATCTGCACGTCAGTCTCGGCCAGGCGCCTGGCCCAGGCTTCGACGGCATCCGGCCCGACGGTGGCCATCAGCAGCACCACGCTGCCCGGGCGGAGCGCCGCAGCGGCCTTTCCATCGCCGTACAGCACCGATTCGGCTTGGTCAGCGGTCGCGACCATGAGCACGAGAACATCGCTGTCCACCGCAGCGTCACGAACGGTGGTAGCGGCTTTCACGCCGTCGCCCGCCAGGGCAGCCGCCTTCTGCGGATCGATATCGAAGGCGGTGACCAGGTGCCCCGCTTGGGCTACGAACGATGCCATCGGTGATCCCATGGCTCCCAGGCCAATCCATCCGACATTGGTCATGTCTGGTTCCTTCTTGTATTGGTTTGGACCACTTGGGTATTCATCGCCGTCCGGCGAACAGGTCGACGACATCGGCGAGAGTCTCGTCGTCGCCGACATTCCCGGCGAATACCACATACGGGATGCCGACCGCTTCAGGCGCCGCCTCGATTGGACGAAAGACCGACACGATGCCCGGGAACAGTTGGCCGAGGACCTCGGCGCGCCGGATCCCGAGGCCGCGGACAGCGACATCGTGAGAGGTGATGCCGCCCTTGGCGACAACCCATGCCGGGTGTGCGGTGAGCGAGGCCCGGACGACGTCGGTGACCGCGGTCGAGACGGTCCGGGCGATGGCCAGACTGTCGTCAGCGTCGCCGCCGCGCATCAGAGTCCGACTGGTGAACAGCAGAACATCAGAGGTGGCGAGCGCCTCGATGACAGCTCGCCCGACCTCGGCGACGTGGGCGTCCCGGCGGTCGGCGTCGATCAGAGCGGGCACGTGCAGTTCCGCTTCGACCAATCCGCCGCGCCCTTGCGCCCTCGCCACTTGCCTACTCGTCAGGCCCACATGCGAACCAACGACGACCAGGCCGTGGCCGCCGGGATTGCCCTCCGGCCAAATCTGTTGCGCGGAAAGCGGGTCCTGCGGTTCCAGACCCGCCAAAGCCCTGACGAACGATGGCCCGGAGCGGTACCCGAAACTGCGTCCCTGTTCCTGGACCTCCAGCAACCCGAGAACGACGATCTCCAGGTCGGCGTAATCGGTGGCGTTGACCACCACGAACGCGCCGCCAGTGACCTCGCCCAAGATCTCGGCGACCTTGCTCGGCCCGCCGATCCGGATGTCGTCCAGGGTGATGCTGTGCACCGCGTCTGCCGTGACGGTGCCGTCACTCTTCTCAGCGACGAAGTCCCGCAGGTTCGAAGAGGTGTATCCGAACGTCGCATCTTGAGCGAACTCCGTATCCCCTACCGGAGTGGGAGTCCCGGCCACGGTCGCCCAATGGATGTCACCCGCGGTGAACCGGCCCGCCTCGAAATACGCGGGAATCAACAGGACGCCGTCGAATCCAGCGCCCGTCACACGGCGACGGGTGGCGTCGATGGCCCGGATCTCGGCGATGATGTGGCCGCGCAGCGTGGAATCACCACGGCTGACGACTTCCACGGGGCCGCCGAGACTCTGGCCCAGCTCGAACAGACTCGCCGACACGCCGGCGTTGACCTTGATGGCGGCGCTCTCCGAGAGACTGCGGGTATTGGTCAGGATGAAACAGGTAGATCCCGGCGCCGCCAGACCGGCGGCGTACTCCTCGGCCTCGAACACGGTGACGACGCTGACGTCGTGCACGGTCTGCGACCCGGTGGGATCGTCGTCGAGCACCGCAATACGGCGGCCGGCAGCCTCGTTGGCCGCCCGGATACGCTCTCGTGCAGCCGGTTCCTGCCTCAGGGGTGGGGCGGCAGCGAGAATGTGCTCGGCTGACGGGCCGTGGGTATCGGTGTTTTCTGCGATCATCCGAACTCCTCGAGTTTGGCAAAGGACGCTACGACATCTGCAGTCCGCCGTTGACGTCGTACGTGGCGGCGGTGATGAACCCGGCGTCTCCGCTCATCAAATACGCCATCAGGGCGGCGACCTCGTCGACGGTGCCTATCCGCCCCAGTGGGATGTCGGCGCTCATCTGCGCCTTGCGCTCGTCGGTCAGGGTGCCGCCCATGATGTCGGTGTCGATCGGCCCGGGCGCAACGGAGTTCACCGTGATGTTGTGCGGACCCATCTCCCGCGCCAGGGCACGCGTAAACCCGATGACTGCCGCCTTGGACGCGCTGTACGGGACCTTCGAGTACGTCCCGCCACCACGTTGCGCCGAGATGGACGAGACGCTGACGATCCGGCCGACCTCGGCTGCGATCATGGCGGGCAACACCCGTTGGGTCACGAGGAACGTACCGCGCATGTTGACGCTGAACACCCGATCCCACTCCGCCGGTGTCACATCCAGGAACTCCGTCGGCGAACTCACCCCGGCGATGTTGGCGAGTCCGATGACAGGCGGCAGGACCGACTCGATCTGCGCCACGGCGGCGTGTACCGAGTCCTCCTCTGAGACATCGGCTCCGACACCGAGCGCGGAAACCGAGTGCCTGTGGGCAACTTCGTCGGCCGCGAGTTGGGCGGCAGCTTCGTCGATGTCCAAGATCGCCACAGACCACCCGTCACGGGCCAACCGGTCGGCAGTCGCGCGGCCGATGCCCCGCGGCGATGCCCCGCCGGTAATGACGGCAGTCCGTTCGGGCGGTAGTGAAGGATTCATGGGAGGCTCGCCTTTCGTGCTTCGGGCTGGTCGGCATCGATGACGTATCGACGCAGGTCGTTTTCGGTCTGGTCCATGTGCGCCTCCATCGCGTCGCGACTCCTCCTGGGATCGCCAGAGGTGAGTGCCTCGAGGATCGCTTCGTGCATGGCGATGGCGTTCACCTGGATCTCCGGGATCGCCGATGTCTCCGTGCGGGCCTCGATCAGAAGACTCCCGAACGGTTCGAACATGAACGGAATGAACATGTTTGCGGTCGCATGCATGATCACGTCGTGAAAGGCGATGTCCGCCTCGACGAACAGTTCGACTCGGTTGAGCCGGTGAGCCAGCCGCATTTCTTCGATGCTGGCGGCCAGGGAGTCGAGATCCTCCTTCGACCGGTTGACGGCAGCCAATTGCGCTGCACCGATCTCGACCATCCGTCGCGCTTCGATCAGCCGACCGGACACTCCGCCCGAGGACGACCGGCGTTCCTCGATGCGGACGACGGCAGCCAGAGACGTCCACGCTTTCGGCGGGTTGATGAAGGTGCCACGGCCGCGACGGATGGAGACGATGTTCTGCGACCGTAAGATCCGCACCGCCTCGCGGACGGTCAGACGGCTCATCCCGTACTTCAGCGCCAGCTCCCCCTCCGAGGGAAGGACCGACTCGCTCGGAAACTGCCCGTCGACGATCGACCCGAGAAGCATGTCCGCAAGTTCTTCGGGAAGTGCCACAGTCCTGTCCCTCCCCTCGGCCGCCCCCAAGACATCAGACGTCTGATGTCTCAATGGTGATTCAGAGCACATCATGTGTCAAGAGCGATCTCGGGACTACGCTGCTTCCGGCGATTTGGTCAGCACCGATCCGGCGCCCGCCCAGCGGACTACGAGGGACCTACCTGATGAGCCGGAGACTCGAGTTGCTCTGGCACATCGCCGCCCAGCAGCGCGATCACGCCGGCCAGCAGGGCATCGAGCCGATGTCCGACTGCGGCGATCTCCGGCCGGCCGAACGACGCAAACTGCAGACTGGGCTGATCCACAGAGAACCGCGTGACACCGTCGTCGCCCACGGAGATCAACGTGCGCAACGGCGCGTGCAGTAGGACACCCGGGTCGTACCGGAACATCGTCTCGGCGATTGTGTGGTTGCCCATGAGGTACTCGGTGGCACGTCCCCGTGACGGCGAACCGACCATCATCGGAGCAGCGTCGAACCGCGCGTACAGCATGAACCCATGTGGCGCTTGCACACCCGCAATGCCGAGGGTGTCATCCCAGGACTTGGCGCCGGTGAAAGCCGACGGGTCGTAGGTCGGCACGATTTTCTCGTACCGAGCCCGCGCATCGTCGTACGCCATAGGCAACACGACGTTCAGGCGCCGGGACAAGTGTTCGATACTGGATGCCGACCCATGCATTCGAGCACCTTCCATAGTGCGGACAACAGCTAAGTATACAAGTCTATACCCAGTTGGCCCGTCGCTTCTCGGACGCTACGACGCACCGTTGGGACCGTCCTCGGGCTCGAGTTCGGCGGTCCGGGGTTCCGCGTCGTGGGCCACCTGATCGGCCAGTTCCAGCCCGGCGCCCGAATAGACGTTGAAGGCGATCCCGACGCCGTGGTCCTTAGCCCACTGCACCTCATCGTCGTAGCGGGCGACTGCGGCGACCTTGCCACTGAACCCCGACTCCCGCAGGCACTCGAGCGCGGTGACGTTGGCGCCGTGGCGCGGCATGGCCAGCACGGCGATGCGCACCGAGTCGGAGCGTTTGAGTTGGTTCCAGAAGTACAGGTCGGTGGCGTCGCCTTCGATGACACGCAATCCTTGGGCTTTGAGTCGCTCGATTCGGGGCCCGTCATAGTCGACACCGACCACCCGGTGCTGGTAGTGGTCGGTCAATCGCTGATATGCGGCGAACCCCACCCGGCCCATGCCGATCACCACGACCTCGGCGTCGCTGGCGTCACCGGATCGTTCCTCCGGATGCAGCTTCTGTTCGTCCTGGGCCGGCAACCGCGCCGCGATCTTCTCCACCATCAGGTGCCCGCGCCGGTTGAACAAAGCTGACACCACAAAGCTCAGCGCCACGGCGATCGACATCTCGACCAGCCAGGCCTCCGCCAGCATCCCGGCTGACACTCCGACCGAGACCACGATCAAGCCGAACTCGGAATAGTTCATCAAGCCCAGCCCGGCGAGCAGCGCGGTGCGGAACCGGAGCTTCAGGCGCGACAACAGCAGCACGTACCAGGCCGCTTTGAACGGCAGGAGCAACAACATCAGCAGTGCTACGCCGATGGTGGGTAGATCCGGCAACCCGGTAAGTCCGATCGACACGAAGAACCCGACGAGCAGCAGTTCCTTGATGTGGAACAGCGAACGGGCGAGCTCGGAGGACGCCGGGTGTGACGCCAGCAGCACCCCGATGATCAGCGCGCCGAGATCGCCTTTGAGACCGAGCGCGGTGAACAACGCGTACCCGGGCACCAGCGCCATGACGATGCCGAACAACGACTGCATCTCGCCGTGCCCCAACCGGCTCCAGATCCTCCGCAGGACTCGGGTGAGCGGCCACAGACCCACCAGCGCCAACGCCCACGGGCTGGGTAGATAACCACTGGTCGCTGTCAAGAAGACGACGGCGATGATGTCCTGCATGACCAGGATGCCGATGGCCACCCGGCCGTAGAGCGCGTGCGATTCGCCCCGCTCCTCGAGGACCTTGACCACAAAAACCGTGCTGGAGAACGACAGCGCGAAGGCGAGCAGGGCGATGGTCTGCATGCTCTGCCCTGCCAGCATCGCCATGCCGGCCACAGCGGCCAGCCACAGGGCGATGCCGCCCAGGACGACGCTGACCACCATGTGCACCGACGTCGTCAACCACACCTCGCGGCGCAGCAGGATCCGAACGTCGAGCTTGAGACCGATCGCGAAGAGCAACAGTGTGACGCCCAGGTCCGCCAACACATCCAGTTCCGGAAACTCCCCGACGTCCAGGGCGTTGATGACAAACCCCGCCGCCAGGAACCCGACCAGAGGCGGGAGCCGCAGTGCCAGCGCGAGGCCGCCGAGACCGAATGTGATGACGAGATAGATGGCGACAACTGTCATGCGCGGCCCCTTGCTGATACGGCGTGGACCGTCGGCGACGTTGTCGACGACCCCTTGTGGTGCTGGAGTCTGACAAGTATCCCGATAAACGCCGGATTCCTCAGCGCCCCGCGCCTCCGGCAACTCGCTGCAGGTGATCCCGCAACCGATCCACTGCAGCCCGGCTCCGCAATTTTGCGGCAATCTGCCCGCAGTCGGCCGGCGTGCGTCATCGTTGACCTATGGCGAGCCAGAAGGTCCCGAGCCCCAAAGACATCAAGGCCGCGGCGCAGGCAGCGGCAGAGACAGCCCAATCGGTCGCCTCCGGCGCCCTGCGGATTCCGCCCGCGTCGCTCCAGCTCGCCGCCGAGTTGCCGGATCTCATCGAGAACCTGGCCACCGCGACGGAACGACTCAACACCGCGATCGACCGGGCCGAGCGCTACCTCGCACTGGCCGATCCGATGATCAGGACCATGGACGCGATGCTGCCCCAGCTCGAGGCACTGGTCGCTACCGGCAACGACGTGTACCGGGCGGTGTCGTCGGTCCCCGGTGTCTCCACGCTGGGGAGATTCGCCACCCGCGGCGGTTCGGAGCCGACGACCAAGAGCAAACCACCTCGGGGACGGCCCACTCCGAAACCGTAGGAAATCGACCGAGGCCTCCGGGCATTCTCAGGGAGTAGCCGCGGTACGCCAGTCCTCCGCGGCACGTCTGCGGTGTTCAATCGTGTCGCCCAGCAACCGGGCGAGCTGCGGATTGTGTTGCACCACAGCGGCCATGGTGTCGCGCGGGATCACGATCAGCGTGGTGTCCCGAAGTGCTGTCGCACCGGTGAGGACCGGCTGCCGGGTGAGTGCGGTGGCCCCGATGTAGTTGCCGACGTCGAGATGCCCCACCGTGAGTTGTTCGCCGTTGTCGTTCGAAACTGTCAGCGCCAATTCACCTTCGGCGATGAATCCGATGCCGTCGGGAACCGAGCCGACCGCCTGCACGGTCTCGCCCTCGCTGTAGATCAGTCGACGACCCGCGACCAGCATCTCGTCCACGGTCGCCCTGTCCAAGGCCAGTGCCGCGGCGATCCGGCGGGAATGCACCGCAAGGTCTTCGGTCTGATGGTCGTCGAGGACGCCGTCTGCCTCATCGAGATGCAAACCGGCGCGCCGCGCGGCGTACCACACGCGGTGTAGCAGCAGGTTCCGCGCCGCCCCCTCGTCGGCGGGTGAGGCGACCGGCACCGACACCTTGTACTCGGCAGCGCCCAGAGCGGTCACTCGGACGTCCATTCCCGGTAGCTTCTGCGGCAGGGCATCGGCGACGGCCTTCAAGGTCCGCACCACGGTTCCGGGCCGATCGTCGCCGCAGAACGTCAGCGTCGCACTGCTGTAGAAGGCCGCGCCGGCGACGCGGCTGAGGTTCGTGAACGACGATCCGGCCAGCGCGGCATTAGGCACGATCTGGATACCGTTGCCGGTGTCGATGTGAATGGATCGCCAATTCACCTCGAGCACCCGACCTTTGACCGACCCGGTGTCGAGCCAGTCCCCGATCCGGAAGGGTTGCTCGAAGAGGAGGAACAACCCGGCGATCACAGGCCCGACCGCCGTCTGCACGGCGAGGCCGATGACGATCGAGGTGACCCCGACCGCGGCGAAGAGTCCACCGATATTGGTTCCCCAGACCCAGGAGAACAGCAGCCCGAGGCCGATGACGATCAGCAGGAGCCGGCCGAGGTCGATGAAAATGCTCGGCAGGCGCTCCCGCCAGCTGCCTGCCCGTGCGCGGCCGAACAACGCTGCGTTGGCACCCGAGAGCGCGAACAGGATCAGCAGGAATCCGAACACCGTGGCCGTTATCCGCGGCCAGGTCGCCTCGACGTCGGCGTCGTTGAGTTGATCAACCAGGATCAGCAGGCCCAGCGCGGGTAGAACGGCGTTGCGCAGCAGAAGAACCGGCCGCGCATAGCTGCTGCCTCGCCGCAGCAACCACTGATGGACTTCGGTGAGGATCAGCAGCGAGATCGGCAGTGCCACAACGACTGCCACCGTGGGCCAGAACCATGATTGCGACGTCATGGAGGTCACGAGCTGACCCGCCCGGGCAGCTGCAGGGACCACACCGGTTCGACGTCGTCGGCGCCGGGCATCGTTCCCGCGTCAGTGAAGCTGTGGAACGCAGTGAGACTGTTGTGCACCCGATCGCTGACGAACACGCCGGGTCGGTTGCTGGCGGCGTGGACACGGTGCGCCAGATCAACCGCCTCTCCCCACAGATCGTAGATTCTCGACCGTTGACCGATGAGTCCGCTGGAGACAGAACCGCTGTCGATCCCCACCCGGACCGCCAGTTCGGCACCGTGTTGATCGTTGAACAAGTCGATGATCTCGACGAGTTCGATGGCGAAGGCCACGGTGCGACTGGCGTGGTCGACGCGCGGGACCACCAGACCGCAGGTGGCCAGGAATCCGTTGTGCAAGCTGCGTACCCGCTCGATCCCGTGGTGTTCGGCAGCAGCGTCGAATGCCTCGATGAGGATGTTGAGCAGCCGGACGGATTCCTCTGACGACAGTGATCGCGCGAACTCTTTGAAGTTCAGCAGTTCGGCGTAGACGACGGACACATCCCGGTGATCGCCGCTGATGGTGGTCTCCCCGTCGCGGACCCGGCGGGCGACGGATTCGGGCATCAGCGAGGCGAGCAATTCGTCGTTCTCGCGACGCTGCTCTTCGATCAACTCCTGCTTCGTCTGCAAGCTGGCGCTCATGTCGTTGAATTCCGCAGCCAGGTCGCCGTATTCGTCTCGGGTGGTCACGGGGACGGTGACCCCGAGATCACCGCTGGTGACCCGGCGGACAGCAGCGGCCAGCCGGGTCAGGGGACGCGTCAGGAGGCGGCTCAAGATCAGCGCCAGAATGCACACCACCAGCACGATGCCGGCGATCGACAGGGCGATGTTGCGGGCGAAGGTGTTGACCGGTGCCAGAGCTTCGTCCTCGTCGATCTTGGCGACCAGGACCCAGTCCAATCCCGGAATATCCAAGGGCATATAGGCGACCAGCGACGTCGGACCGATGTAGTCCCTGTCGGTGGTCACCCCCGATTCCCCCGAACGCGCCCGGTTCACCGCGACCGTGTCGACGGGCTGTAGCAGCACACTGCCCCCGACCTCGACCTCGCGTTCGGCCACCTCCGTGGGAGTGCCGTTGGCGATGACGCCGGCCGCGTAGGCGTCAGGATTGGTGAGCAGTTCCCGCGACACGGACCGCATCAGTTTGTCGGGACCGGCGAGGTAGGTTTCACCGGTTGCGCCCAGGCCGTCTTCCTCCCAGCCTCTGTCACCGGTCATCACGTTGTTGATGCCGTCGAGTGGCAACTGCAGGGCCAACACACCGACGATGCTGCCGCCGCTGCCGATCGGCGACAGCACCCAGGGTGTGGGCTTGTCGTACGAGGGCGGGTAACGCTCGAAATCGGTGACGATCGTCTGATCCACCGACGTCGCCTGCAGGGTCTGTCGGTAGGCATCGGCCAGCAGCGACGTTCGGTACGGGCCGGTGAACAGGTTCGTGCCGAGATCCGCGCCCTTGTAGGCGGTGTAGACCACGTTGCCGTTGGTGTCGAGGATGACTGAATCCTCGAAGCCGAACCGGGTGGTGAGATCGGCAAAAAATCCCTGGTATCGGGCGTTCACGGCAGACCAGGCGCTCGGGTCACCGGCCGCCTGCATGGTCAGCGCGGCGTCGAAGTCACCGTCTGCGGGAACGCTGTAGGCGTTCTGCAGGTAGATCGCCGCGTTTCCGGTCGGCTCGAACAGCGTGGGGTCCGCGGGCTGGCCGGTCCGCTCGCTCAGCAGTGGCGCAAAAACGTCTTCGTAGTAGTCGGTGACCGCAGCGCGGGCCTCAGGCGGCGGCGGCGTGGCGTCGAGTTCTGCGAAGGCGGCACTGAAATCGCGGGCCGCGTTCACCGTGGTGGTTCCGTGGGTCACGATCGAGGCGGCGTCGGTGACCGTCCGGTAGTAGGCGGTGATCTCGCGGGCGCGCGATTCCCGCAATTGCGTCATCCTCTTGAACTCCGCATTGGTCAGCGACTCGGTGCCCGACGCATAACCGATCGCCCCCGCCACCAGCACCGAGACGACGCTGACCACCAGCAGGATGATGAGCAGTTTGGACTGAATACCGAGCGCACGCCGCGAACGCCGCGCAGTACCGTTCACTTGAGATGACACCGAGGGCCCCTCCCCTGGTCAGAACGCGCAGCGGTGGCCGCCGTCAGATGTCCGTGCCGGCCTCTGCGGTGTCGAGAGCGTCTTCGCGGACGGGACGTTCGGCGAGCGCCTCTCGCCGCCCGAATACCAACGGGTACAACACTCCAGCGATCGCTGCGCCGATCAGTGGCGCGAGCCAGAACACCCACAACTGGGCGGGCGCTCCGTCGGCGTTGAAGAATGCGACACCGGTGGAACGCGCAGGGTTGACCGAGGTATTCGAGATGGGAATGCTCACGAGGTGAATGAGCGTGAGGCATAAACCGATCGCTAATCCCGCGAAGCCTTTGGGCGCACGGTCTTCGGTGGCACCGAGAATGACCCAGAGGAATACCGCGGTCAAAACCACCTCGGCGATGATGACCGACCACAGCGAAAAACCACCGAGAGAAAGGTCGCCGAATCCATTCGCGGCCATATTGCCGACGGGATCAAAATCGGGCCGGCCGCTCGCGATGACAAAAATGGTCAAGCCGCCGAGAAGACCGCCGGCGACTTGGGAAAGCCAATACGGCAGCACCGCTTTCCACTCGATGCGGCCGGCGATCGCAGCGCCGAGAGTGACCGCGGGGTTGAAATGTCCGCCCGACACCGTTCCGAAGGCATACACGGCGGTGAGCACGGTCAGGCCGAAGGCCAGTGCGACGCCGAGGAATCCGATGCCCAGTGAGACCGCATCCGCGGTGACAAAAGACGCCGCGAATACCGCGCTCCCACAACCACCGAGAACCAACCAAAAGGTGCCGAATAGTTCGGCTGCAATCCGGTGGAGCATTGTCGGAACGGGCATCATGCCTCCTTGCAGTGATGAATCCCCGCAAACTGTGACATGCATTTGCGTTTCGTCACTGCTTTTACCGAGATTTACTGCAGGTGTGATGTCACCGAGATCAGCAATGTGAAAAGAATTCCGGCGAACCGATTCAATCGGCGGCACCACAATTCAGCAGCAATGGCGGCAACCGATGAGCGCCCGAACTCCGTTTCGGCCATCTACACAGACACCCTGCCGACACCAAATACCCTGTCCTGCAGGACAATCAGCATGCGAAAGGGGGCGAGAAGATTCTTCAGGCTGCGTGATCGCCGCGCACCAGGCGGAGCGCCCGCGGGCCTTCGGGACGAAGACCTCGCTGATGGAGCGCGACCAGAGACCCCGCCCGGACCACACCCATGGGACCGGGTCGTGCGAACCGCGCTATCCCGGCAACCCTGACCGCAAAGCCCGCCTTCGCCTGCCGGTAACCGACGCGGATCCCGGCCCCGAAGACAATGAGCAAGCCGGCGAGACCCGGAAGCGCGCCGGTGGCCAATGCCCACAGAGACAGCGGCAGCAGCATCGCACCGAACGCCCGATCGACGAGCGACTGGTGCTCGCCCAGTCGAGCCGACAGCGCTGCGGGAACCATCGGGGGTGGCGCCGAGTGAGCCATGAGCACCGTCGGTGTGAATCTTCCGAAGCCCGGGAGATCGCCGGTGTTGCCACTCAGCAGATCGGAGGTGATCGGGAGAAGCGGCGACGCAGGCTGCGGACCCGCGATCGGGGTGCTCCCTACGCCGAGGGGCGCCATCCGATGGTCGGAATGAGAACCCACCACTATCGGGTGCGGAACGGTGGCCCCGGCGCCGAGCATGGCGACGAGATCAGAGGGCAGATTCGCGATGGCGGTGGCAGACTCTCCCACCGACGTCAGCAGTGCCTCCAGCAGCGCGACCACGTCGGAGACCGGCGTCTGCGAGAAGGGCAGCGCAAAAACCACGGGGGGAATCGACGCCGCGGCACTCCCCAGGGTCACGACGACCGTGGTCATGGTTCTGACCACATGGAAGATCGGCGTCACCTCGCGTACTGCCGGCGACGAGGCCACCGCCTGCTCCTGGCTGACAGGTCCGTACGGGGTGGCTGAACCGGAACCCGCGCTGTTCGGCGAATCACTGCCGCCGGTCGAACCCCCGGCGCCTCCGGCTTCGGATGCATCCGATTCGGGGTCCACCGGCGTTTCGGCTTCGGGCACTTCCGGCACGTCCGACTCTGCGGGAGTCTCCGGCGCCACCGGATCCTCGGCCTCGGGTCCCCCGACTGCGACATCGTCGGACACGTCGTCGATCAGGTCGTCGGACACGTCGTCGTCGATCAGGTCGTCGGACACGTCATCGATGAGGTCGTCCGCGGTGCGCTTGTCCTCCCGGGACGGACCGAAGACACGATCCGGCCGCGAGTCGAAGGCGCTCGTGGCGCTGCGCACCACGTCACGCAGGGTGGTTCGGATGGATTCGCGATCGCTCGCGTCGGAATCCCTGTCAGTCGAGACCGACCCCTGGCCGGCGGTCTCCGAGGCACCTGAACTGCGCGATGAGGAATCCCCCGCGCCGGTGTCGGCCACCGCCACCGCACCGCCCGCGCCGCTGATGAGGAGAGCAGTCGAGAGCACTACTGCGCCGGTGGCACCGCTTACGCGCCGCATCACTGGACCTCCCCATACGCACCGGACTGGTATGCCTCGCCGAACTGTGAACAGCAATTGTCGCATAACGGGATGACAACGAGGGCCAATGTGGGAACAGGTCCAACTGACACCGATTGAGCAAAGCGATTTATCGACACATTTCACCTCGCGGCTTCGGCGCCGGCAGCGTAAATTCCGCTTCTACCTGCAACGCAACGTCCTTGCACCACGTTATCGAACGTCACGCCCGAATAGCGCGCCGGGTTCTTCGCAAATCCAAATTGCGAGGCCCGCAGATCAAAATCGGGACGCCGCGCGATAAGCCGGTGTCCTTCGGCGTCAGCTCGGGTCGAACGCCGCGCGCAACCGAGGGAGACGGCAGACCATCGGATCGCTCGCGATAACGTCGTCGCACGGGTCTGCGCGAGCCGGACCCCGACCAGACAAGAGGTGTGCGATGCATCCTTTCCGTGCGGCTGTCGAAGCACGCGACCACGCTGCGATCGAAACGTTGTTGGCCGACGGTGTCGTATTCACAAGCCCCGTCGCCTTCAAGCCCTACCCGGGCAAGCCTCTCACCGCCGCCATCCTGCGCGCGGTGATGCGCGTCTTCGAGGATTTCCGGTATGTCCGCGAGATCGCCGATGAGGGCGGCCGAGACCATGCCCTGGTCTTCGAGGCAACCGTGGACGGCAAGACGATCACCGGATGTGACTTCCTCCATGTCGACGACGACGGCCTGATCGACGACTTCATGGTGATGGTGCGCCCACTGTCGGGGGCGAAAGTGTTGGCCGAAGCGATGGGCGCCCAGTTCGAACGCATCCAGCGGGAGGCGCTCGAGTCGAGCCGGTGACGGGGCAGTCCTGCGGAACCCGTTGAACGTCTGAGAGTTCCATCCACAGCAGCTCCGTCGACAACTCATCACAGAGGGGTTGTCGGCAACCATCGCTGACCTGTCACCGCTGCAGGCGCCGCTGTACGTTCGGGTGATGGCTGCGCAGACCCCCTTGACGATCATGTTCTGGCCCGAATCGGCCTACGGACCGACAAACCAGTGCATCGGACTGGCATCGATACTGCGCGAGCGCGGCCACACAATCGTGTTCGCAGCCGAGAGTTCGTGGGCGGGAAAGCTCGAACCACTGGGATTCATCGAGGAACTCGTTGATCTGGCTGAACCGGCCGACGGCGCCGCCGACGAGGACCCGGGGAAGTTCTGGACCGACTTCATCGCCGAGACGTCGCCGGAGTTTCGGAAACCCACCATCGAGCAACTCGAGTCGTTCATCCAGCCGACGTATCAGGCACTCATCGACGGCGCCAAGTACTGCGAGCCGCGGCTGCGGCAGATCGTCGCCGAACACCGGCCCGACGTCATCGTCGAGGACAACGTGGTGTTGTTCCCCGCGCTGGTCACTGCGGGCGCACCGTTCGTGCGGATCGTCTCGTGTAGTCCGTTGGAGTTGCCCGGTGAGGATGTTCCGCCGCCATTCTCCGGGCTGCCCAGCTCCGACCGTGGCGACTGGGACGCCTACCGCGCCGAGTTCGCCCGCACCCACAGATCCATGTGGGCCGATTTTGATGCCTGGGTCCAAGAGCAGGGCGCGGCGCCACTGCCCGAACTGGAGTTCATGCCGCGCACCAACGCCGCCAACCTCTACGTCTACCCCGCCGAAGCGGACTACCTCGACGCGCGACCACTGGACGGCAGCTGGACGAGGATGGATTCCAGTGTGCGCGAAATCGATGAGGACTACGTCGTACCCACCGAAGTGGCGGATCGTCCGGACGGCAGCGCCCTGATCTACCTGTCGCTGGGCTCCCTCGGCGGCGCTGACGTGGGCCTCATGCAGCGTCTCGTGGATGTGCTGGGCACCTCGCGGCATCGCTTCATCGTCAGCAAGGGCCCGCAGGCCGATCGAATCACGTTGCCTGACAACATGGTCGGTGCCCAGATGCTGCCCCAGACCAAAGTCATCCCGCAGGTCGACCTGGTGATCTCGCACGGCGGCAACAACACCGTCACCGAAGCGCTGCACTTCGGCAAGCCGTTGATCGTCCTGCCGTTGTTCTGGGACCAGTACGAGAATGCGCAACGCATCAGCGAGCTCGGGCTCGGCGTACGCCTGGAGACCTACGGGTTCACCGACAGCGATCTGACCGACGCCGTCGACCGATTACTCGCCGATGCCGAGCTCCGGACGCGCCTGGACCGCCTCGGCGCGGCCGTGCGCGCGCGAGACGGGCTCCGGGTCGGAGCCGACGTCATCGAGCGTGCCGGCATCGAGCATCGAGCACCCGTTGGCTGACATCGTCGATGCACTCGATCTGGCACATGCCCGGTTGGCGATCATGAGCGATGCCGGCAGGCTGTCCGCGACGCCCCAGGTCGGGATGGCCGACGGACAGTGGCGGAAGGCTCTTCCGGGTGACGGTGCCGCCGAGGCACTCCTCGATCTTGTAGCAGGAGTGTCTGTTACGAGGCAGCTCGGACGATTCACCGTGCGGTCGTGGACCGAGATCACAGCTACCGGCGAACAACCGGTCGGCGTCGATCAGACCAACGAATCGGTGATCGTCGGCGACTCCGCAGTCGTCAAGTGGGCGACTCATCTGCAACAGGGGCCGCATCCGGCACCGCAGCGAATCAGTGCACTGCGCGACGCCGGATTCACCGGGATGCCCGTACCGTGGGGCCTGGTCACCTGGCAGCCTCCGGAGGGTGCGGAGACTCTCGTCGCCTACGCCGACGAGTATCTGCCCGGGGCGGTCGACGGCTGGACCTGGGCGGTCGACATGGTGACCTCCGCTGCCCTCGGCCACGACGCGGCAGCACTGAGCAACGCCGCTTCGGAGGTCGGAGCGCTGGTCGCGGACATGCACGCCGCGCTCTCGCCGACGGCGTCCATCGCATCCGAGAACGACGCGGCCCGGTGGCGCGACGACGCTCTGGAGGTACTCGATATCGCCTGTGCCCTCGGCGATTTCCCGAGTAGCACGGTTCTGCGTGACCGCCGCGATCAGGTGTCCTCCGAACTGGAGACAGTGGGGACGCTGGCGGGCACCACGGTGATCGACGGCCATGGCGACCTCCATGTAGGTCAGGTGTTGCACAGCGCGGGCCGATTTGTGGTCACCGATTTCGACGGCAACCCGGTACTGCCCGCGTCCGAGCGGATCCTGCCGGTTCCCGCGGTGGTCGACGTGGCCGGCATGGCTCAGTCGCTGGCCCACGTCGCGGTCGTCGCGCGCCGGTACACCCCCCTCGACGCCCGGGCGCTTTCCGACGCGGACGAATCGGCCCGTGGCACCTTCCTGGATGCCTATTTGCGGCGCCTCGCCGACCTCGGCCACACCGATCTGTATGACGGGCGCGCATTGCGCGCGTTTCGGATACAGCAGGCGATGCGCGAGATGATCTATGCGGCCAGGCATCTACCGCGATGGATGTACGTCCCCGACGCAGCGCTTCCTGGCCTCCTCGACGCGGAGACAGATTCGTGAAGCCCGAGGGATTCGCCGCCGACCTGCGCCGCAAGCCCGAGATGCTGCAGCGGCTCGCGAGATCACTGGCAGCAGAGAACCCTTGGGCTGCGGTGGTACCACCCGGCACCTCGCGGGTGGTCCTGCTCGGGATGGGATCTTCGGCCTACGCCGGAGCGGTGGCCGCCGCCCGGATGCGGGCACGAGGCCTGATGGCGGCATCGGAGCTGGGATCGTCGCGACTGCTCCCCTCCTGGGGCCCGGGGACGCTGGTGGTGGCGACATCGGCCAGCGGAGGTTCGGTCGAAACGCTCGACGCCCTGAGCCGGCTTCCCGACACGGTGACGACAGTCGCCCTCACCAATACGCCGGGCTCGGCCGTCACCTCGCGATGCGACGGCGTGGTCACGCTGGACGCGGACCCCGAGGTCGGTGGCGTCGCGTGCCGCAGCTATCAGCACACGCTCGCCTTGCTGCTCGCCCTGGAATGTCACCTGACGGGAACCGACACCGACACGTTGGCGGCCACGCTCGATTCGGCCGCCACGGCGAGCGCGCACCTGCTCGAATCCGAATCAGACTGGGGTCCTGATGTTTCCGAGCTGCTCCTCGGACCCACCGGCAGCCACTTCGCCGCGCCGGCGCATCGGCTGTGCTCGGCGCAGCAGGGTGCGCTGATGCTGCGCGAAGGACCCCGGCGGGGCGCCGTCGGGTGCGAGACCGGCGACTGGAGCCACGTCGATGTCTACCTGACCAAGACCACCGATTACCGACTGATGGTGTTCAGCGGTTCGCCGTGGGAACCGCAACTCGCCGAGTGGACCACTGCCCGAGGTACCACCGTGGTGGGTGTGGGCGGCGAGGTTCCCGGGGCCCGGTACACCGTGCGCTACCCCGCAGACTCCCAGGACGACGTCGCTCTGCTCACCGAGACGCTGGTACCCGAACTCGTCGCGGCCGGGGCGTGGCTGGGCGGTTGATCACTGCGGTGAACCCCCTGCACTGATCGACCGAAGGAGTTCGGCAGCCTCGCCCTGGAACGCGTGCTCGGCCCAACCCTGAGGCGTGGATGCGAACCGGGAGTCGATGGCGGACGGGTCGGCCCCGGCGTCCAACAGCCGTCGGATCCTGGGCAGGTCGCCGTCCCAGGCTGCATGGTGCAGTGCGGTCGCACCGTGCTCGTCGCGCGAGTTCGGCTCGTCGGGAACCGACGGCATCACCAACTCGGCACCGGACACGTCCACACCGTGGCGTGCCAGAAGATCGAGCCTGTCAGCGAAGCCGTGATCAGCGGCCCAGGCGACCTGGGTTCGCCACATCTGTGTCCGGGTAGGTATCGCCTCGCCGAGCCGACGTTCCCACGGGCTCTGACCCGCATCGGCCAGGCCGTACTCGAAGAGCAACTCCAGGTGCGAGTCGTCCGGTCGAAACATCCGGTTGTAGAGCGTCTGCTGGTCGACCGGGTGGGCACCCCACTCGAGCAGCAGCCTCGCCAGGTCGGGTGCGTGCGGGTGCTGGGGCTGGCGGCCCGGACCCTGCTCGCCCTCACCGAACACTCCTGTCAGGGCGGTGAACGGTGTGGACAATCCACACCACAGGTACCCGGCGTCGGGATCGGCACCGGCTTGAAGCAACAGTGTTGCGGCGGCAATCACCTGCTCCCGGGTTCGACCGAGGTCGACACGGGAGTAGCACAGGTACATCAGCGGCACCCAGCCGAACGGGCCGCCGTGCGTCATCGAGAGATCACGCTGGTCGGCGAGATGGCCGCTCAGCGACGTCGGATCAGCGGCCGCGGCAGCCGCCCAGATGTGCTGATCACCCAGATCAGCTGCCGCAGAGTATATCTCGGCAGCAGCGGCGCGCCGAGGTGGCGCGTCATCGTCGGTGTAGCGCAACACCGACAACGCGCAGAACCGGTCCGCCACGCAGAGAGCGGCATCGTCGATTCGGCGCGGATCGACGCTGAGATCCCCGGCGACATCGAGATAGTCGACGAGCGCGGGCCACCCGGAGAAGCCGTACCGACGGGCGATCGTCAGCTGCGCATCGAGCAGTGCGAAATGACCGATCTGTTGCAACACCTCGGCCGGCCCCGGATGGTATCGACGCACCATCTCGATGCCGCCAGGATCGGCATCGAGCACTCTTCGCTGCAGCGCGTGAGCCTGGTCGCGAAGGTCAGTCAACGAGGGGTTATCGGGCAGCGAGCTGGCCACGATCCTCCTCGGCGGACGTCTGCGGGTTCAGTTGCGAGTGTATGCGTCGCGCGGTCTGCGCCCATTCATCGAATCTGCGGAATCCCCGGCGGTACGATCCCGGTCGTGTGGGCATTGCGAGTGGTCGGATCTTTGGGGCTGTGTGTGGTGACCTTCGCGCTGTCGGCGCTGCCGCAGCCGATGGAGGCCGACGCCGATGTCTGCGGTTCGGTCGGAGGACGCCATGTGTCGGTGAACGCGTGCGGCAGCATCGCTGACGCCATCGCACCGTGGGCGCCTCCCCCGTCCGAGTACGTGCCACTGCCGGAGGATTACGAAGCCGCTCCGCCGCCACCACCGCCCCCTCCGCCGGACATCAGCGTCTGCGGGAACTTCGGTCGCCGCATCACCGTCAGCGGTTGCGTCTAGACGAACGCCTACTCGTAGTTGATACCCATGCGGAACTCCCGCGTCGAGAAGTCGATCTGCGCAGCAGAATTGGCGATCGCGGTGGTCGTCCCCGCTCCGAACGCCCCGAGGCTGTCGAACAGTGTCGCGGTCCCGACGGCGATGCCGTCGGCGGCCTGGTGCGAGTCCGCCTGGATACCGATCCACTCGTCGACCGGAAGGCGCGACAGCGCGACGGTCAGGTCGCCGTTGATGTAGCCCACCCCGGCACTGCCCAGGTTGGTCACCAGGCTCGTCGCCTCCGCCACGGTCGCCGCCCGGACGAACGGCGAGAGCCTCTCGCCGGTGACGACTCCGATGCCGTCGTTGTAGAAACGTTTCCGCGAGCCGTTCTGGTGCTCAGCCGGCGACCGTGTCCACCCGGCCTCGTCGCTGCCGACGTACGGCGAGATCGCACCGTCGGGTGACGGCGGTTCCGGGAAGCGGGCTTCCGACGTCCACAGCTCCCCCGGTACCGGCGCCGACGGCCGGTACTGCACCAGCATCGCCCGTGCTACCACACGTCCGTCCTGCACGACGTCGCCTTCTGCGACACGGACCCGGCGGCCGTCGCGAAGCACCCTGATGTCCAGCGTCGTGAGCGCGTTGCGTGCTGCGCGGAACAGGTCCACCGTCAACCGCGCGGGACGAAATTCAGCTGAGCCGCAATGCTTTTCGAGTCCGCGGGCAATCAGTCCGACGATCGCCGGGCCATTGAGGTGGTCGTCTCCCCAGTGACTCTGCGCAAAATTCGTCGGCATGAATCCGTCGCCGGCAGGGGTGAAGTGGCCCGGGTGCTCCGCCACTCAGGTGTTCCTGCCGCCGTTGACCCCGAGAATCTGTCCGGTGATGTAGCCGGCCTCCTCGGAGACCAGGAACGCGCACGCCGCGGCGATGTCCTCGGGCCGTCCGATCCGGCGCACCGGCGTCGCATCGATTGTCGCCTGCACGTCACCCAGTAGACCTCGCGACTCGGCACCGCGCAGCATCGGGGTGTCGATGAATCCCGGTGGCACGGCGTTGACGGTGATTCCGGCGGGGCCGTACTCTAGCGCGAGTGACTTCGTCAGCCCGTTGACCGCGGACTTGGCCGCCACATAGTGCGCCATGTACGGCGTCCCCGAATGGGTGCTCGACGACGAGATGTTGACGATGCGGCCCCAGCCCGCCTCGATCATGCCGGGCAACACCGATTGCACGCAGTGGAAGACGCCGTTGAGATTCACGTCGACCACGCGCTGCCACTCGGCGAAGGTGATGTCGGTGAAGCGCTTGAACCCGTCCAGGCCCGCGGCATTCACCAGAATCGTGACGGGTCCCAGCTGCGCAGCGATCGCAGCGAAGACCGCTTCGATCTGTGCTCGATCGGTCACATCGGCGACGTGGGCGAATTCGTCGTCAGACGGAGTGAGATCGATGGTCGCCACATGGTGGCCATCTGCCCGCAGCCGCTCGACCACCGCGCGCCCGATCCCTGAACCGCCTCCGGTCACTACCGCACTCTTCATTCCACATTCCTTTCCCGGCACCATGCCGGTGATGCTCGTCACGGGCGTCGTGGCGCCCGCACACCCAGAGTTCGTCGTCCCGCCTCGATGAGGTAGGACCGAAGTGCCTCGTCGCCGACCTTCGCCGATATGGGGCCGGTCGCCGCCGCCGCCATACCGGCAAACACCATGGCCGCCTTGACCTTTCCGGCCGGCCCCGGATCAACATCGGCGAGGAGCGACAACTGACGCTCGATGAGTTGCGTCCAATCGCCGCGCTGCTCCAGCGCGGCGGCGACGCTGGGGTCGGCGGCGAGCACCCCCACCAGGCCACGGTTGCGTACAGCGAGGGCGGCATATCCGGTCAACATCTCGTCTGCCCTGGCGGAGGCGGAGCGCTTGTTCTCCGCCGCGTCCACGACCATCGCGAGTTCCTCCAGCAATGGTTCCAGCACTGCCAGCAGGAGTTGCTCGCGGCTCCGGAAATGATGGTAGATGGCCGCTTTGGTGAAACCGATGTCGTCGGCGATCATCTGAAGCGAGGTGCCGGCGTAGCTGTTGCGGGTGAACAGTCGCACGGCGACGTCGATCAGCCGGGCTCGGGTGTCCGTCGCCCGATGGTCGGTGGCCGCGGCGGACTCCACAGCTGCTCCCATCGTCAGATGCCTTTACGTTCGTAAAGTACGTTACTAGCCGATCGTAAAGCAAGTTGCGACGCTCGCCGGGTCCGTCACTTCGAAGACGAGGCCTCCTCGGCAACCACGGGTTCCGCAGCGTCGCGCCCACCGCGTCGCCCGCGCAGGATGACCGCGGAGACGGCCAGGATCAGCACCACCCCGGCGAGCACGCCGATCTCCACCACAGCCCGTGCGAAGTTCGGGCCGTTGTCCAGCAGGGTGGCCGCTTCGACCGACAACACGACGATCTCCTTGATTCCGGCGAGGATGCCGACGATCAGGAACGGTTCGACCGCGATCTCGTGGGATCGCAGCGACGTGCGGACCGCGTACAGCAATTCGACGAAGATGAACACGAGCAGCAGTCCGTCGAGAACCTCGAGCATCACGGTGTTGACGGGTGTGTTGCGCAATCGCAGCATCGTGTTGAACTGGCTGACCAGCAGGGCGCCGGAACCGGCGATCAGCATCACCGCGATCGCCCAGTAGATAGTGTCCTCGACCACGCTGAGGAAACGGTCGGCGAGGCGCTGCCGCTCCTCTTCCTGTCCTTCTTCCGAGTTCGCCACCTGACTCTTACTCAACGATTCAGCTGCCAGATCCGCGTCGACAGCACCGTCGCGAACGCACACCACACGGGATACGCCGCCAGCGCCGCACCCGCGGGC
>NZ_JBAUJR010000475.1:0-3536 GCF_049683935.1 Mycobacterium sp. | reverse complement strand
CCGGGGCACCGGGGCGTGGGCGCTTCGCAGCGCCCTGAGTCGGCGGCCGGTGCCGAGCGCCATCACCGGACCGCTGAGGCGGACCGTCAGGTCGTTGGGGTGGTCTCGGGCTCACGCCGTCGGTCATCTTGCCCTCCCGGGCGTCTCTGGCTGACCGGTCGTGGCGCCCTTCGTTATTCACTGGCCGTGCGCGCACGACCGCGCGCCGTCTGAGTGCGTCGTGGCTTGGGCGAACCCTGTGGGGGCGGTACCTCTCCCAGCTTGTACGACTTGACCAGGTGATTCCAACTGCAGGTCCGACATACCTCCACCACATGTACCGAGAACTCGTCGTAACGGGTGGCCAGCATGACCAGCTCCTCTGCGGTGCGGGCCGAACCGGACACCGCGCCGAGGTGATCGCCGAACACCCACGACACCAGGGTCAGCTGTTCCTTGCGGCAGATCGGGCAGATCACCGAGCTCGACTTGCCGTGGAACTTGGCGGCCCGAAGCAGGTAGGGATTCGCGTCGCAGACCTCCGTGACGCCGGTGCGCCCCGAATAGACCTCGGCCAGCAGGGACCGGCGCCGCAGGGCGTAGTCCACCACCTGTCGCTGCAATCGCACGAGGACCAGAGTACGTCGGCGCCATGACCACCGAGGCGCGACCTGCGGCCGGTTCCCTCAAATCGACGGTCAAGATCAAGGCTGGCCTGCGACATCACCGGGGGAACTCTTACGATCATCGACGTGGCCCCGGGCAGCTCAGCGCGACGTGGTGCAGGGACGCGCGCAAAGGACAGCGACCGCAACGACACCTGCCAGATCCTCGACACCGCGCTGGCGGAGGGCCAGCTGTCGATGGCCGAACACGGCGAGCGGGTCAAGACGGCGACCACCGCTGCCACCCTGGGCGAGCTGCAGTCCCTGGTCTCCGATCTGCAGACCGCCAACTCGTCGGCGCCGGTCATCACCCGGGTGGTCAACCGCCGGGTCCCGGCCATCGGCAACGGCTGGGGCCTGCGTGCCGCGATGGCCGGCTTGCTGGTGGTGCTCGGAATCGCGATCGGCTGGGGCCTCTACGGCAACACCCCGTCGCCGCTGAACTTCACGTCGGACCCCGGCGCCAAGTCCGACGGGGTCCCCGCCAAGGTGCTGACCCCGCCGCGGCAACTGCACTCGCTGGGCGGTCTGACCGGGCTGCTCGAGCAGATGCGACAGAAGTGGGACGACACCATGGGGTACTCGTTGACCGTTTACCCGGACTACGCCGCCCTGCAGCGGCCCGACCAGGCCGACGACCGGCGGGCGCTGCAGTACATCTATCGCGGCGGCTGGGGTGACCCCTCGTCGTCGGCCAGGGACGACCGTGACGTGCTCGTCGACCTCGCCGCGTTCGACGTGCCGACCGTGGTCGGCATCATGCGCGGCGCTCCCGAAACACTGGGCATCAAGGCCGAGGACGTCGACAATCTCTATCTCTCCATCGATGCGAGCAGCGACGAGACCGCCCCGCCGGGTGCCATCGACCTGGCCGTTTATGTGTCCAGCGAGTTCGGAAGCGGCTACATCGAGCTGAACGGCGACGGCTCCGTCAAGCAGATCAACTACCCCAGCAACTGACACCCCCGCGTCATTTCCCCGCTACCGATATGACGGCGAATATATCGGCGCGATACACTTGCCCGACGTGTTGAGTCGTCGTAGCGACGACCGGAAGTGTGAGGAGGTGGCCCGAATGCTGGAACTGGCTGTTCTGGGTCTCCTCCAGGAATCCCCGATGCACGGCTACGAGCTGCGGAAACGTCTGACGGGTCTACTCGGTGCGTTCCGCGCTTTTTCGTACGGTTCGCTCTACCCGGCGCTGCGGCGCATGCAGGCCGACGGCCTGATCGTCGAGGACGCCGCCCCCGAGGGCACCGTGAAGGTCCGCCGCGCCCGCCGCGTCTACCAGCTCACCGACGCCGGCAAGAAGCGCTTCACCGAACTGGTGGCCGACACCGGCCCACAGAACTTCTCCGACGACGGCTTCGGCGTCCACCTCGCATTCTTCAACCGCACTCCCGCCGAGGCGCGGATGAGGATCCTCGAGGGACGTCGTCGCCAGGTGGAGGAACGTCGGGAAGGCCTTCGTGAAGCCGTCGCGCGGGCAAGCAACTCGCTGGACCGCTACACCCGGCAGCTCCACCAGCTGGGTCTCGAGTCCAGCGAGCGGGAAGTCAAATGGCTCAACGAATTGATCGCGGCCGAGAAATCGGCGCAAGACCGCGCAGACCAGGCCTGACCGGGTCGAGTGCGTAATGAGTGATACAGCAATCGGAGTAGGACAAAGGGAGAAGTCGTCATGACCGCAAGCAATGACGTCCGGGTCGCGATCGTCGGCGTGGGCAACTGCGCGTCCTCGCTGGTGCAGGGCGTTCAGTACTACAAGGACGCAGACGAGAACGCCACCGTTCCCGGCCTGATGCACGTCAAGCTCGGCCAGTACCACGTGCGCGACGTGAAGTTCGTCGCCGCATTCGACGTGGACGCCAAGAAGGTCGGCTTCGACCTCTCCGAGGCCATCTTCGCCTCGGAGAACAACACCATCAAGATCGCCGACGTACCGCCGACCGACGTCGTCGTGCAGCGCGGACCGACGCTCGACGGCATCGGCAAGTACTACGCCGAGACCATCGAGATCTCCGACGTCGAGCCCGCCGATGTCGTCAAGGCGCTCAAAGACGCCAAGGTCGACGTCCTGGTGTCCTACCTGCCGGTGGGCTCCGAAGAGGCCGACAAGTTCTACGCCCAGTGCGCGATCGACGCCGGCGTGGCCTTCGTCAACGCCCTGCCCGTCTTCATCGCCTCGGATCCGGTGTGGGCCAAGAAGTTCGAAGACGCCGGCGTGCCTATCGTCGGCGACGACATCAAGAGCCAGGTCGGCGCCACCATCACCCACCGCGTGATGGCCAAGCTGTTCGAGGATCGTGGCGTGCAACTCGACCGCACCATGCAGCTCAACGTCGGCGGCAACATGGACTTCCTCAACATGCTCGAGCGCTCACGCCTGGAGTCGAAGAAGATCTCCAAGACCCAGGCCGTCACCAGCAACCTGCAGCGCGAGTTCAACACCAAAGACGTGCACATCGGCCCGTCCGACCACGTCGGCTGGCTCGACGACCGCAAGTGGGCCTACGTCCGCCTGGAAGGTCGCGCCTTCGGTGACGTGCCGCTGAACCTGGAGTACAAGCTCGAGGTGTGGGATTCGCCCAACTCGGCCGGCGTCATCATCGACGCGGTCCGTGCCGCGAAGATCGCCAAGGACCGGGGCATCGGCGGACCCGTCGAGGCGGCCTCTGCCTACCTGATGAAGAGCCCGCCGAAGCAGCTGGCCGACGACGTCGCGCGCGCCCAGCTGGAAGACTTCATCGAGGGCTAGTCCCTTCCGCCGGAATTGCATTCCAGCCAATGTGACCTGCGGTCGCCCGTTCCGGGGTGAAAATTGGGGGGTGGTCGCCTTGCGACGCCGTCGCTGCATGGTTCTTCGAGGCCGTATTCCAGCCAGGTGCTGGA